>JBGVAK010000052.1:0-2919 GCA_045224495.1 Christensenellales bacterium
TCCTCATCCACCGGCAGATCGGGCATATCCTCGATGCCGGAGATGTTGATGTCCATGGGCCTGAGATCGTCCTCGTCGTCCTCGGTGATCTCGATCTCGTTCCGATCCTCGCCCAGGACCTTTACGTCCAGGGCCAGGGACTGGAGCTCCTTGATGAGGACCTTGAAGGATTCGGGCACGCCCGCCGTCTTGGCGTTGTCGCCCTTGACGATGCTCTCGTAGGTCTTCACACGGCCCACCACGTCGTCGGACTTCACGGTCAGGATCTCCTGCAGGGTGTTGGCGGCGCCGTAGGCTTCCAGCGCCCACACCTCCATCTCGCCGAAGCGCTGGCCGCCGAACTGGGCCTTGCCGCCCAGAGGCTGCTGGGTGACCAGGGAGTAGGGGCCCGTGCTCCGGGCGTGGATCTTGTCGTCCACCAAATGATGGAGCTTCAAATAATACATATAGCCAACGGACACCCGATTCTCAAAGGGCTGTCCGGTACGCCCGTCGTAGAGGATGGTCTTGCCGTCCTCATCGCAGCCGGCCTGGACCAGGAGGCGCTTGATGTCCTCCTCGGTAGCGCCGTCGAACACAGGGGTGGCGATGTGGATGCCCAGCTTCTTGCAGGCCATGCCCAAGTGGAGCTCCAGCACCTGTCCGATGTTCATTCGGGACGGCACGCCCAGGGGGTTCAGGACGATCTGCAGCGGGGTCCCGTCGGGCATGAAGGGCATATCCTCCTCCGGCAGGATCCGGGAGATGACGCCCTTGTTGCCGTGACGGCCGGCCATCTTGTCGCCCACGGAGATCTTCCGCTTCTGGGCGATGTACACGCGGACCATCTGGTTGACGCCGGGGCTCAGCTCGTCCCTCTTCTCGCGGGTGAAGACCTTCACGTCCACCACCACGCCGCCTTCGCCGTGAGGCACTCTGAGGGAGGTGTCGCGCACGTCCCGGGCCTTCTCGCCGAAGATGGCCCTGAGCAGCCGCTCCTCCGCCGTGAGCTCCGTCTCGCCCTTAGGCGTGACCTTGCCCACCAGGATGTCCCCCGCCCGGACCTCGGCGCCGGGACGGATGATGCCGTTCTCGTCCAGCTGGGAGAGAGCGTCCTCACCGATGTTGGGGATGTCGCGGGTGATCTCCTCCGCCCCCAGCTTGGTGTCGCGGGCCTCCACCTCGTGCTCCTCGATATGGATGGAGGTGTAGGCGTCCTCCTTCACCAGCTTCTCGCTGATGAGGACCGCGTCCTCGTAGTTGTAGCCCTCCCAGGTCATGAACCCGATGAGGATGTTCCGACCGAGGGCGATCTCGCCGCCGTCGGTGGAGGCGCCGTCCGCGATGACGTCGCCCTTCTTGACCACCTCGCCCTTGGTGACCACGGGCCGCTGGTTGAGGCAGGTGCCTTGGTTGCTCCGCTGGAACTTGGTCATCTTGTACTCATGGGGCACGCCCGCGGGAGTGGTGATGACCACCTTGGTGGCGGACACGTAGCTCACCACGCCGTCCTCCTTGGCGAGGACCACGATGCCGGAGTCGGCCGCCGCCTTGTACTCCATACCGGTGGCCACCACGGGGGCCTCGGGCTTGAGAAGGGGCACGGCCTGACGCTGCATGTTGGAGCCCATGAGGGCGCGGTTGGCGTCGTCGTTCTCGAGGAACGGGATCATGGCCGTGGCCACGGACACCAGCTGCTTGGGGGAGACGTCCAGATAGTCGATCTCGGAGTTGCGGACCTCGATGATCTGGTCCAGCTTCCGGGCCACCACACGGTCCTTGATGAACCAATGGGTCTCGGGATCCACAGGCTCGTTGGCCTGGGCCACGATGGCGCCGTCCTCTTCGTCGGCGGTCAGATAGACGATCTCCTCGGTGATCTGTTTGTTGGCCTTGTCCACCACCCGGTAAGGGGCCTCGATGAAGCCGTACTCGTTGATCCGGGCATAGGTGGCCAGGGAGTTGATCAGGCCGATGTTGGGACCTTCAGGGGTCTCGATGGGGCACATGCGGCCGTAGTGGGAGTAGTGCACGTCGCGGACCTCGAAGGTGGCGCGATCCCGATTGAGGCCGCCGGGGCCCAGAGCGGATAGACGCCGCTTATGGGTCAGCTCGGACAGGGGGTTGGTCTGATCCATGAACTGAGACAGCTGGGAGGAGCCGAAGAACTCCTTGATGGCAGCGGTCACAGGCCGGATGTTGATGAGGTTGCTGGGCATGACCACGTCCATGTCCTGCAGGCCCATGCGCTCCCGGACCACCCGCTCGAGACGGGTGAGACCCACTCGGATCTGGTTCTGCAGAAGCTCGCCGACGCTGCGGATGCGGCGGTTGCCCAGATGGTCGATATCGTCCGTCTTGCCGATCCCATAGGATAGATCGATCATGTAGGACACGGAGGCCACCATATCGTCGGGGACGATGTGGCGGGGGATCAGATCGTAGTAATGGCTGCGCAGGAAGTCCTTCTGGCTCTCCACGTCCTCCATAGCCTGCATCTCAGGGAGCAGAGAAAGGAGCGTGGGGATGTGGACGTCCTCGTTGAGGCCGGCCTCGATGGGCGCGAAGGGCAGGAACCCGGCGGCAGAGGCGAAGTTGTTGCCCACCACCTTCACGGCCTTGTCCTCGATCTTCACGGACACGGCGTTGACGCCGGCGTTCTGGATCTCCTCGGCCTTCTGCTTGGTGATGAAGGCGCCCTCCTCCAGCAGCACTTCGCCGGTGACGGGAGACACCACCATCTCGGCGGAGACCTGGTTCACGATGCGGGCCTTCAGGCTCAGCTTCTTATTAAACTTATACCGGCCCACCCGGGCAAGGTCGTACCGGTTGTCGAAGAACAGGCCGTTCAGGAGGCTCCGGGCGCTCTCCTCCGTGGGAGGCTCGCCGGGGCGCTGGCGCTTGTAGATCTCGATGAGACCGTCGGCCACGGAACGGGTG
>JBGVAK010000053.1:0-2511 GCA_045224495.1 Christensenellales bacterium
CGCGGCCATCTTCAGCCTCCCGCCGGGGGCGTATCTGGTCATCGCCCTGTTCATCATCATCATGAACGCCATCGGCATCAAGACCCGGCAGCGGCAGCTGGTGGAGAACGACGGCTGCAACGGCAACTGCGCCGCCTGCACCATGACCTGTGAGGATCGGAAGGAGGAAGCCAAATGAACAACAGCCTGATCCTGATCATCGTCAGCAGCGCCCTCATCAACAACGTGCTGCTGAGCCGGTTCTGGGGCGTCTGTTCCTTCCTGGGCGTCTCCAAGCAGATGAAGGCTTCGGCGAGCCTGGGTTTGGCGGTCATCTTCGTCATGACCATCGCCTCCGCCGTAGCGAGCCTCCTCAACGACTATATCCTGGTGCCCTTCGGCCTGGAGTTCATGCAGACCATCGTCTTCATCCTGGTCATCGCGGCCCTGGTGCAGATCGTGGAGATGTTCCTGAAGAAGACCTCTCCGGCCATCTATAAGGCCCTGGGCATCTATCTGCCCCTCATCACCACCAACTGCGCCGTGCTGGGCATCGCTCAGCTCAACGCCATGAGCGGCTACACCTTCCTGGAGAGCGTGTTCTCCGGCTTCGGCTCCGCGGTGGGCTATACGCTCGCCATCGTGCTGCTGGCCGGCATCCGCTCCCGCATCCGGGAGGAGGACCTGCCCGCGCCGCTTCGGGGCGCGCCCATCGTGCTCATCTCGGCGGCCCTCATGTCCATCGCCTTCATGGGCTTCTCCAAACTGTCGTTCTGAGGGAGGTAGAAGAGTATGGTCATTCTCATAACGACAATCGTGATCGTAGTCATCGGCGTCATCGTCGGTGTGGGCCTGGTCTACGCAGGCAAGAAGTTCGAAGTGCCCGTGGATGAGCGGGAGGCGGCGGTCCGGGAGTGCCTGCCCGGCAACAACTGCGGCGCCTGCGGCTATGCGGGCTGCGACGCCATGGCGGCAGCCATCGTGGCCGGGGAAGCGCCGGTGAACGGCTGTCCCGTGGGCGGCGCCCCCTGCGCCGAGAAGATCGGCGGCATCATGGGCAAGGAAGCGGAGGTCCTGGAGCGCCAGGTGGCTTTCGTCCGCTGCAAGGGCACCTGCGAGAACACCAAGAAGCAGGGCAACTACGTGGGCATCGGAGACTGTCGGTCCGCAGCCCTTTCCGGCATCAACGTGGGTGAGTGCGACTACGGCTGCATGGGCCTTGGCTCCTGCGTCAGCGTCTGCCCTCAGGGCGCCATCCACATGGTGGACGGCGTGGCGCAGGTGGACCCGCGGCTGTGCGTGGCCTGCGGCCTGTGCGTCAAGGCCTGTCCCAAGGGGCTCATCGAGCTAATTCCCGAATCGAAGCACGTGGTGGTCCAATGCCGGAACAAGGACAAGGGGCCCCAGGTGAAGAAGGTCTGCTCCGCCGGCTGCATCGGCTGCAGCCTGTGCGTGAAGCAGTGTGAATCCGACGCCATCCATATGGAAGGGAATGTGGCCAAGATCACCTACGAGAACTGTACCCAGTGCGGCAAGTGCGCCGAGAAGTGTCCCGCGAAGGTCATCACCCGGACCACCGCACCCGCTCAGGCGGAGAAAGGAGAGCATAAGATGGAAAAGAGAAATCAGGCGGCGAAGCTGCTGGTCAGCCTGGTCGTCGTCATTCTGGCGGTGCTGCTGCTGGGCGGCATCGTAGGCGGCGAAAAACTGTTGTTCCGGCTCAATCGGACCACGCCCCTGACCCGTGACGATATCAGCTACAAGACCGTGGCCGCACCCGCCGCTTCCAGCAAGGACGGCACCGTCAACGCCGCGGACTGGGCAGCCGCCTATCCCGAGATCGTAGCCACCATGGGCGACAATAAGAAGAACAGCTACATCGTGGACTACCTCGATCAGGATCCTTACCTCAAGAACATCTACGAGGGCTTCGGCTTCGCCAAGGAGTACGGCTCCGCCCGGGGCCATGAGTACACCCTGGAGGACGTAGCCAAGACCGCCCGGCCCCATCCCTTGGCCAACTGCCTGACCTGCAAGACCCCGAACTTCGCGAAGCTGGTCAACGACCAGGGCGTCAGCGCCTATAAGATCCCCTTCGACGAGGCCATGGCCCTCATGGAGGAGAACGTCAGCTGCTACACCTGCCACGGCAACGAGGCGGGCGAGAAGGGCAAGCTGGTGGTGACCCACAGCTACGTGAACACGGCCCTGGGCGAGAACGCCGGCAAGATCGATCCCGCCACCCTGTCCTGCGGTCAGTGCCACATCGAGTACTACTTCACGCCCACGGACAAGGAGACCATGATGCCCTACGACAGCGTGGAGGCCATGACGCCGGAAGCGATCCTGGCGTTCTATGACAACATGGTCCTGCCCGATGGGACCGTGGGCTTCTCCGACTGGACCCAGGAGAGCACCGGCGCCAAGCTCCTCAAGGCCCAGCATCCGGAGTTTGAGACCTTCCTCGCCGGCAAGCATGCGAAGCTGCTGAACTGCGCCGACTGCCATATGCCCCTCGAAGAGACCGAGGAC
>JBGVAK010000054.1:0-13280 GCA_045224495.1 Christensenellales bacterium
GGAGGCCATCGACCGCAACGACGTGATCTTCGACTTCTCCGTGCTCCCCAACCGGCCCGACTGCAACAGCATCATCGGTCTCGTGCGCGAGGCGGCGGCGGCCCTGGGCCAGAAGATGAAGACCCCCATCATCCCCCACATCGAGGGCGAAGGGGACGTGAACGACCTCGTGAAGGTCACCGTGGAGAACGGGGAGCTGTGCCCCCGGTACACGGGCCGGGCGGCCGTGGATCTGAAGATCGGCCCCTCCCCTGCCTGGATGCAGCGGCGGCTCAAGGAGATGGGCATGCGGCCCATCAGCAACATCGTGGACATCACCAACTACGTGCTGGTGGAGTACGGCCATCCCACCCACGCCTTCGACCTTGCCTGCATCCGGGACGGGCATATCATCGTCCGCAACGCGGAGGAGGGTGAAAAGGTCGTCACCCTGGATAAAAAGGAGCGGATCATGGACAAGGACATGCTCCTTATCAGCGACCCCCAGGGCGGCGTGGGCGTAGCCGGCGTCATGGGCGGCCTCAACAGCGAAATCACCGAGGACACCAAGGCGGTGTTCTTCGAGTCCGCCGCCTTCAAGGCCAGCAGCATCCGCCGCACGGCCCGCAAGCTCCGCCACGTGACCGACGCCGCGGCCCGGTTCATCAAGGGCGTGGAGCCTGTGAACGCGTACCTGGCGTTGGAGCGGTGCATCGAGCTGGTAAGCGAACTTCACGCGGGGAAGATCGTGGGCGGCACCGTGGACGTGTGCGCTGCAAGCCTCACCGACCGGGAGATCGACGTGGACGTGAGCCACGTGAACCGGATCCTCAACACCAACCTTACCGGCGAAAAGATGGCGGAGCTCCTCTCCACCATCGAGGTCCCCGCCACGGCTAACGGCAACGACCTGCACGTGGTGATCCCCCACTTCCGCACGGACATCGAAAGCGGCATCGAAGCGGACGCGGACATCGCCGAGGAGGTGGGCCGCATCTACGGCTTCGACAACATCCCCGCCGTGCTCATGAACGGGGACACCTTCCAGGGGTGCCTCGCCAAGCCCTTCCAGGCCGAGGACAAGGTGAAGGACGTGCTGGTGGCCTGCGGGTGCCTCGAAATGTACAACTACAACTTCACCGGCCCCGGCGCCCTCAAGGCCCTGGCCTTTGCTCCGGGCGATGCGCGCAACGACGCCGTGAAGCTCCTGAACCCCTTCGGCGAGGACCAGAGCCTCATGCGGACCACCCTCTATATGGGGATGCTGGACTCCGCCGCCCGGAACATCCGCCGCAAGACCGGCTACGGCCGATTCATGGAGGTGGGCAACGTCCACTTCGATCTGGGCGGCGATACGCTCCCCCGGGAGGAGAAGAAGGTGGGCCTCATCTTCTTTGGCGAGGGCGAAAGCTTCTACACTCTCAAGGGCGTGGTGGAGACCCTGCTGGACCGCTTCGGCGTCAAGGGAGCAAGGTACGTGAAGAACGACGTCGCCTGCTTCCAGCCGGGCCGTCGGGCGGACGTACTGGTGAACGGCAAGAAGCTGGGCGAGCTGGGCCAGGTACACCCGGACGTGCTCGCTGCCTGGGACATCCCCGGGCCCATCTACATGGCGGAGCTGTCCTTCGAGGAAATCGTAGCCCTGTCCGTGGACACACCGGCCTTCCAGCCCCTGCCCAAGTTCCCGGTGGTGAGCCGGGACCTGGCCATCGTGGTGCCGGAGGAGAGCGAGAGCGCCCACTGGATCGAGCTCATCGAGTCCGCGCCCGTGGACGTGATCGTGGAGAAGGGGCGCCTGTTCGACGTGTTCCGGGGGCCCGCCGTGGGCCTCGGGAAGAAGAGCCTCGCTATCACCTTCAACTTCCGGGCGGAGGATCACACCCTGACCGACGAGGAGATCAAGAAGGCCTTCGAGACCGTCATCCGGATCCTCGGGGAGAACGGCGCGCCTTTGCGCCAATAATTTCACAAAAAGTAGCTGGTTTTTGCCAAAAAGCCGTTGTATACTGTTATAAGAATATATAGGAGGTAATCTGCTATGAAGTATTGTCCGCATTGCGGCGCCGAGATCGCCGATGACGTTCGTTTCTGCCCCACCTGCGGCAAGGAGACTGTGGTCGTGGTGAACAACACCGATCCCCAGTTCGATCCTCAGGACATCGCCGACAACAGGATGCTGGCCATGCTGGGCTATCTCACCATGGGTGTGCTGCCCATGCTGGGCGCCCGGAACTCCGCCTACGCCATGCACCACACCAACCAGGCTCTGTGGATCTTCATCGGCACCCTGCTCTGCGGCCTCGTGTGCATCATCCCCATCCTGGGCTGGCTGGTGGCCGCCGTGGGAAGCCTGTTCCTGCTGGTCTGCGAGATCATCGGCATCGTCCGCGCCCTCAAGGGCAGCGGCGCCTACCTGCCCTTCGTGAAGGGCCTGCCCACCATCATCAAGTGAGGAGCGCCCTATGAAGCAGTGTCCCTATTGTGGCAGCGAGCTCAAGGACGACGCCAAGTTCTGCGGCGAATGCGGCAAGTCCCTCATAGAGGACGGGGCCGTGGTCGAGGAGGTGCCGGAGAACGGGCCCATTGACCCCATTCCCGCGGAGCCCGTGGAGGAGCCTGCGGAGCCGGTGACGGCCGTGCCCGTGGCGGCGGAAGCGCCCCAGGCGACCCCCGAAGCGCCGGTCCAGCCGGAACCCGATATGCCGGTCATCACCCAGGTGCCCTCCAAGAAGCAGATGCTGTCCACCTTCCAGTACATCGCCCTGAGCTTGCTGTACGGCCTGCCGGTCATCGGCCTCATCTTCCTGTTCATCTTCGGGGCGGGCCATCCCAAGAACCCCTCCCTGAAGCGGTTCTCCGCGGCCATGCTGATCCTGCGGCTGCTGTTCTGGATCGTGCTGCTGGCCTTCACGATCGTGGCCATGATCAAGAACGGGCGCCTCCTTTCCGACGCCCTGGGGCAGCTGATCCCGGCGGTGGAGCGCCTGATCGAGGCCGTCTTCGCGTAACCCTTAGCGACTAAAGACGCCCTGTGCGGGGCGTCTTTTTTCGTCTTGAAGCAGCTTTCTCCCTATGCTATACTAACTCCCATGGAACGAAAACAGACTTTACAGCCCCTGTGGACCAGGGACTTCACCATCATCACCCTGGGGAGCGTCATCTCCATGTTCGGCAACGCGCTGGCGGGCTTCGCCATCAGCCTGTTCGTGCTGGACTACACGGACACGCCCCTCTATTACGCTGTGTTCGTGTTCCTGTACACGCTGCCGCAGCTCACCGCGCCGCTGATCGCCGGGCCGCTCATGGACCGGTTCAGCCGCCGCAAGACCATCTACAGTCTGGACTTCCTGTCGGCGGGGCTGTACCTCGCTATCGCGCTCATTTTGCACCTGGGGCTCATGCAGTTTTGGTTCCTGGCCGTCTTCACCCTCATCATCGGCATCGTCCACAGCACCTATCAGGTGGCCTACCAAAGCTTCTATCCTCTGCTCATCACGGAGGGGAACTTCTCCAAGGCCTACTCCATCGCCAGCACCCTGGAGACCCTGAGCGCGGTCATGGTCCCCGTGTCTCTGTTCCTGTACCAGCGGTTCGGCCTGGCGCCGCTGCTCCTTTGCAACGGCCTCTGCTTCCTGGGGGCGGCCCTGTGCGAGACCCGGATCTCCGACGTGGAGAAGGAGAAGGGCCTGGGGGCCGAGGGGGCGTACAGCCTGTCCGCCTACTGGCGCGACGCCAAGGAGGGGGTCCGGTACCTGTGGACAGAGAAGGGGCTGCTGTGCATCACGCTCTATTTCGTGTTCCTGTCCTTCGCCGGCGGGGCCGAGGGGGTCGTCACCCTGCCCTACTTCAAGTCCACCTTCGAGAACGGGGAATGGGTCTACATGACCACCTGGGGGTTCATGGTCCTGGGCCGGGCCATGGGCGGGCTGCTGCAGTATAAGATCAAATACCCCGCCGCCATCAAGTACGCCCTGACCCTGGCGGTCTACTGCGCCGTGAACACGCTGCAGGGGTCGTACCTGTTTTTGCCCGTGAACGGCATGCGGGTGGCCTGCTTCCTCCTGGGCATCCTGGGGGTCACTTCCTACACCATCCGCTCCTCCGCCACCCAGTCCTACGTGCCCCACGACAAGAAGGGCCGGTTCAACGGCGCGTTCCTGATGCTGACCACCTCAGGGTCGCTGCTGGGAGAGGCGCTGGCGGGGGCCTGCACCACGTTCCTGCCCATGCGGACGATCCTGGCGATCTTCATGGGCATCGCCCTCCTGGCCGCCATCGTCATCATCGGCGGCGGGAAGAAGCACGTAAAGCCGCTGTATAATAGAGAGGCGTAGGATTTTCTTTTACCGCTTTTTCTCTTTAGGCTAAAGAGAAAAAGCGGCGCAAAAAGAGAAATGCTAAAAGGAGTATAGCTTTTCTTCCTAAAGCTACACTCCTTCTTAAAGTTCTTTTTGGTCCTTTTTCTTTCAAGAAAAAGGATCAGGCTTTCAATAGGTTCCTTTCAAAAACCCCTCCACTTCCCTTCTAAGCGGTATCGAAGGCGCGGCGCCCTGGCGCTGAACGGCCAGGGCCGAGGCCGCGGCGGCGAGGCGCAGGGCTTCGGCGTAAGGAAGGCTTTCCGCCAGGGCTGCGGCATAGTAGCCCAGGAAGCAGTCCCCGGCGGCGGTGGTGTCCACAGCCTTCACCGGGAAGGCGGGCTGGAATAGACACTCCGACCCGGTCCAGAGGCATGCGCCTCGGCTGCCCTGGGTCAGCAGGATCCTCTGGCGCGGGTACGCGGCGCGCAGGGCGTCCATGTCCCCGCCCAGGGCTTGCCCCTCGCCCTCGTTGACGATCAGGGTGTCTAAAAGCTGCAGCGGCAGGTCCTTCACCGATGCCTCCATAGGCGCGGGATTGAAGAGGATCCTGAGCCCCTTCTCGGCGGCCCGGCGAATGATGCCGTCCAGGCCGTTGATCTCGTTCTGCAATAAAAGGATATCGCCCGCGTCCACCTTGTCGAGGGCCGCAGCCACAGTCTCAGGGCTTACGGCGCGGTTGGCCCCGCCCAGGATGATGATGGAATTCTCTCCCTGGGGCGAGACCTGGATGATGGCGTGGCCCGTAGGCACGTCCACCTGGGCGACGGCGGACACGTCCGCCCCGGCGTCCCGCAAGAGGTCCAGAAGCATGCCCCCGTCCGCGCCCACGGCGCCGCCATGAAAGACCTTGGCCCCCGCCCGGGCCGCGGCCACGGTCTGGTTGAGGCCCTTGCCGCCAGCGAACACGTCCCGGCGGCCCGCCAGCAGGGTCTCCCCCGCCGCCACGAAATGGGGCACGGCGTACACGTAGTCCAGGTTCAGGGAACCGATGTTCAGAATCTTCGCCATAGCGTCCCTCCTTGTTCTTCTCTCCCTCGTCTGGCAGGCCACCTCATCCCCCGTCTTCGACGGTCCCCCTTCCCCTCAAGGGGAAGGCTTTTGGAGTGCCGCCAAGCCCTACATGCGGGCCATTTCGTGGTTGTCGTAGGCCGGGTTGTCGGTGACCTCCCGGATCACATGCAGGTTCGCCGGGATGTGGACCTCGGCGTCGGGGTCGGAAAGTTCGATCTGCAGCATGGCCACGTCCTTCCAGGTGGGGTACAGGTCCACCTCGAAGGACTGCACGTCGTCCACCAGGCAGTAGCGGGTCTTGCGGATGGGCCGGCAGGTGGGGTCCGCCTCCATGAGCAGGGAGAAATACTCCTCCTGCGAAAGCCGTTCCTCCACTTCCATGCGCCCGCCGTCGGGGGCGTCCCGCTGGGTGGTCTTGTAGTAGATATAGCTGCCGCCGGTGCCCCGCATGCAGATGCGGCGCTCCTCGTCCCGGTAGGGGGTAAGGTAGGTCTGGATGATCTCCACCCGCTGACAGTTGGGGTTGTTGTTGAGCCAGTCGAGGTCCGGGTACTTGATGAGATACCGCCGGGCGTGCTCCATGGGCTCCGGCTCGCCCAGGGCCAGCATGACCTCCTTCAGAAGCCGCAGCATCTTGCCGTTGAAGTCGGTGGAGTTGTCGATGATCCTTAGATGCGGATGACCCGCCCAGGCCGCCAGGGTCTTTTCGTCGAGATCGATGGCCTCCTCCGGGGTCTCCGTGCGGGCAGTGTTGTTGGCGGTGGTGTAGAAGGGCAGGGCACCCTTGGCCGCCGTGACCAGGTGGAAGACGGCGTCGTACTTGTCCCGGAAGCTGACCTCGTCCTGATCCAGTTCCTTCAAAATGGCGGCAAACTCCTCCGGCTCCATATAGGGCTTGTCGTCCATGGAGCCCCGATCGTGGACAATGACCACGTTATCGTTGCTGAGGGCCTCCGCCGCCCGGCGATAGAGCCGCTCCCGCTCCAGCTGGTAGCGGACCTGGATGCGCTGGAAGGCGAAGTTGTCCTTACAGTTGTAGCTGGAGATGCCGCCGTTGGCGAGCTCGGTGAAGGTCTCCGTCAAAAAGATGACCGCATAGCCCGCGCTGGTCAGGGCGTTCTGCAGCCAGCTCATGGCCGTGGTCTTGCCGCCGCAGGGGCCGCCGGTGATGACGATGGTGCGGATCTTCTTGTGCCCGCCGGTGGGTGCGCTCATGAGGCTTTCCTCCCTCCATCCGTATACTTATGGTTAGTATATCAGACCTCGGCAAAAAAAGCCATAGCTAAAGGAAGTATATACAACGGGACGGGCAAGCCCGTCCCCTACAGTAAGGTGATCATTCATTTTTCACATTAGGCTTCTCTTTTTGGGGCGCCTTTTTCTTCTTCACCGGAAGAGAAAAAGGCGCAGAAATGAAGTCTTATTTCCGTTTCTCGCTCTTCTTCCAGAGGAGCAGCAGCCCGTCGTAAGCGTTGAGGAGGGCGGTGCTCAAAAGGATGCCGCCCAGGATATCCGTGAACCAGTGGACGCCGGAGAGGAGCCGCCCGGCCACGATCAGGGCCAGCATGACGGCGAAGAGGACCGTCAAAACCAGCTGGATAGTCTTGTTTTTCTTCGTATACTTCTTCAAGAGACCCAGGCCGCTGCCCAGTATGACGCAGGAGAGCATGGTGTGGGAACTGGGGAAGGAGGCCTCGGGCCCGGTGCCGTCGGGCATGAGCATGGGCCGATAGTTGACGATCACCTTCTCGAAGAGCACGTAGAAGATCACCGTGACCACGTACAGGCCGCCCAGGAGCAACAGCTCCTTATCCACCTTCAGGATGCTGCGCCGATAGACGAGCTGCAAGCCGCCCACCGCCGCGAAGCACAGGGCGATGAGGATAGCAGCATAGCCCAGGATATTGGTGATCTTGTACCAGCCCAGGTCCTCCCCGAACAGGTCGTGGATGGCCATATTCAGCTTGGATAGTCCGATCTCGGTGCCCTCCACAGCCGGCACCGGCGCCACGTCCACCAGTTTCACCAGCAGGATCAACAGTAAAAACAGGCCGAAGCAAACGGCCGCGATGATAAACTTTTTCTTCATAAATATCCTCCCCAGGCAGGATCGCCTCTGTTCAGCGTATGCGATTCCTCTATACTATACTCATTTTTCGACAAAAGGCAAGCTTTTATTGTGCCAGGATCATGCGGGTGGGACTCACTTCCTCCTCCTTTTTGAACCCTTCCCGCTGGTAGAGGGCCACGGCCCGGGCGTTGCCGGTGAAGACGTAGAGGTACACTGGTTTGCCGGCGGCCAGGCAGCGGCGAAGGACAGCGGTCCCGATGCCCCGGCCCCGATACGCCGGCAGCACGTACAGGTCGTCCAGCTCCATGCGCTCGCCGTCCGGCGCGAAACGATAGTAGGCCGCCAGCGTCCCGTCGCAAAGGACCCGCGTATATTCACCGATCCGCTTCTCGATCTTCCGCTTTGTCCAGCCCAGGGCCTCATCAAGGTCCACCGCCGGGTCCGTCTCGTATCGCTCAATAAGCTCCTTGGCGAAGCCGAAGATCACCGAGGCATCCTCCGGCCAGGCCGGTTCGTAGCTAAGCTGCATATGTGCCTCCATACCTTATTTTTCCCTTGATTTTACTCCCCCTGAGCACAAAAAACAAGCACCCACGGTCGCAGGTGCTTGCATAGATTGCAAAATAGGGGGTGCTAAGAAGGGTAGCAGGAGCCGCGTTCTTCGACCCGAAGCTGTACAAGGGCACCGCGGGGCACGAAGTTGAGCGCTCGCAGTGCGAGATGAAGCGAGACGTAGTGCATCCGAAGCAAGGAGCAGCAGAAGCATAGCGACGCACTGCGACTATGCTTTGGATATGGGCAGTCGAAAACGCGGCTGATTTGCGGCATTCATTAAAAAGAAATGGCGCTTTCGCGCCATTTCTACCTTCCTGTATGATTTGATCATTATTTGCCGCAAATGTCCTGCTGCCCTTATCGGCAGCCCAGGCGAGGTTAACGCTTGGAGAACTGGGGGGCGCGGCGGGCTGCATGCAGACCGTACTCGATTGCCTTGTTGCCGGAAACCTTTGTTTGTACTTGGTTTTCCTGGTTCGGCATCTTCGGTTCCCTCACCTGTTAACTAAACAACTGCCAACTGCATCTTTTTTTCATTTAAAGCTTCCGTACATGGCAACAGCTTCATCTATGGTGATCTCACCTTTTCCCACCCGGAACGCCGCAACACGGATCTGAACCGTGAGAGGATCTTTGATGCCGATCACTTCCGGGGATATGGTACGCTCTGCGGGCACCTGACCGAAGGGCGCGTAAACCGTATCGAAGGAGAGGTCGTTTGTGGGCGTTACCAGGCGCTTCACGGAAGCCATGGCATTGAGCTCTTCGTTTGTGATCAGAAACCGCATGAATTCGTTCGTCATATCCAGATTCTCGCAGTTTTTGTTCACGGAGAACTGGATAGAAGGACTGTCAATGAAATATCCGCCGTCGTCTGTCAGGGGGATCGGCGCAAACGCGTAATCGAAAGGCGCGCTGGCGAAGGCCTCGGACTGGCTCTCCCGTTTCCTGGTTCCGGACACGGTATCCCCGGCGCAGATCATCATCGGAACGTCGCCTTCAAAGAAGCGCAGGATCACCTTGGTATAGTTGTCCTCGATCTTGTCGCACTCATTCATATCGATACAGCCGTTCTGAATCAACTGTTCCACTGCTTCCAATGCCGGACGCATGTATTCTCCCGCCGCAGGGTCCAGGTCATTGGCAAGCGCGAGCGTCTGCGGATCCTCGGCAAGCGCGGCAACAAACAGCGGATAAGCGACCGTGTACATGAAGCTGCCGGACGATTTGAGACTGTAGCCCATCATAGGGCTGGCGTAACCCTTGCTGCGGAATGCTTCGCATACAGCCGCCAGTTCTGTCCACGTGGTCGGTATGCTGAGGCCTTCCTTTCCAAACAGATCGTTGTTCACCAGCATGCCGTAAGTCCTGGAGAAAACCGGCACCAAAAACACATGGCCTTCTGTGTCATGATTGAGGAGGCCCGGGCGGATGCAGTCCAAATTCAGCCTCAAAGCGGAGTCTGAAAGCTCCTCCATATGAGCACATACCGAAGCGTATTTTTCATTTCCCATCATCCAGGTGTATGAGAAAAAAATGTTGGGCTTGTCATTGCTTTCCAGCGTTGCGCCAAGGACGTTGTTATAATCATCCAGCTTCACATAGCTCAGCTGCACGTTCGGATATATCTCATTGAATTTGTCGAATTCAGCCTCCAGTGCCTCGAAGTTATCGTAGCTTCCGACTACAGTGATGCTGCAGCTGGTACTTGTATTGAGGGAGGGCTTGAATCCGGCTGCGGTTTCTTCCTGTGGTTTCCCGCCGCAGGCCGTCAGCGATACCAGTATGCAGATGAACAGAATGACACAAAGCAGCCTCCTCATAATCTTTTTTCCTCCTTGATTCTACGTATTTCTTTGATGACAAGTTTAATATCTACAGGTTTTGCGATATGTCCGTTCATACCGGCGTTCAGACACTCTGTGACATTTTCCGAAAACGCGTCCGCCGTCATGGCGATGATCGGGATGGAAGAGGCCCACGGATCCTCCAGCGCACGAATCTTTCTCGTGGCGTCAAGTCCGTTCATTTCCGGCATCTGTATATCCATAAAGACGAGGGCATAGCTTCCTTCCGCCGCCTGACGGACTTTCTCCGCGCAGATGCGCCCGTTTTCGGCGCGCTCCGTCGTGATCCCGAACATGCCGAGCATGGTGGATATGATCTCCCAGTTGATATCGTTATCCTCCGCGATGAGGATGTTCATTCCCTGCAGATCGGAATAGTCGTTCTCCGGCTCGACGGACTTCGCCTCGTTCCCGAGCAGCTCGTTGATCTTGTCGTAAAGCCTGGAGCGGAACAGCGGCTTGCTGACGAAGCCATTTGCCCCGGCGTCCTTCGCCTTTTCCTCGATATCCGACCAGTCATAGGCGGAGATCAGCAGGATGGGAACGCTTGAATTCACCTCTGTGCGAATGCGGCGGATCGTTTCGACGCCGTCGATATCCGGCATCTTCCAGTCCAGGATCACAACGCTGTAGTCCCGTCCTGTTTGATGCCGATGCGTGATCATGCCGAGCGCCTCCAGTCCGCTTCCCGCGCGGTCGGCTGTTACGCCGAGAGACTCCAATGTGTCGACGGCGGTCTCCAGGAGGATCTCGTCGTCATCGACGACCAGGACGTCCATCGGCTCGAGCATCATATCCTCCCGCTGCCGATCGGCAATGGGAAGATCCAGGATTACGGTGAAGGTCGTTCCTTTACCCTGCTCGCTTTGGCAGTCTATGCTGCCTCCCATCAAATCGACCATCTGCTTTGTGATGGCCAGTCCGAGCCCGGTCCCCTGAATGCTGTTCACCCGGCTGTCTGTCTGGCGCGAAAACGGCTGATACATGTTTTCCATAAACTCCGGGCTCATGCCGATGCCGGTATCAGAGACCCTGTAGGTCAGCCGCACACAGCCGGGCTCTTGGCTTTCCGCCTCGCGCACGTCCACGCTGACACGGCCGCCGGGCTCCGTGTATTTGATGGCGTTGGAGAGGATGTTGATATAGATCTGATTCAGCCGAAGCTGGTCGGCGTAGAGATATTCTTTTTCCATCCGACCGGTGCGGAAATTGAAATCGATATTCTTTTCCTTGATCATCGGCTGGGACATATTTACGAGATTTTCCACCACCTCAACGATGGAGAATGTCTGCGGGCTGAGATTCAGCTTTCCGCTCTCGACCTTGGAAATGTCCAGGATATCGTTGATCAGCGTGAGCAGATGATTGCTGGCCAGCGTGATCTTCCGCAGATTTTCTCTTACCGATTCCGTATCTCCGAGATTCTTTTCCGCGATCGTCGTGAGGCCGACGATCGCGTTCATCGGCGTGCGGATATCGTGAGACATGGTGGAAAGGAAATCGGTCTTCGCCTTGTTTGCGGTCGCCGCTTCCCGGGCCGCCGCCTGGAGCTTTTTATTGAAAGAAAGCATGACGGCCAGATCGAAAACGAACAGGATCAGAAGTCCCGCGGATACGAAGCCTATCAGCAGCCAGTTTTCAGCTTTGACGCTCAGGTCCTTCATCGGCATGAAACTGAGAAGCGTCCATCCCGCTGTGGCGCTGACCGGGGTATAGGCGAGGATACATTCCTCACCGCGGGAGTTGAGCATGGTAAGAGAGCCGGTCGACGAAGTGATTTTTTCAAAGAGCGCTTGTGAAGAAGCAGGATCATTGGCGTTGTAAGACTTGTAAAACTCAAAGAAACTGGAATTCTTGAAAGAATGGCCCTTGATGATGTAGTCTCCGTCCGCGTCGATCATGGAAAGCTCGACGCTTTCAAACTCCTCCTGCGGGAAGACCCATTTCTGCTCAAGCTCTGCAAGCGGCAGCACACGCAGCAGGATGGCTTCGCGCAGGGTGCCGGTTTCCGGATCGTGAAGCGTAATAAAATTGCAGAAGGCGATGGACTGTTCCCCGTTGATCGGGTTCGTATAGGAACGGGAAATGTTGATGGATTCCCCGATATCGGAGATCCAGCTCACGTCGTTCAGAAGACCGATCCGCGCGTAGGAGACGGCGTCATCGCCGGAGCCGTCCTGCCTCGTTCTGGTAGACAGGCCGGACAGCGTGTCGGTATATACGATATGCGCGGAGGCGTTCGGCAGCACGTGAGAGATCCGAATGAAGGAAACGGCATCCTCGATGGTCATGTTCTCGCTGTTGATATAGCGTGCCCACACATCACAGATGCGCTGTTCGCCCTCCAGGTAATTCTCAGTGACATGTTCCATAGAGATCGTGGTATTTTCAAAATGCTCTATCTGCCTTAGGGTTGTGACTCTGTTCTCATTATTGGAATAAAGAACCACAATGGTCAGCATAGCGATCATAATGAACACATTGACAATAGTGATCCATGTTTTTTTCATTGCGCTTTCTGCTCCTCCGCTTTTTCTTTTCCACACGAGCCAGCATATCTGCAAACCCTTGCAGCATATAAATTTGGGATTCCCTTCTGTTTTCGCTTTACAGGTAAGGACGCTGTTTGCTTATTGAGCGGCAACTTTTCAGTCCATAAAACGCTTGTATCCTTTTCTGTGCCCTTTCTCGCAGGGTTTTGTCTTTCCCACACAGCGAAGCGCTATACAAAAGTATCGTATCACAGAATCTTGTGGGACACAAGTTTTCTTTTTACATCGAATAATCTTCCTTTTTCATTTCTGCAGAGCCTGCAGAAATGAAAAAAGCCCGATTACCGTTTAAAGCAGTAACAGGGCTATGTATGGAGGCTTTTCTTCTGGAAAGGAAAAGACACCCGGCAGAAAGAACTGTCTGCTGAGCGCCTTAGATGAGGATAAAACCTGATTAGAAATGTCTGGATCGGTCAGATTCGGCCAAACGGGCCGGTTTCAAATCGCAGTCTGGATAGAGGCCAGGAAAGAGGGTAAAAACCACTTATCGAGGAGGAGACATGCCGCCCTTCAATCCACGAAAAACGCACTTTTTTCTCCCTCATTTAGCCCATTTGTTAACTATAAAGGCCCAAAAAACGGCGGTTAGCCCCTCGTTAATTATACAAAATCGGTCGAAAACCATGGAAAACCATCAAAGATTTCCGGGCATGAAAAAACCCTGAAACCGTTGGGATTCCAGGGTTTTTTGATGATTTCGACTCGAGATCAGCGCTTGCTGAACTGGGGGGCGCGGCGGGCTGCATGCAGACCGTACTTTTTGCGCTCCTTCATTCTGGGATCGCGGGTCAGGAACCCGGCCTTCTTGAGCTCGGGCCGCAGGTCCGGCTGGGCCACGCACAGGGCGCGGGCGATGCCGTGACGGATGGCGCCGGCCTGGCCGGTGGTGCCGCCGCCGTAGACGTTC
>JBGVAK010000055.1:0-3037 GCA_045224495.1 Christensenellales bacterium
TACAGCACGCCGCCCACGCTGGCGGACACGAAGCCCATGGCCGCCACGGTGAGGCCGAAGCTGGAGCCGTTGACGAAGCCGTAGCTGTTCTCAAAGGTGAGGCCCCAGTTGAAGGCCTGGCCCGGGCCCTGGCCGTAGCCCAGGGGCAGCAGGATGCCGCTGGAGGCGAAGACCTTGCCCTTGAAGAGGTAGAAGAAGGCCAACGTGATGAGCAGGCCCACCACGCCCTGGATGAGATACCCGCAGACGGTGATGGCGCCGGAGCGGAAGATCTCCTTGTTCCGACCGGGAGCTTTGGCTTTGGGGCTCTGCTTCAGGGACATGGCCACGATACCCAGGCCCAAACCGTGATAGGTCATGGCCTCCAGGGTGATGAGGTTGTTGCCGCTCCGAAAGAAGCTGACGCCGGAAAAAGCCCGATAGATGCCATCGCCGATCAGCAGCAGAAAGCCAGCCAGCACCGCGCCGGGCAGCAGGGATTTTCTCAGCAGGGGGATCATCCGCCGCAGGGCCCCCGCCAGCAGCAGGGCTCCCGAGAGGATGGCGAGCATGATGATGAAGTTCCAGACCTCGATGTTCTGGAAGCTGGTGAATTCGGATACGGGGGCTTGAATGAACATAGTTACTCCTTGTACGATGGCGCCATGTGAAGCCGGGGCGACGCCTTACCCCTTCAGCAGCTCGTCCTTCTCCATGAGGGCGTTCCACTTATCCAGAGAATCGTCCAGGATGGCGGTGAGTTTTTCCGTTTCCTCCCGGGTCATATGCAGGGCGATGCGTTTGGCGAGCACCCGGCAGCTCTGCTCGAAGGCCGGGCCGCAGCCCTTGAACTTCTCCGTCAGCACCAGATGGCACTCCCGCCGATCCCGCTCGGAGGGGACCCGCTCCACATATCCCTTGCGGATGAGGCAGTTGACCCGATAGGTGGCGTTGCTCTGGGAAATGCCGGTGAATTTCGCGAACTGGGAGATGGTGGGCCGCTCCATGGCTTCGATGCCTTCGAGGCAGAATATCTCCATGGGCGTCAGGTCCTGACTGTCCTCTCGGACCGTGATGAACATCTTCCGCAAGAATCCCAGCCGCATCCGCAGCATGACCCGGGACAGTGACTCGCTGAGCATACAACTCACCCCCAAACGGATAATATACTACTGTTTTTTTAAGTATATTCCTGTTTTTTGTCCGCGTCAACGAAAAACGACGAAAAAGCGTATATTTTTTTATTGCATAAAAGCAGAGCTTGCGGGTCGGTGGGGCCCGAAGCTCTGTGCCGGGTCGCCTATGGAAGGCGCCGTTACTCCCCCTTGGCCTCCAGGTATTCGTTGATCTGGTTGACCAGTGCGTCGGCGTCGATGCCGTGGACGGCGCAGGCCTGCTCCAGGTTCTCGAAATGGGACATCATGCACCCAAGACAGTGCATGCCCGCGCCCATGAGGATCTGGGCGATGCCCTCGTCCATCATGACCATTTCCCTAATGTTCATATCCTTGGTGACTTCTTTCATGATCCTATACTCCTTATTTGTTGTTCCCTATAGTATATCCTCAGTTTCAGCTTTTGGCAACGAACTGATTGCGGCATTTGGTGCAGGTGACCTTGATCTTCCCTTTGCCCCGGGGGACCCTAAGGCGCTGGGAGCACTGGGGGCAGATGAGGTACCGGTAGGTCCGATACTCATGCCACTGCTGCTTCCACTTATCGAGGATGCCCCCGGAAGATGCGGACCCGGCGGGGCGCTGGGCGGAGCCGGCAGTGGGGGTCTTGCCCCGGAAGAAGTCCTTGACCGCCGTGACCGCGGCCAGGAACTTCATGTTCTCGTTGCTCCGCTTCTCGGGATGCCCCGCAAAGAGGCGGATGCCCAGAAAGACCAGCGCCGCCACGAACAGGAGCCGCAGCAGGGTGTTGAGCCCCGCGTACCGGTTCAGCACGAAGCTCAGCAGGTAGCAGACGCCTGCCGCGATGAGCAGGGCTTTGTTCAGTTCGTCCAGGTGCAGCTTAGGTCTCATAGGAACGTTTCCTTCCGATAGATGCAATATCCTTCCGCGGGGACCAGGGCGCTCAAAACGCTCCGCACCCTGAGAGTCTCCCCGGTAAAGAGCTCGGTGTACTGGCCGGAAAGAGGCACGGGCGCCTCCCCGTCCTCCCCCTTATAGAGAAGGGAGGGATAGATGGCCGCGGACACGGGCACGGCGCTCTGGTTCACCAGCAGCACCACGCAGTCCTCCTCGTCGTAGCGGACCAGGGCGAAGCATTTGCCCGAAACGGCCCCCATGCGCAGGTGTCCGCGGGTGATGGCGTCGCTCCCCCGCCGAAGGCCCACCAGCGTTCGCACCGCGTCCCGCATGACCAGGTCCTCCCGGCCCCAGGGATAGGGCCGCCGGTTGAAGGGGTCGCCGCCGCCGAAGAGGCCCACCTCGTCCCCGTAGTAGATGCAGGGCACCCCGGGCAGCATCAGCTGCAGGGCGGTGCCGGCCAGGAACAGGCGCTTAGCCCGGGCCAGGGTGGGGCCGTCGGGATGGAAGGCCGCCTGCTCCGCCCGGGTGGCGGAGGTCCTGTCCGGTCCCCCGGCGAGATAGGTGATGGCCCGGGTCTCGTCGTGGGAGGAAAGAAGGTTCAGACACGCGTCCCGAAAGGGCTTCGGGTAGTTCTCAAAGAGGGTCCAAAGCCGCCGCTCGAGATCGAAGGCGCTCTCCTCCCCCCTCAAAAAGCGGAGTATGCCCGTGCGCAGGGGGTAGTTCATGGCGGAATCCAGCTCGAAGCCGTCCACATACCCCCGACGGCCTTCGGGGCCCTGCTTGTTGGAGCAGTCGTCCCAGACTTCGCCGATAAGCACGTTCCGGGGGTCCTCGCTTTTTACGCGGCTCCGCACGTCCCGGATGAAGCAGTCAGGCAGCTCGTCCGCCACGTCCAGCCGCCAGCCGGAGGCCCCGGCCTGGAGCCACTTATGGACCACGCCGTCCGGTCCGTTGATGAAGGCGCCGTAGCTGGGCTCCTTCTCCTCCACGTTGGGCAGGGTGTCGAAGCCCCACCAGCACTC
>JBGVAK010000056.1:0-17905 GCA_045224495.1 Christensenellales bacterium
GGCGCCGAGGGCATCGGCCTGTGCCGCACGGAGCATATGTTCTTCGCCGCCGACCGTATCCCCGCCGTCCGCGAGATGATCGTGTCCTCCACCGAGGAAGCCCGCCGCAAGGCGCTCGACAAGCTCCTGCCCATGCAGCGCGGCGACTTCGAGGGCATCTACAAGGCCATGGAAGGCCGTCCGGTCACCATCCGCTTCCTGGATCCCCCCCTGCATGAGTTCCTGCCCACGGCGGACGAGGATATCCGCGCCCTGGCCGAGGATATGGGCCTCACTTTCGAGTCTTTGAAGGCCACCGTGGAAGGCCTCCACGAGTTCAACCCCATGATGGGTCACCGCGGCTGCCGCCTGGCCGTCTCCTATCCCGAGATCGCCGAAATGCAGACCCGCGCGGTCATCGAGGCCGCCCTCAACGTGCGCCGTGAGACCGGCATGGACATCATCCCCGAGATCATGATCCCCCTGGTGGGCGAGGTCAAGGAGCTGGCCTTCGTGAAGAAGACCGTGGTCGAGACCGCCGCCAAGGTCATGGAGGAGCGTGGCGAGCAGATCAAGTACCATGTGGGTACTATGATCGAGATCCCCCGTGCGGCCCTGACCGCCGACGAGATCGCCCAGGAGGCCGAGTTCTTCTCCTTCGGCACCAACGACCTCACCCAGATGACCTTCGGCTTCAGCCGTGACGACGCCGGCAAGTTCCTGAAGGACTACTACGATCGCAAGATCTATGAGTCCGATCCCTTCGCCCGCCTCGATCAGAAGGGCGTGGGCAAGCTGGTGAAGATGGCTGCCGATCTGGGCCGTCAGACCCGCCCCGACATCAAGCTGGGCATCTGCGGCGAGCACGGCGGCGACCCCTCCAGCGTGGAGTTCTGCCACAAGGTGGGCCTCTCCTACGTGTCCTGCAGCCCCTTTAGGGTACCCATCGCCCGCCTCGCAGCCGCCCAGGCCGCCATCCGGGACAAGCGGTAAGCACAAACACATAGCCTGAACCAGCGGCGCAGCCAGTAAGGCTGCGCCGCTTTTCGGTTGCTAACGGCGACATATTGTGGTACAATACCTCAAAATGCGGAAATAGGAGGCACGGCATGGGTCGTCGGGGCATGGGCATCATCCTGGGGCTGCTGGTAGGCAGCCTGCTTTTTGCCTGCCAGGGTGCGCCAAAGCCCGCCACAGGGGAGGCCCTGGTCGCCACCAGCGCGCCTACAGAGATGCCGACGGCCACACCCACGGCCACGCCGACTCCTACGCCCACGCCCACGCCGACGCCGACCCCCACGCCAACGCCCACACCCACGCCGACGCCGACGCCCACACCGACCCCCACGCCCACGCCGACCCCCACGCCCACGCCGGAGCCCATCACGGAGGAGCGGCTCAGCTCCGGGGAGTTCGACAGCTACTTCGACGACGCGGTCATCATCGGCGACTCCCTGACCAAGGGCTTCTCCAACTACATCATCCGCCTGCGCAAGGAAGGCGTCGACGCCCTGGGGGAGGCCAAATTTATGGGCACGGCGTCCATGAGCGTGAAGAACGCCTGCCGGGACCTGAACAGCCTCAAGATCACCTTCACCTATCGGGGCAAGGCCGTGTCCGTCACCGAAGGCATCCACGCCATGGGGGCCAAAAAAGCCTTCCTCCTGCTGGGCCTCAACGACTTATCCTACCGGAATTGGCCCGACGTGGAGCAGAATTTCAACGAGCTCATCGAGGTCATCCAGAAAAAGTGCCCCGAGACCGAGCTCATCGTTCAGGGCGTCTTCCCGGTGCCCTACAAGTTCTGCAAGGAACGGGGCATCAAGATCGCCCGCTGGAACACCTTCAACGACACCCTGCGGGGGATCTGCGAAGCGCATGGGGCGGAGTTCTACGATTTTTCATCTATGTTCATGGATGAAAACGGCTACATGAAGTCCACCTACTCCGACGGCGGCTTCCATCTTTCCGCGGCAGGGGCCGAGATCTGGCACCGGGCCCTGCGCCTCTACGCGGCGCAAAAAATGTATCCTGACGCGGAGTTACAGCTCCAGCTTACCGCGGGGCCCAGCCCGACGCCTCAGAGCTCACCGAGTGCATAATCGATGAATACAGGAGAATAAATATGCAAGTCGAACAGGATTTTCTCGTCCGGCTGGAGGACACGGGCGCCGGGTTTAGGCTCTCCAACAAGGGCTTCGTGACCATGCTCACCAACCTGGCCTGCCTCCATGGGAACCGGATCGGCCAGGGCCTTATGGACCGGGAGAAGTGCCATCTTTCCTGGATGGTGGTGGGCTGGCGCATGCAGGTGTATCGTCGCCCCCTGCTCGCTGAGACGGTCCACGGCCTCACCTGGGCCAGCGGTTGCGAGCGGCTCCATACCAGCCGTGACTTCATGCTGTACGATTCGCAGGGAGCCCTGGCGGCCAAGGCTACCTCCTCCTGGTTGGTGCTGGACGAGCACAACACCCGGGTCCTGCGCATGACCCCCGAGATCGTGGAGCCCTACGGCCCGGAGACGGACAAGCAGACCTTCCCGGGCTATGCCTTTCCCCGGGAGGCGCCCGCCTTCGAGGCAGAGCGGACCGTGACCGTGGAGGTGAGCCGCGCCATGATCGACTGCAACGACCACGTCCACAACGTGGCCTACCTGGACCTGTTCACTGAAGCCCTGCCCGATGACGAGGACATGGATCGCTTCGACGAGGTGACGCTGGTCTACCGCCGGGAGATCCGACCCCGGCAACGGATCACCGCCGTCTATGGACGGGCGGGGGAGGAGCGCATCCTGGCCCTGAAGGAAGGGGACCTGGTCCACGCTTTTCTGATTTTGAAGTGAGGAATAGGGGGCAGGGATCGTGTCTATCCTTTCCCCATGAAGCTGATAGAAATGATCGGGCGCGGCCTGCGCTTTGACGAACCGGACGGCAGATTCGAGCTCCTGGAAACAGAGCCGGGGGAGCCGTCCTTCTTTCATGGGCGAAAACGAGCCCCCATTATAGAAACGCCGGACGAGCGGGGCATCCCCAGGAGCTTGCAGGAGAGCCGCCGGCGCCTGGAAACGGCCTTCCTCCACGAGGTCAACACGGACCTCATCTTGCGTGACTTCCGCTTCTGCGGCTCGGTGAACGCCCTGGCTGTGTTCATGAACGGCATGGCCGACGGCACCGGGATCAGCGATTTCATCGTAAAGCGAGCCATGGAAAGCCCCCTGCCCAAGGGCAGCAGGGGCCTCATAGACTATGCCCTTAGGGAGGTCTTCTCCCTCCAGGAGGCGGAGAAGACGGACCGCTGGTCCCAGGTGGAGGGCGCCGTTCTGGAAGGCCGCACGGCGGTGCTGCTGGAAGGGGCGCGGGAGGCTATCCTCCTGGACACCCGGGGCTACGCCTGCCGCGGCGTGGGCACGGCTCAGAACGAGAGTACGGTGGTGGGCCCTCAGGAGGCCTTCCACGAGAACCTCCGGATCAGCATCACCCTGCTTCGACGCATGGTCCGGCGGGCGGACTTCGTGTGTGAATTCAGAAAGATGGGCAGCAAGAACGACGGGAAGCTGGCCCTGTGCTACCTGGGCTCCGTATGCAACGAATCCTTATTGGCCGAGGTGAAGCAGCGCCTTGCCCGGGTCAGGACCGACCTTCTCCTGTCCGCCGGGACATTGGGTCAGCGCATCGAGGATCGGCCCTGGTCTCCGGTGCCGCAGACCCTGCTGACGGAGCGTCCGGATCGGGCGGCGGCCGCCCTCATGGCGGGTAAGGTGGTCATCCTGGTGGAGGGGAGCCCCCAGGCCCTGATCCTGCCGGTGACTCTGTCGGGCCTGCTGCTGACCGCGGAGGACAGCTACCTTCGGCGGCCGGCCGGGTCCATTTTGCGGTTCGTGCGGCTCTTCGGGGCGGCGGTGTCCGTCTTCATGCCCGCCTACTTTCTGGCCCTCGCCTATCACCACCAGGGGCTCCTGTCCAGCGATATCCTCTCCACGGTCATCTCCTCCCGCAAGCTGGTGTTCCTGCCCATGGGAGCGGAGATGGTCTTTTTGCTGACGGTGTTCCAGTTGGTCCGGGAGGCGGGCGTCCGGGTGCCCGGGTCTGTGGGCCAGACCGTGGGCATCATCGGCGGCCTCATCCTGGGCCAGGCGGCGGTGTCGGCCAACTTCGTCTCCACCGTGGCCCTGATCATCGTGGCTTTGACGGGCCTCGGCAACTTCGTCATCCCCAACTACGATCTGCAGATCGCCGTGGCCCACTACCGGGTGGCTCTGTGCCTGCTGGCCCTTATGGGCGGCCTGCTGGGTCTGAGCTGCGGAATCATGGCCGCCCTCGTTTTGCTGGCGGATCAAAAGTCCTTCGGCGTGCCCTTCCTTTCGCCCTTTGCCCCCAAGGCCGTGGCCCGGGAGCCCCTGTTCTTCCGGGGCCCGGTGACGGGGCAGGGAACGGCCCACGACGATATGAACGGGGAGGCGGCCCTATGAACCTGCGCTTGGGCCGCTTCGGCAAGCAGGAGAGCGCCTGTGCCGTGGGCCTCTCGACCCTGATCTCCGGCACCTTCACCGTCAACGTGGGGGACACCTTCGCCCGGGGAAACCTGTGCTATGCCGCCACCGCCGCCGGGGCGCTGCTGTCCTTGCTGTTGCTGCGGTTGCTGGACGGGGCCCTTGGCCGCCGGGGCGCGGCGGACCTGGGGGACGGTCTGGGCCTGTTGGCCCTGCCGGTGGCCCTGGGCTTGGTCCTCTCAGCGGCGCTGCCCCTCTTTCGCTTCACCCTGGCCATGGAGCGGTATATCTTTGTGGAAGCGGACTACGTGCCCATGGTCCTCTACCTGCTGCCGGTGCTGCTGCTTATGGTCCTCTTGGGCATGGAATGTGTGGCGCGGATGGCCAAGCTCCTGCTGGTCCCGGCAGCCCTGGCCTTGCTGACCACATTGCTCCTTGCCTCGCCCGCCTTCGATACCTGCCACCTGTTCCCCCTGTTCAGCCCCGGATTTTCGGCCTTTCTCATCCAGACGGGGGAGGCCCTGTTCCGCTTTTTGCCGCCGGGCTTCGCCCTGTTGGCCGTGGGCCGGGGCTGCCAGGGGAAGAAAAACGTCCTTTGCGGCGTTAGCCGGGGGCTGCTGCTGGGCGGTGCCGGGGCGTTCCTCATGCAGACAGGCCTTGCCCTCACCTTCTTCGGACCGGACATGGCCTCCCTCAGCGCGCCGGTGTACTGCATGACCATGGCTGCCCGGCAGGAGCGATTGGGCCTGCGGCTCGATATGTTGGTGCTGTTCCTGTGGCTGACGACGGGCCTTGTGGCCGCCGCCTTTTACACCTACGCCGCCGCCCTGCTCCTGAGCCAGGCGCTGGCCGTGGAGGATATCCGCCCCATAGGCGCGCTGCTGGGGCTGCAGGTCATAGGGCTGGTGCTGCTGTGCAACTTCGATTCCGACATGATCCTGACCGCCGTGCGCCTCGTCTACGACTGGGGCTATCTCCTTTTCCTGATCCCCCTCGTTCTGTTCTGCGGCCGGGCCCTGATGCAAAGGAGGCGCCCATGAAGCGGCTCGTCGCCTGTGTGACGCTTCTGTGCCTCTGCCTGATGACGGGCTGTCTCGGGGGCGTGCCCCTGGATAAATACTGCTATGTTTTGGACCTGGGCGTGGAGCGGGGGGACGCCATGCCCTATCGGTTCGTGTTCCTTCTCAACGAGGACACCGCGGGTAGCGGGGAGGAGGGAGGCGACCGGGGCCAGGTGTCCATGGCCTGCGTCGAGGAGCGGAGCCTTTTCGCCGCCATCGACGCCCTCTCCGGCGCCTTGCCCGCTCAGCTCTCCTTCGAGCGGACCACGCTGCTGGCTTTCTCCCGGGAGCTGGCTGAGGCGGGGGAGATAGAGGCCGTCACCGACGGCGCCTTGAGCCGGCTGAAGATCCGGCAGAACGTGCGGGTGATCGTGGTGGCGGAGGATATGCGCGGCGCCTTCCAGGGCCTCGTCAGCGAGGGGGACCCCAGTATGAACCGGCTCAAGGCCAACGTGCGATTGTTCGAGGAGAACTACGGCTATGTGGAGGACTGGGGCCTTCGGCGCATGCAGGAGGCCTTCGAAAACGAGACCGGGGATGCCCTGCTGCCCTATGCGGGCTTGGTGGACAGCCAGCTGCAGAGCGATATGGCCGGAGGTCAGGTTTATCCCTATCTGGGCGGCAAGCTCCTGGGGGAGGGGCAGATCAAGACCTCCCTCTCCGGCAGCGCCGTCTTTTCCGGGGACCGCATGGTGGGCCTGCTCTCGGGCCAGCACACCATGCTGGTGCTTATGGCCAAGGGCGCCTTTCGGGCGGGGCATCTGAGCCTGCCCTGGAACGGACAGGCGCTGGATCTGGCCCTCTACCGCCTGGGCCGTCCCAAAAGGAGC
Organism: Christensenellales bacterium; assembly: GCA_045224495.1. Taxonomy (GTDB): domain Bacteria; phylum Bacillota; class Clostridia; order Christensenellales; family CAG-138; genus RUG472. The sequence continues at coordinate 6,360 of JBGVAK010000056.1, forward strand.
TGGTGCGAAGGGACCTTCGCCTGCGAGATCGGATTGGAGGCGGATCTGGAGCAGCCCGCTACGGTGGACATGAGCTCCGAGGAGCTGATCGCAGCGGTGGAAAGCTACCTTGTGGGGGAGCTGGGACGGGTCTATGCTGCCACGGCCCAGGCGGAGGCGGACGTCTTCGCGGTAGGCAAGGAGGCCATCTGCGCCTTTCCCAGCTGCGACCGGTGGCAAGCCTATGCTTTTTCCAGCCGTCTGCCCCAAACGAAGGCCATCTTTCGGGTCAAGGTGAAGCTAAGCCACAGCCCCCAGGACCCGGCCCTGGAATGAAGGAGGTCATATGATCCTGTTTTTACTGATTTCCGGCGGCATCCTGGCTTACGGGACCGCCTATGCCCTGTTCCGCATGAAAAAGGGCGGCATCGCTGCCGCCCTGCCCGTATTCGGTTTGCTGCTCATAGACATGGGCCTGCTGGCCCTGCTGATCTACTTTCGGACCAATACTTAGTCCAAGTCCTCCGGGATATACTTGCGCGCCTCGATGATGTGGTCGTGCAGGAGGCTGCTGGCCTTCTCCGCGTCCCCGGCCCGGCATGCGTCCAAAATGGCCTGGTGCTCGTCGATGGACTGGCCCCGGCGGGCAGGGTCCGAATAGAGGGCGTCCCTCAAATACCGGTCCGCGTTGCAGTGGATGAGCTCGATGAACATGTCCGCCACCTTGTTCTTGGCCCGGCGGGTCAGGACTTCGTGGAACTTGTAGTTGAGGCGCTCCTCCTCGAACAGGTCCGCGGCGGCCTTCTGCTCCTCGATGACGGTCTGAAGCTCCTCAAGGTCCTCCGCCGTCAGCAGGGGGATGGCCCGGCGGGCGATGTAATAGGAGATGCTGGCCCGGATCTCCATCATGTCCTCCAGGGTGGAACGGGTGAGCTGGGTGACGGTGGAGCCCCGGTTGGGATGGATGGTCACCAGCCCCTGGGCTTCCAGCTGCCTGAGGGCCTCCCGCACGGGGATATGGCTCACGGTCAGGGCCGCGGACACCTCGTCCTGCTTGAGCTGCGTGCCGCCCTTGAGCTTGCCGCTGATGATGCCCTCCCGCAGCACGCGGAACACCCACTCCTGCGTTGCGCCGGTACGGGGACCGACGGCTTCCGCTAATTCACGATAATCCATTATGCACCTCTTTCACAGCGTACTATTTGGAGCTCTCATATATTATATAAACATCGACATGAATAGTCAATCTCTTTATGCAGTATGGTGCACAAAAAACGTGTCGTTTTCACGGTGTATTCAAAAAAGAATCCGGTGCATACAGAAACAGGGACACCTTTTCGGAGGCGGGAGAGGAAAGAGGCGTGCCCTCCACGGTGATGGCGGGGTGGACGCCGATGACATAGTAGGACACGGTGCCGGACAAAAGGGACACGTCGTCCGTGAACACCGCCGCGTCTGCGCCCTCGAAGGCGGAGAGGAGGGTGGCGTAGCCGTCCGCGTTCTCCCGGTAAAGCAGATAGCGGACGAAACTCTGCTTCGGTGTGAAACGGATCGTCACCAGATTTCCGGCCCGAGATAGGACCAGATCGTTGGGCGGCTCCGGTACGGACCAGTAGGGGCTGGGTTCTGACGGCTCGGTGCCCCGGACGAAGTACTCCCACACCCCGTAGGCGTCCGGGGTGTAGGCGGTGGCCAAGACGGTCTCATGTTGGGTGTCCATGGTGTAGCCGTCCAGCCGCACCCGGACCACGGAGGCGGGCTGCTGGAAGACCGGCGCGGCCCCGTCCCGATAGAGCCCCGTCAGCACCTCTTTCATGAGGGCTGCCGGGTAGCCGCCGCCGCCCGAGTCCGGGGGCAGGACCTTGCCGCCGCTGTTCTCGTCGAAGCCCATCCAGATCACCGCCGCGTGCTCCGCCGTGTAGGCGGCCAGCCACACGTCCCGATTCCCGTTTTCGTCCCCCACGGTGCCGGTCTTGGCGGCCACCTGCAAAGGCAGGTCCTTGAGAGCCTTGGCGGTGCCCTCCTGGACCACGCTTTCCAGCATGTTGGTCAGTATGAAGGCGGTGCCCTCGCTCATGACCCGACGGGCGAAGGGGTGGGATTCGTAGACCGTGTGGCCCTCCCGATCCTCGATCCGGCGGATGAGGGTGGGGGTGCGGTACACGCCTCCGTCGGCGAAGGCGGCGTAGGCGGCGCAGAGCTCCTGGGGGGAGACCCCGTAGGTGAAGCCGCCCAGAGCTAAGGCGAGGCGCGTATCGTTCTTGTCGAAGGGGATGCCCAGCTGCCGGGCAAAGCTCTTGCAGCGGCCGATGCCCAACTGGTCGAAGAGCTCCACCGCCGGGATGTTCAAGGAGCGTGTCACGGCCTCCCGCATGGTGACCCAGCCCCGATAGCGGCGGCTGGCATCGGATGGGGCGTAATCCCCGAAGGTGGCGCTTTCGTCGAGGAGCATGTCCGCCGCCGTATACCCCGCTTCCAGGGCCGGGGCGTAGACCAATATGGGTTTGATGACGGACCCGGGCTGCCGGTGGATGCGGACAGCCCGGTTGAAGCCCAAGGCCACGCCCTCGTCCCGACCGCCCACCAGGGCGGAGATATAGCCTGTGTGGGCGTCGATGAGGCAGATGGCCCCCTGGGCGCTTTCACCGTTGACCTGGGGGAAGCATTCGTCCCGGCGGAACAGGTCCTCGCAGAGGACCTCCGCATCCCGGTCCATGCCGGTGTAGATACGGTATCCGTCGTTCAGCAGCCGGTTCATGGTGATGCCCAACAGCCGACAACTCTCCTGCAGGGCGTAATCCACGTAGTAGCCCCGACGCTCCAACGTATCATCCTTCCGTAGACGCAAGGGCTTTGCTGCGGCCTCGTCGGCCTCCGCCTCGGTGATCATGCCGTACTCCGCCATAAGGTGCAATATGACGCCCCGACGGCCCACGGACGCCTCAGGCCGGCGGTGGGGAGCGAAGCGGGCGGGGGACTTGAGCACGCCGGCCAGCAGGGCCGCCTGATCCAATGTGAGTTCGGCCGCGGGCACGCCGAAATAGCCCCGGGCCGCGGTTTCAAGACCGTAGTAGCCGCCACCGAAATAGACCGTGTTGAGGTACATCTCCAGGATCTGGTCCTTGCCGTAGATCCGCTCGAGCTGCACCGCCAAGATGGCCTCGTCCACCTTTCGGGAGAGCTCCTTGCGGCTGTTCAGATGGGTCAGCTTGATGAGCTGCTGGGTGATGGTGCTGGCTCCCTCCACGAAGGCCCCGGCTTTGAGATCGCTCCAGGCGGCGCCCAAAATGCGGATGACGTCCACCCCGGGATGGTCGTAGAACCGGGCGTCCTCGGCGGCGATGAAGGCGTTCTTCACGTGGTCTGGCAGGTCCTCGATATGCATGAGCAGCCGATCCTCGCCGCCGGAGAGGGCGGAGAAGAGCTGATCCTCCCCATCAAAGACCTGGACCGACAGCTTCTCATAGCTCAGCTTCTCCTCGTCCAGCATGTGCCAGGCATCCCGGCTCAGCACGTAGGCGGCCAAGGTAACGACGGGCAGGAGGATCAGCGCGGACAGCAAAAAAAGCCACCGCTTCAGGCGGCGGTGGGCAGTTGGCTTGGTTGTATGTCGTTTCCGTCCCATGATGGTTTAGTATGGGACGAAATCGGGGCACGTATGCTATTTGAGCAGGAATCGCCGCACCCGCTTCAGATACAGGTTCGTGGCGGCCTCGAAGAGCACGTCCAGCAAAAAGAACACCGCCTCCACGATCAAAACGAGGACCACGACGGGGATGTCCGGCAACATGGAGAGCACGTCCACGCCTGCCACGGTATACATGGCCCACAGGCCCAAAGCCGTGCCCAGATTGCAGTAGAGGACCGTGAACAGGGACCGGACGGCGGGGACGGTGATGAACTTCTGGAAGAACCGGCGCACGATGCCGTAGTGGCCGATGAGGGATACGTACAAGAACCAGCTCATGCGGTCGGGGCAGAGGAGAAAGCCCAATATGGTCACCGCCAGGAAGCACAGCCAGGCCGTGCCGAACAGGTCCTCCTGGACCAATATGACGATGAAAAAGCCGCTCATGGCCGCGCACAGGAACCGGAACCCCGTCAGCACCTCCGAGGCGTAGAGGAACAGCAGCGTCAGGGCGGCCACCATGGCCCCCAGGGACACGCGCCGGCTCAAGGACAGCTTCTTTCGTTCCATCAGTGGCAGCCTCCGCAGTTACAGAGGCAGTTGAGGCACAGCATGGTGGTGCACCAGTCGCACATGTCGCAATCCTGCCCGCCCATATTCAAGGGTCCGCTGCCGTAGCCGCGGCCCGTGTTCATGACGGTTGAATAGGCGTTCTGATACTCCATGTTCCCCGGCTCCATGCTGCAGGCCATGGAAAGGTGCTGCCGGGCCTGGTCGTACCAGCCCCAGCGGAAGTAGAGGATGCCGTATAGATAGTGCCACTCCGCGTTGTGAAGCGGGATACCGTCCAGGATGGACCGGGCGGCGTTCAGATTGTTTTGGGCGAAATAGCTGCGGACCCGAGAGAACTCCTGGGCGTAGTCCCCTGCGTAGCTCCCCTGGTTCTGCCAGTAGCCGCCCTGGGAGTAGGTGTTCTGCCCGTAGGAGCTATAGCCGCCGTAACTGTTGTGATTGCCATAGCCAGAGGACTCCTTCTTCTTGGTCAAGAGCTCGTAGGCCTGATTGATCTCCTTGAGCTTCTCGTTGGCCATGTCCTTCATGGGCCCGTCGGCATACCGATCCGGGTGATACTTCTTCACCAGGGCCAGGTATGCTTTGCGGATCTCATCCTGGGTGGCGTTTTCGCTGACGCCCAGCACCTTATAGGGATTCATGGCCATCCTCCTTGCTTGCCTTCTCCAAGACCCGGCGGGTGCGTTCCGGGCACCCCAGGGTCAGTACGTTCTCCATCAGCCCCCGATCCCGGCTGGGGGACAAAAGGTCGAAGGCCTTGTGGGCCTCCTCCAGGGAGGCGTAGAGCCCGAAGGCTGCGTCCTCCTGATTGGTATTCGCCTTCAAATAGGGGTTGAAGGCACCCTTCTGCTCGTCCTTCTCCCGATCATCCCAGGCGTCGATGAGATAGATCCACCGGCCCAGGTTGTAGAGGAGCCATTTGAGGGGCAGTTTCTCACTTTCCGGGAAGGGGAGCATGTCCCCCAGAGCTTCCAGATATTTGCCCGTAGGGTCCGCCGCGGCGTCCAGCCGCCCGTCCTCCCGTTCCATGGTCCCTTGGTCGGTGTAAAACTGTTCCGTCCGGGCTTTGAGCTCAGGATAATCCCGTCCGGCCTTCTTGACCGCTCGCTTCAGCAGCAGAGCTGCGGCGCCCTTGACGAGGTCCTTTTCGTCCCGCCAGTCGTCCAGACATTTATAGTAGGCGAGGAGCACGTTCACGGCGGCGGCGAACCGCAGGGCCGGGGTCTCCAGGCGATACTTCCGATGGGGATCGTGGCACCGGTGGAGACAGTGGCAACGCCTGGCGTCCACCTTTTCGCCCAGCTCACCGGAAAACAGGAGGGCCAGGAAGGCGCAGTCATATTGGAGGAACAGGGTGGAGAGGGGGCCGTAGTGGCGCTTCATGCACTTGCAGAGACCGCAGTACCAGCTTTTATAACTGGCGGCCTCCCGCACCTTCAGTTCCGATTCGATTGTACCTACATATCCGAACATAGAGCCTCAACAGGCATATTATAGCAGAAATCCGCGGCTGTGCATGGACGAAATGTGAAAAAGATGGGAAACCGTGCTTGAAATCGGGCTGTCAGGACAGGCTAAGCCCATGATCTGGCTTTCTGTAGGGACGTTCACGTTGCTGTACCTGCTGCTTTGGCCCTTCAGCCTTCGGCTGGACGCCCGGCTTTCGCCCACGTCGGGACGGGCGGAGCTTACGGTGGCCTCCCTGCTGCGGCTGCGCTTGGAGGGGGACTTCCTGCAGCCGCCCTATCTGAAGCTGTATCGTCTGGACGACCGGGGCCGCCGCAAGCCCTTGGGCAGGGGCCCAAAGCGAAAGAGCAGTTTTGTCCCCGTCCTGCGCGCGCCTCGCCTTGTGGCCACTCTCCACGTGGGGTTGGAGGGAGACGGGGCCTTGACCGTGGAGGCCCTGGGCATGGTCTATGCCCTAGTGGAGGCCGCCGCCAAAGCGTGGCCGGTGGACCTCGCTTTGCGGCCTGCGGCCTGCTTCGACAAAAGCATCTGCGCCTTGCGGCTTTCGGGAATAGCTCGCTTCGTCCTGGTGCAAAATATCCTCGAATATGCGAAAGGAAGAATCAGACATGCAAAGCGTTGAATCCATCATCGAGACCACCATGGCCAGGCTCAAGACCATCGTGGACGTGAACACCATCGTGGGCGAGCCCATCCCGGCGGGGAACGGGGTGGTGGTCCCCGTGTCCAAGGTCAGCTTCGGTTTCTTCTCCGGCGGCGGCGAGTATGCCCCCATGGGCAAGGTGGCCGGGGCCGCCCTGGCGGAGCAGAAATCCTTTCCCTTCCTGGGCACCGCCGTGGCCGGGGTGTCCTTGACGCCCAAGGCCTTTCTGGTCACCACGGAGGAGGGGGTCACGGTGGTCCCCGCCAACTACGACTCCACGCTGGACCGCTTGGTGGGCCAGCTGCCCAAGTTCGTCAAGGAGGTCCGGCTGAGTCTGCAGCAAAAGGAGCAGGAGAAGGAGCCGGAGGAAGGGACGTCGTGGTAAGACGGTATCCCCTTCTGTTCCTGGCGGTGCTGCTGCTGTTTCCGGGCACGGCCCGGGCGGCTCAAAAGGAGGAGAGGATCACCGCCAAAGCGTATGCCCTCGTGGAAGCCGGCAGCGGGCGGCTGCTCCTGGGGGAAAACGAGCACGAGCGTCGGCCTATGGCCAGCACCACCAAGATCATGACAGCCCTGCTGGTCCTGGAGGCAGGGGAGGAGCTGGACACCGTGATCGCCGTGCCGCCCGAGGCGGCGGGCACCGAGGGCTCCTCCATGCACCTGGCAGCCGGGGAAAAACTCAGCCTGCGGGACCTGCTCTACGGCCTTATGATGGTCAGCGGCAACGACGCCGCCGTCACGCTGGCCATGCACGTTTCCGGGTCCGTGGATGCCTTTGCGGCCCGCATGAACGCCAAAGCGGCGGCCCTGGGCTGCACCGACACCCATTTTATGAACCCCCACGGCCTCCACGACCCCGAGCACTACACCAGCGCCTGTGACCTCGCCCGCATGGCCGCGGCGGCCATGGCGCTGCCCTTCTTTCGGGAGCTGGTGAGCAGGTCGCGCTATACCACGTCCACCGGCGACCGCGCCCGTTCCTTTCATACCAAAAACAAGATCCTGACCCAGATCGAGGGGGGCTGCGGCGTCAAGACGGGCTTCACCAAGAAGGCGGGCCGGTGCCTGTGCTTCGCCGCCCGGCGGGCGGGGATGCTGCTCATCGGCGCCGTCCTCAACGCCCCCGATATGTGGAACGACGCCAGGATCCTCCTGGACAGAGGGTTTGCCGACTACGAGCTTCACACCTTTCTGACCCCCGGCCGGGATGCGGGCACGGTCACCGTGACCGGCAGTGCGAAAAAAACGTTGCCTGCCGTGGCGAAAGAGGGTATACTGTATCCCGTCAGGCGGGACGGACAGGACGAAACCAGGCTGGATATCCGTCTGGTAGACGCGCTCACAGCCCCGGTAGAGCCGGGCACGCCGGCTGGGGAAGCCGTCCTCACCGTCAAGGGCCAGCCGGTGAAGACCGTGCCGCTGGTGATCCGGGAGGTGGCGCCGTCCCTGACCTTCGGCTGGTTTTTACGGCGCGTCATGGAGGCGTATTTGGCCGCATAGAAAGGAAATATCATGGGGGAGCGACTGCAGAAGTTCATGGCCGCGGCGGGGGTAGCCTCCCGTCGGGCCTCGGAAAAGCTGATCGAGGAGGGCCGGGTCACGGTGAACGGGACCGTGGCCACCCTGGGCATGTCCGTGGAGCCGGGGGACGAGGTGCTGCTGGATGGGCATCCGGTGACGCTGGCCCAGAAGCGCATCGTCATCCTCTTTTATAAGCCCCGGGGAGTCATCTGCTCCAGCTCGGACCCGGAGGGCCGCAAGACCGTTCAGGACTTCTTCACGGAAATCCCGGAGCGACTCTATAACATCGGCCGACTGGACCTCAATTCCGAGGGGCTGCTCCTCATGACCAACGACGGGGACCTGTGCAACAAGATGACCCACCCCCGCTTCAAGGTGGAGAAGACCTACTACGCCGTGTGCGACGGGAAGCTGACGGCCCAGCAGCGGGCCCAGCTGGTCAACGGCGTCATGCTGGAGGATGGTATGACCGCCCCCGCCCGCATCAACTACACCACCACCAACCAGAAGGGGGACACGGGTCTTTCCATCACCATCCACGAGGGCCGAAACCGGCAGATCCGCCGGATGCTGGAGGCCGTGGGCCACAGGACCCTTCGCCTCAAGCGCGAGGGCTACGGGCCCCTGACCTTGGGCGAACTCAAGAGCGGCCAATGGCGGTATCTCACGGACAGGGAGATCGATTCGCTCCTGAAAGCCGCGAAAGACAACTAAAAAAGGAACGGTTTCCCGTTCCTATGCAGAGTCGCTTCGTCAGGAAGCGGCTTTTTATATGCCCAGGATCCACAGCTTCCACACGGCCACGGCCTCTCGAAGGTACATGCCCGTCATGTACACGGGGTACCCGTCGGTGCTGGGCAGTCCCTCCGCTGCCATGCCCAGGGCAGCGGCCATGCGCTTGGCCCGATAGAGATGGTAGGAGCTGGACACCACGGCCACGTGGCTGGGGTCCCCGCCCGCCGTTTCGATGACGGCTTTGGAGAGGGCCAGGTTCTCCCGGGTGGAGGTGGATCGATCCTCCATCAGGATGCGGCCTTCCGTCACGCCCTGGTCGACGAGGTACCGGCGCATGCACTCCGCCTCGGAGATATCCTCTCCCGGACCCTGGCCGCCGGAGACCACGGCCACGGCGTCAGGGTTGCGGGTAAGATGCTTCAGCGCCCGGTCACACCGGTGCCGGACGGAGAGGGAAGGGGTCTCGCCGTAGACCGCCGCGCCCAGGACGATCACGTAGGGGGCGTCGCCCGCCGGGGCGGACAGGGCGGCGCGGAGGATGGGCACCTCCGCCGCCAGCAGCACCCCCAGCACCAGGGCGGCCGTTAGCCCTACGAGGCGCTTGAGCCAGCGCTTTTCGAAGCGGAACACCAGCATCAGGAAGGCGGCGGACAGGGGCAAGAGGGAGGTATAGTGGTAGCCGGAGGCCCGGAAGGTCCAGAGGAAGGCCCCGCTGCCCAGGAGGGCCGCCAGCACCATCCAAAAGGCACATTTGCGCCAGATCAGCACCGGCAGGATCAGGACGGCAAGACACGCCGCCGCGAAACGATAGTAGGGCGGCAGGCCGAACCACACCGCCAGGGCCAGGAACAGGAGCGTCGCGACGCCCCATAGCTGTTCTTTTGCAAAGGGTTGTTTCATGCCCCGAGTATACCGCCGGATGATGCCTCATGGCAAGCTTTGGAGCGGTTGTTCATCCACCCGTTGCGAAAAAGTTACAAAAGCAGCCGCAGGTCCGCCGTCTCGATGGCCAGCAAACACCCTAAGGCCAGCCGAAACTCCGTGGCCGCCCCCTGCAGGGAAACATCGTCCCCCGCCTGTAGGTACACCCCCATGAGGGCCAGAGGCCGGGTGGCGTCGTCCATGACCTGATGGTCCAAAAACAGTTCCGCTACCTGGCGCATGTCCTCGTAGCGATCCACCAGCTCGTTATAGGCGGTCCTGTCCCCATTGAGGGCCCGATCGCACAGGTCGTTCAGCGCCTGGCACTGCTTCTTCAGATACAGGGAGGGCAGGAGGAACAACAGCAGCAAAAACAGCACCGCCCCCGCCGTGAACGTTCGCCGGACCTTTACAAACACAGGATCTTCACCTCCTTTTTCGGGATCTCCTTGATCTTCGCCCCGCATCTGGCTTTCAGCTGCAGCCGCATGGATCCGTCCCCCATGTACTGCAGGTAGAACACGTCCGCCGTGTCCTTCACCCCGTACTGCTTCAGCAGGGCCTTGAGGGCCTTGGGCTGGATGCGCAGGTGCTTGAGGGCCGTGCGGCTCAGCTCCCCGTCCAGGATCAGCATGTAGCTGAGCTTGGGCTGGGGCTGGTCCGCGACCTGTTTTTCGAGGACGGACAGGGCCCCGTTGGTCTCCAATATGGCGTACTGGACGGATTTCATGTCGAAGACCTGCTGCGCCCGCAGATGGTCGGAGAGGTCCGAGACCGTGTAGTTGGCCTCCTTCATGATCCCCTCCTGCAGCACCCCCTCCCGCACCAGCAGCAGGGGGGACCCGCACACGAAGGTGCGGAACCGCCGGGACCGAAGGCTCAGGGAGGCCACCGCCTGCTGGACCAGATACAGGGCCAGTATGGGCACCACACTGTAGAGGAGGGGGATATCCGTGTCCGCGATGGCCGTGGAGGCAAGGTCCGCGATGGCCATGGTGATGATCAGGTCGAAGGGCTGCAGATCGGCGATCTGCCGCTTGCCCGTCATGCGCAGGATGAAGAGGATGAAGATGTACAGGAGCACGGCCCGCAGAAAAAGTATCAGCATAGGGTCAGCATAGCCGAAAAATATATTTCCGATTCTTTAAAAGAAAAGAGGGAAAAGAGGATTTATGTCGAATTTAATAAAAGATGGGTCATAATGAGGACTCATAATGCATGAAAACTTGCAGGAGGGAAAAATGTTGACCAACATGAGTCTATGGGCAATGGTTGCGGCGAATACCGATCTTCCGTTCCCCACCGTATTCGTGCTGGGCTTCGGCACCGTCTTTGTAGGCTTGCTGGCGCTGATCCTGATCATCACCCTGTTGGGCAAGATCCTGGGCAAATCCGCGGCCAAGGAAGCTGAGAAGGCGGCGAAAGCCGTGCCCGCACAACAACCCGCCGCGCCCGTCGCCGCCGCGGCCGAACCGGAACCGGCGCCTGAGCCCGTGGTGGAGGAGATCGAAGACCGCCAGAGCATGGTGGCTGCCATCTCCGCTGCCATCGCCACCGTCATGGGCGAGGACGTCAGCGGCATCCGCATCGTATCCATTACAAGAATGAACTGATTTTAGGGAGGAAACAAGAATCATGCGTACCTTTAACGTCAATGTGAATGGTGTTCTGTATCAGGTGGAAGTGGAAGAGATCGCTGCCGGCGCCCCCGCCGCGGCTCCCGTTGCCCGTCCCGCCGCCGGTCCCCGTCGGCCCATCCCCGGCGCCGCTCCCCGGCCCGCTGCCCCCAAGGCTGCTGCCCCCAAGGCCGCTGCGCCCGCGCCCAAGGCTGCGCCCGCGCCCGCCGCTGCCCCCGCTGGCAAGGGTGAGACCATCAACGCCCCCATGCCCGGCAACATCCTGGACGTGCGCGTACAGAACGGTCAGGCCGTCAACTCCGGCGACATCCTCATGATCCTCGAGGCCATGAAGATGGAGAACGAGATCATCGCTCCCTGCGCCGGCACCGTGTCCAACCTGTCCGTCCAGAAGGGTTCCACCGTTTCCTCCGGCCAGCTGCTGTGCTCCATCGGTTGATTG
>JBGVAK010000057.1:0-4927 GCA_045224495.1 Christensenellales bacterium
AGATGATCGCCGACTGCGAAGCCGCCGGCAAGACCTTCTGCTTCGACCTGAAGAACGGCTGGTATCTGCCCGCCTTCTTCTTCGGCGTAGGCTGCAAGTCCACCTGGGAAGCTGACAGCGATGGTAAGTTCCTGGCCGTGGTCGATAACTTCAACTCCGACAAGGGCTTCATCGCCGCCAAGGCCATGAACGTGGTCATGAACTCCGAGAAGTTCGTCAACAGCTCCGAGACCTCCGAATTCGACAACAACGCCGGCTTCGTGGTCAGCGGCACCTGGAACACCGAGAACGCCAAGAGCATCCTGGGCGACAACTTCGGCGCCGCGCCCCTGCCCAAGTTCACCGTGGACGGCAAGGAGTATCAGCTCAGCCCCTTCACCGGTTCCAAGCTGGTGGGCGTCAAGCCCCATACCGACGCTAAGCTCAACGCCGCCTGCCATCAGCTGGCTCAGTACCTGACCGACGAGCAGGCTCAGGTGGAGCGCTTTGAGGCTGCTGGCTGGGGTCCCTCCAACGTCAATGCCGCCAAGAGCGACAAGGTCCTGGCCAACGCCGTCATGGGCGCCATCGCCCAGCAGGCTCCCTACTCCGTCTACCAGGGCAACATCCCCGGCAACTGGTGGGGCAACAGCGCTCAGGTTCTGGGCGAGGCCCTGCAGAAGGCCACCAACGACGACGAGCTCAAGGCCGCTCTGGTCGCCTATGAGGAATCCCTGGGCGACTATCTGAAGAAGGAAGGCGAAGAGGAGCTGCCCGACACCTGGGGCGTCATCGGCAGCTTTGAGGGCAGCGGCTGGGCCACCGACTTCCCCATGACCGAGAAGGAAGCTGGCCTGTGGGTGTCCGATCCCCTGCCTCTGAAGGCCGGCGACGAGTTCAAAGTCCGTCTCAACCAGGATTGGACCACCAACTACGGCGAGAACTGCGAAGCCAACGGCGCCAACATCAAGGTGCCCGCGGACGATACCTACACCGTCACGTTGAACCTGAACGACATGACCCTGACCTTCGTCAACCAGGAGGGCGTCCTGCCTGAGGCGGCTCCCGCTCCCGAGGGCGAGGCTGAGGCTGAGACCTGGGGCGTGGTCGGCGGCTTTGAAGCCAGCGGCTGGGAGAAGGACGTGGCCATGACCGAGAAGGAAGCGGGCCTCTGGGTGTCCGCTCCCGTGGAGATGAAGGCCGGCGACGAATACAAGGTCCGCGCCAACGGCGAGTGGAAGAAGAACTACGGCTTCAACGAGGAAGGCAAGACCATCCTGGACGGCCAGACCAACGGCAAGGTCGAGGCTGACGGCACCTACATCGTCACCCTGAACCTGACCGATCCCGAAGCGGCCGTTCTGAGCATCGCCGAGAAGGAGCCCGACGTGTTCACCGTCATCGGCGGCATCTGCGGCAGCACCTGGGACAAGGACTTCGAGATGAAGGAAGTCGAGCCCGGCGTCTGGAAGTCTGAGCCTCTCGAGCTGAAGGCCGGCGAGGAGTTCAAGTGCCGCGCCAATGCCGACTGGGCCGTGAACATGGGCGTCACCGACGGTGCAGCCGTACAGGACGGCGGCAACGTGAAGGTGGAGGCTGACGGCACCTACGTCGTCACCCTGAACCTGAACGACAACACGCTGGTTCTTGGCGCTGAATAAGCAAATGGAATGGAATTCGACTTCGATAAAGCATCAGTGCTTTGATCGGACCTGATTTCATCGGATCTCGGTTGGAGCCGAAACAAGGCTCCAACCGAGTTTTTAGTTTGAGGGGGACTTATGAAGAAATATTCTGATCTGGAATTTTTGAAGCTGTCCAAATGGGAACGCTTCAAATACAAATTCCTCAGCTTCTTTGCTGCCATCCCCGTTGCCATCTGGCATGCTATCCTGGGCATCGGGGGATGGTTCAAAAAAGCCGGTCTTGCCATCGCGGGCGAGGTGAAGGACGTTATCCAAACCTTCGTCCAGGGCGACTGGAAGACCAAGCTTTCCTATGTCATCATGGGCTTCGGCAGCATCGCCCGGGGCCAGGTCTTGCGAGGCGTGTTGTTCCTCATCTTTGAGATCGTGTTCATCGCGTACATGGTCCTCTACGGCGTGTACTGGATGAGCATGCTGCCCAGCCTGGGCCTCATCGGGCCTCATAAGCAGTACAACGAGATCCTGGACACCTACGTCACCGTCTACGGCGACAACTCCTTCAAGATCCTGCTGTACGGCGTGCTGACCATGTTCTTCATCGTGGCGTTCATCTTCACCTGGCGCCTCAACATCAAGCAGAACAAGATCGCCGAGGGCATCATCCGCTCCGGCAAGAAATTGAAGAGCGGCAAGGACGACTTGAGGTCCCTGGTGGACGATCAGTTCCACAAGACCCTGCTGGCCCTGCCTCTCACCGGCATCCTGATCTTTACGGTGATGCCCCTGGTCTTCATGATCCTGGTGGCCTTCACCAACTACGACGGCACCCACGACGGCTTCTCCAACAACCTGTTCACCTGGGTGGGCCTTGAAAACTTCAACACCATGCTCCACTGGTCCGGCGGCGGCAGCACCAACTACGCGGCCACCTTCGGCGAGGTGCTGAGCTGGACGCTGATGTGGGCCTTCTTCGCCACCTTCACCAACTACTTCCTGGGCATGGCCGTGGCCATGATGATCAACAAGAAGGGCATCCGGCTGAAGAAGGTGTGGCGGACCATCCTGGTCACCACCATCGCCATTCCCCAGTTCATCTCCCTCCTGTACGTGAGCAAGATGTTCGCTAAGAACGGCATCATCAACGGCCTGCTGATGGATTGGGGCTGGATCGCCAAGCCCCTGCCCTTCTGGGAGGACCCCACCTGGGCCCGTATCACCGTCATCGGCATCAACGTGTGGATCGGCATCCCCTACCTCATGCTGATCGCCACCGGTATCTTGATGAACATCCCGGCGGACCTCTATGAATCCGCCAAGATCGACGGCGCCAGCGGCTGGCAGCAGTACTCCAAGATCACCCTGCCCTACATGCTGTTCGTCACGGGCCCCTATCTTCTGACCAGCTTCACCGGCAACATCAACAACTTCAACGTCATCTTCCTGCTGACGGGCGGCGCGCCTACCAACATAAACGCCTCCGGCGCGGCGGGCAGCGTAGGCTATACGGACTTGTTGATCACCTGGCTGTTCAAGATAACCACCGGCGCGGAGTCCAAATACTATCTCGCTTCCGTTATCGGTATTTTGGTCTTCGTGATCATGGCCATCTTCACCCTGGTCGTCTACGGCGTCCTGCCGTCCATCAAGAATGAGGAGGACTTCCAATAATGGAAACGAAATCTATGAAACAGCACATGGGTATGCGGGCGGCCAACACCATATCGAACACCATCATCCACGTGCTCCTGGTGATCATCAGCGTGATCTGGCTGATCCCCTTCGTCTGCATCGTGCTCCAGTCTCTGCGCGTGGAGTCCACCTGGCAGGTAGGCTACATCGTCCCCAAGCAGTGGGGCCTTGACAACTTCAAGAACCTGCTGAACACCAACTTCCCCAAGTGGTATCTGAACACCTTCATCATCGCTGTGGTGGCGGCGGCCCTGCAGACCATCATCGTGCTCTGCATGAGCTACACCCTGTCCCGCTTCCGCTTCAAGCTCAGGAAGCCCCTCATGAAGTTCATGCTGATATTGGGCCTCTTCCCGGGCATGCTCACCATGATCATCCTGTACCGGGTGTTGAAGGACCTGGGCCTCACCCAGGCCAACGCGGTCCCCGGCCTGATCTTGGTGTACATCGCCTCCTCCGGCATGGGCTACTACGTGTCCAAGGGCTTCTTCGACACCATCCCCAAGTCCCTGGACGAGGCGGCCCGCATCGACGGCGCCACGAGAGCCCAGGTGCTCTGGAAGATCATACTGCCCCTCGCAGGTTCCATCGTCATCTACACCCTGCTGACCGGGTTCATGGGCCCCTGGGGCGACTACGTGTTCGCCAGCTACATCTCCTTCGGCAACTCCTCCGGCATGAACGTGGCCGTCGGTATGTACAACTGGTTGACGCCTGACCAGATCAACAACAACTACACCATGTTCTGCGCAGGCGGCGTGGTCGTGGCGATCCCGGTGGTCATCCTGTTCATGTGCCTGCAGAAGTACTACGTGGAAGGCGTCACCGGCGGCGCGGTCAAGGGTTGATCGGAAAGCGAGAAGGAAGAGTAAAGGAGAAAAATTATGGCAAGTGTAAAACTGACCAACGTAAAGAAGGTTTACGATAACAACGTGGTCGCCGTCCACGACTTCAACCTGGACATCAAGGATAAGGAGTTCGTGGTGTTCGTCGGGCCCTCCGGCTGCGGCAAGTCCACCACATTGCGTATGGTGGCGGGCCTGGAGGAGATCAGCGGCGGCACCGTGGAGATCGACGGCGAGGTGGTCAACGACCTGCAGCCCAAGGATCGGAACATCGCCATGGTCTTCCAGAACTACGCCCTGTATCCCCATATGAGCGTCTATGACAACATCGCCTTCTCCCTGAGGCTCCAGAAGATGCCGGAGGACGTGATCTATTCCAAGGTCACCAACGCGGCGGAGATCCTGGGCATCACCGACTACCTCATGCGCAAGCCCCGGGCTCTGTCCGGCGGCCAGCGGCAGCGTGTGGCCATCGGCCGCGCCATGGTCCGGGATTCCAAGGTGTTCCTCATGGACGAGCCTCTCTCCAACCTGGACGCCAAGCTCAGGAACCAGATGCGTGCCGAGATCATCCTTCTCAGGCAGAAGCTGAACACCACCTTCATCTACGTGACTCACGACCAGACCGAGGCCATGACCCTGGGCGATCGGATCGTCATCATGAAGGACGGCTACATCCAGCAGGTGGGCACCCCCGCCGAGGTGTTCGAGAAGCCCACGAACCTGTTCGTGGCTGAGTTCATCGGCGCGCCCAAGATGAACATCGTC
>JBGVAK010000058.1:0-27196 GCA_045224495.1 Christensenellales bacterium
GAGAACAACAAGCTCCTCTTCGAGATGACCGCCAAGTACGGCACGCCCTACTTCTCCAACTACATCAACTCCGACATGGAGCCCAGCGACGTGCGGTCCATGTGCTGCCGGCTGCGTCTCGACCTTCGGGAGCTGCGCAAGAAGTCCGGCGGGTTCTTCGGCTCCGGCGAATCAACGGGCTCCGTGGGCGTGGTGACCATCAACCTGCCCCGACTCGCGTACCTGGCCGCCGACGAAAAGGACTTCTACGCCCGTCTGGACCGGATGATGGACATCGCCGCCCGGAGCCTCAAGACCAAGCGGACCGTCATCACCAAGCTCCTAGACGCGGGCCTCTACCCCTACACCAAGAGGTATCTCGGCACCTTCAACAACCACTTCTCTACCATCGGCCTCATCGGCATGAACGAGGTGGGTCTCAACGCCAAGTGGCTTAGGAAGGACCTGACCCATCCCGAGACCCAGCAGTTCGCCAAGGACGTGCTGAACCACATGCGGGAGCGGCTCTCCGACTACCAGGAGCAGTATGGCGATCTCTATAACCTGGAGGCGACGCCGGCGGAGTCCACCACCTATCGCTTCGCCAAGCACGACAAGGAAGAGTTCCCCGACATCATCACCGCCAACGAGAACGGCACCCCCTACTACACCAACTCCTCCCACCTGCCCGTGGGGTACACGGAGGACGTGTTCTCCGCCTTGGACATTCAGGACGACCTGCAGACCCTGTACACCTCCGGCACCGTGTTCCATGCGTTCCTGGGCGAGAAGCTCCCCGACTGGAAGGCCGCCGCCAACCTGGTGCGGAAGATCGCCGAGAACTACAAGCTCCCCTATTACACCATGTCCCCCACCTACTCGGTGTGCAAGGATCACGGCTACATCACGGGCGAGCACTTCACCTGCCCCATCTGCGGACAGAAGACCGAGGTCTACAGCCGCATCACCGGCTACTATCGACCCGTGCAGAACTGGAACGACGGCAAGGCCCAGGAGTTCAAGGATCGGAAGGTCTACGACATCGGCAAGTCCGTGCTGACCCATGTGGGCCCCAAGCCCGAGGCCGCAGCCTCGGAGAAGCCCGTGTTCACGGCGCCGGTCGAAGAAGTCAAGGCCGAGCCCGTGGCGGAGGTCAAGGAAGAGGTGAAGGCCGGCAGCGCCAGCATCCTGCTGTTCAAGACGCCCACCTGCCCCAACTGCAAGCTGGCCATGGCGCTCCTCGACAAGGCGGGCGTGGCCTACACGGCCCTGAACGCCAACGAGAACAAGGAGCTGGTCAACCAGTACGGCGTGAAGCAGGCCCCCACCCTGGTGCTCCTGGAGGCGGACGGCTTTACGTCCTTCCGCGGCGTCAGCGACATCAAGGGCTGGCTCATGGGGAAGAAATAAGGATCGTATTGAAAGCACCACCTTTTCTTGGAAGAAAAGGTGACCAAAAGAACTTTAAGAAGGGAAAGATCGCTTCTGCGAAGCCTTTGATCCCTTCTTAAGCTTCTCTTTTTCGGTTCCTTTTTTCTCTTCACCGAAGAGAAAAAAGGAACACAACAAAATTTGAGGTATTCATCATGTACGACATCATCGTCATCGGCGGCGGGCCGGCGGGCATGACCGCGGCCCTGTACGCCCTGCGGAACGGCAAAAGCGTCCTGGTCCTGGAAAAGCACGGCTTCGGAGGCCAGATCACCTACTCTCCCAAGGTGGAGAACTACCCGGGCACGATCCAGATGAGCGGCAACGAGTTCGCCGACAAGCTCCTGGAGCAGATATTGGCCCTTGGCGCCGAGGTGGAGCTGGAGAAGGCCGTGTCCGTGGAGGACGCGGACGGCTGCAAGCTGGTGAAGACCGAGGAGGGGAACACCTTCGAGAGCATGGCCGTGGTCATCGCTACCGGCGTGAAGCACCGGATGCTGGGCCTTGAGGGCGAAAACGAGCTGGTGGGCAACGGCATCTCCTTCTGCGCCGTATGCGACGGCGACTTCTTCTCCGGCCAAACCGTCTGCGTGGCGGGCGGCGGCAACTCCGCGCTGCAGGAGGCCATCCTGCTGGCGGAGAAATGCAAGCAGGTCATCATTTTGCAGGATCTGCCGGAGCTGACCGGCGAGGAGACCCTGCAGAAGATCCTCAGGAGCCGCGGCAACGTGACGATCGAGACCAACCGGAAGATCGTGGGCGTACAGGCGAACGCCGACGGCCTCACCGGCGTCACCGTTGAGGACCGGCTCACCGGCGCACGGCGGACCATCCCCGCCGACGGCCTGTTCATCGCTATCGGCCTCATCCCCGAGAACGGCCCCTTCGCGGACCTGGCCGAGCTGAACCAATACGGCTACTTCGCCTCCGGCGAGGACTGCACGACCCGGACAGCGGGCGTGTACGTGGCCGGAGACTGTCGCAGTAAGTCCGTACGCCAGCTGACCACCGCCTGCGCCGACGGCGCCGTGGCCGCCCTGGCCGCGTGCCGGTATGTGAACGAAAGGAAGTAAACAATGTTCCTTTTTCTCTTCGGTGAAGAGAAAAAGGAACCGAAAAAGAGAAGCTTAAGAAGATAATGGGAAATTACTTCTTAAGCTTTTTTCGTTGTGTCTAATACAGTATCAAGAGCAGGAACGCGGCGCCCAGGAGCACCCCGGCAAAGTCGATGCACATGTCCCGAAATTCACAGGAGCGGCCGGGCACGAAGGACTGATGGACCTCGTCCAGCACCGCCCGTGCCGCGCCCAGGATAAGGGCCGCTGGGAACGCCCTGCGGAGCGGCAGGTCCACCGAGAAGGCGGCGAAACACAGAAACCCCAGCACAGCGAAAAGGGTGAAGTGGGCGAGCTTCCGCACCACGAAGGACCAGTCTTCGATACGCAGCTGCTGCGCCTCCGGGGACAGGCTCAAAAAGCTCCTGTCGAAGGTGCTGAGGAGCCAACAGACCACCCGGCCCGAGGTTTCCGACGATTCGTCCGCGTTCTCCAGGGAAAAGACAAAGATGACGCCCATCCAGGCCAGCACCAGCGCCCAAAGCACGATCCTTAGCCAGGTTTTCCGATTTCGTTCCATGGCCTACACCGTGTGGACGTGCTCCTCCAGCTTCTTCTTCACCCGCTGGATGGCGTTGTCGATGGACTTGGGGGGCTTGTTCAGGTACTGGCCGATCTGCTGGTAGGAAAGGCCCTTGAGATACAGGCCCAGGACCTGCTTTTCCAGGGGCGACAGCTTCTCCTCGATGTCCCTGGCCATGGCCTCCATGTTCTCCCGGCCGATGAGCATCTCCTCCGGGTCCGACACGCCCATGCCCGAGAGCACGTCCATGAGGGTCCTGTCCGTGGAGCCGGGCTCGTAGACGGGCTGATTGAGGGACACGTAGGTGTTCAGGGGCTGGTGCTTCTTGCGTGTGGCGCCCTTGATGGCGGTCAGGATCTGTCGGGTGATGCACAACTCCGCAAAGCTGCGAAAGGCGGCGTTCTTGGAGGGGTCGTACTCGCACACGGCTTTATAGAGGCCCAGCATCCCCTCCTGGACCAGATCCTCGTTGTCCGCGCCCACCAAAAAGAAGGTGCGCGCCCGCGCCCGGACCAGGGGCTTGTACCGGTCGTACAGCTCCCACTCCGCCTCCCCGTCCCCCTGGCGAAGGAGGGACAGCAGCGTTTCGTCGGTTCGGCGTTCCTTTTCCATACTATGCCTTGGCTTGCTCTTGCCGGCGCTTCTCGAACAGCAGGATGCCCGCGGCCACGCCCGCGTTCAGGGAGTCCACGTGGCCGTTCATGGGGATGGACACGAGATAGTCGCACCGCTCCCGCACCAACCGGGAAAGGCCCTCTCCTTCGTTCCCGATGACCAGAGCAAAGGCGCCGGTCATGTCCTGCCTGTACATGCTCTCCCCTGCCATATCAGCCCCGGCGATCCAGAGGCCCGCGGCCTTCAGTTCCTCCAAGGCGGCGGAGATGTTCACCACCCGGGCGATGCGCATATGCTCGCTGGCGCCGGCGCTCGATTTCACGGCGGCGGCGGTGACGGGGGCGCTCCGATGCTTGCCCAGGATCACGCCGTGGGCCCCGGCGCAATCGGCGCTGCGGATGATGGAGCCCAGGTTGTGGGGATCCTCCACCCCGTCCAGCACCACCACGAAGGGCTTCTCGCCTTTCTCGGCGGCCAGATCCAAAATGTCGGATATCTCGCAGTATTCGACGCCCGCCGTGTAGGCCACGATCCCCTGGTGGTTGGCGGTCTTGCCGCCGTGGCCGAAGGGCAGACACGCCTCGTCCAGCTTCCGGCGGTCCACCTCGTGGACGATGATCCGGGCGTCCTTGGCAAGGCCCACGATCTCCCGGAGGGACCCGTCGGGCTCATTTTGAACCACGATCTTGTCGATGCTGCGGCCCGCCTTCACGGCCTCCTTCACGGCGTTGCGGCCGAAGATCAAAAAGGGCAGCTCGTCCGGCTCCCTCTCCTCCGTCACGGCGGGAGCCGGCGCGGCGGGCTTCGTCACCCGCTCCCGGCGGGGCCGATCGTCCCCATAGGCGTAGGGCTTGCCGCCCCGGTCCGAACGCTGTGTCTTGGAACTGCCGGTCCGGCCGTAGCCCTCCCGGCGGGTATTGGAACGGTCCTGACGGCCCTTGCCGTCGCTCTCTGTAAAACGCTTGTATGCCATGTTACGCTTCCTTTCCTGCATCTTCGTTGACCCGGACGGCTACGGCCATGAGCTGGTCGATCCGCTCCTCTTGGCCCAGGACCCAGAGATGCCCCAGCAGGGTCTCTAGGCCCGTGGCTACCCTATAGTCCGTCACGTTGGCGTTCTTGGGGACCGTGCCGCTGTGGGCGTTGCGGCCCCGGCGATAGACGGCTAGCTCCTCCGCCGTCAGCTCCGGCTCCAGGGCGAAGAATGCCCGAGCCTGGCCCTGGGCGCAGACCATGCCGGCCGACAGCAGATGAAGGTTGTGGACCGTCTCGGGGTGGGTATGTATCAGGTACGCCCTGACGTACAGGTCGTAGATCGTGTCCCCCACGTAAGCGAGGTTCAGGGCCGGTATCTGCTTGGGGTCCTCCACCGGGTACTGAAGGGCCCGGCTCATGCGCTGCTGGGTGCTCACTTCCATGCGGGTATGATGTCCTCTCCGTTGGCTCTGCCGGGGGTGGGGATCACGGCGTAGCCCCAGCTGCCGTCCGCCATGCGGGCGTAGGATACGTCCGGCTCCAGGGAGGGGACCTCTACGCTGTCCAGAAGGTTGTAGTTGGCGTCCACCAGCAGCAGGTTTTCCCCGTAGCGGCTCAAACCGAAGCCCGTACACAGGGGGTCGGCGTCCGCGGCTTCGGTGCCGCCGGTGAAGTAGACGAGCAGATACCCGCCCGGCGCCATGGTCACGTCGGGCAGGATGTACTTGTAGCTCTGCTTGGGGTTGTCCGTGAGGCCATACCCCTTCAGGTTCAGTTCCTTGCCGGTACCGTTATAGAGCTCCACCCAGTCCGGCGTGTCCAAGGTCTCGGACACCAGGGATTTGTGGTTGGCCGTACACACCTCGTTGAGGATCAGGGTGCCGCCGCCCACCGCCTGCTCCGTCTGCATATACTGCCAGAGGAAATACCCCAGGCCGCCCATGAGGAGGAACGTGATCAACAGCCCCAGAGGGAGCCTGAGATCGGGCCCTCTGCGACGGGACTGGAACTCCTCCAGAGCGGGGGCTTCCGCCTCGTACTCCTTCGCTTCCAGCAGTTCTTCCTCTCCCTCCACCGATCCGGAGGGGAATTTCTTCGTATCCTTGCGCTTCATGGAGGTAAGTATATCATGGATCGGCGGGATTGGGAACAGGCGGGCCGCATATTTTTTTCATGGAGGCAGGGGAAAAACTTGCGCGACGGGCCATGACCCGCTATAATATACACAATATAGTGGGAAAGGAGGTCCATTTCCATGATCAAGACCGCAAAGTTCGGCGGCTCCTCCCTGAGCGACGCTGATCAGTTCAAAAAGGTGGCCGCTATCGTGCGTTCGGACGCCGATCGCCGGTTCATCGTGGTCAGCGCCCCGGGCAAGCGCTTTTCCGGGGACGAAAAGATCACGGACCTTCTCTACCGCTGCGCCAGCCTGGCCGGCCAGGGGGAGGACTTTTCCGCCCCCTTCGCTCAGATACGGGATAGGTATCTGTCCATCGAGCGGGATCTGGGCCTGGAAGCCCACATGGCCCCGGCCCTGGAGGAGATCGAAGCCGTCCTCGCGAGCGGCCAGGCGAAGAAGGACTTCGTGGCCAGCCGAGGGGAGTACCTCTGCGCCCGGCTCATGAGCGCGTATCTGGAGGCGCCCATGGTGGACGCGGCCCGGCTCATCCGCTTCCAGGCGGACGGGACGCTGGACATGGAACAGACCGCCTGCCATTGCGCCCCCTTGAAGGATCTGCCCCTCGCCGTGATCCCCGGGTTCTACGGGTCCATGCCCGACGGGTCCATCCGCACCTTCTCCCGAGGCGGCTCCGACATCACCGGGTCCATCATCGCCCGGATGGTCCAGGCCGACGAGTACGAGAACTGGACGGACGTGGACGGGTTCATGATGGCTGACCCCAGGATCGTGCCGGAGGCGCGGGTCATGCACGCCGTGTCCTACGAGGAGCTGCGGGAGCTCAGCTACATGGGCGCGTCCGTGCTCCACGAGGAGAGCATCTTCCCGGTGCGGGAGGCCCGTATCCCCATCCACGTGCGCAACACCAACCGGCCCGAAGCCGGCGGCACCTGGATCGTCAACGAGGGCACCCTTATGAAGGAGCACCGCCACGGCCTGCTGGCAGGCATCTCCGGGCGCAAGGGCTTCACTATGATCACCCTCACCAAGGAGAACCTGCACAAGCAGGTGGGCTTCGGCTACGGGCTGCTGAAGATCCTGGACCGGCACGACATCAGCTTCGAGAGCATGCCCTGCGGCATCGACAATCTCACCGTGGTCCTGAACGACGCGGATATCAAGGGAAAGATGGACATCCTCTACCACGAGATCCGGACGGAGCTGAAGCCGGACACCGTGGAGATCGCCAGTTCCATCGCCCTTATCGCCACCGTGGGCCGGGGCATGGCCCGGACCCTGGGCGTGGCCGCCCGGCTGTTCACCGCCCTGCAGGAGGCGGGCATCAGCTCCCGGATCATCGACCAAAGTCCCAAGGAAATGAACCTGATCGTGGGCGTGGACCAGCGGGACTTCGAGGGCGCCGTCCGAGCCATCTACCGGGCGTTCTGCGAATAGGAGTTTTCTTTTGCCGCTTTTTCTCTTTAAGCTAAAGAGAAAAAGCGGAGGAAAAAGAGAAATGCAAGAAGGAGTATAGCTTTCGTGAACGCAGCTGCACTCCTTCTTAAAGTTCTTTTGGTTGGACCTTTTCTTTCAAGAAAAGGTCCGTGCTTTCAATACCAACCTCATTCCATACACCAGCACAGCTGCTTCGTCCGGTCCACGGACATGCCCAGGTGGGACTGGAGGGAGAAGGAGGCCTCGTTGTCGCAGAAGACCTGGCCGTAGGGGACCCAGCCCTTATCCAGGCAGAAATTGATGAAGAACTTCTCGATGGCCCGACCGATGCCCAGCTTGCGATACTCCGGGAACACCTCCAACAGCCCCATGGACCCGTCGGCGTGGAGGCCCATGAACCCGGCCAGCTTCCCCTCATACTCCGCCGCGAACAGCTCCCCCTTCTCGATGTGCGCGCGGGCCTCGTCCTCGTCCTCGATATCGTAGTGCGCCAGGAATTCCGGCAGCTCCTCCACCCGGTAGGGCCGGATGACGAGCCCCGGGCAGTCCCAGGCGAAGCGCTCCTTCTTCAGGTACGCCACGTTGGAACAGTAGTCGCTGAGCTGCAGACCGAACCGCTCCCCCAGCATCTCCGCCACCCCCGGCCCCCGGGCCACCACGATCTTAGGCGCGGGCAGACCCGCAAAGGCCGCTTCCGCCGCCGCGGGGCTGTCAGCGGTGAGCAGGTAAAAGTCCGGCGCCTCGTTCCGCCGGACGAGCACGGTCCTGCCCTCAAAATAGACCACCTGGCCCCGGCCCCGCTTGAGGGCCTCCAGCATGTCGACGTGCCAGAGATACTCCCCTTCCAGATAGGCCACGGCCGCCTGTTCCCGTTCGCTGTTCATCGCTTCACTCCGCTCAGTTCCTTATAGAAATGCTGATAATCCTTGTCCCCGTTCCAGTCGCCGCCCCACTTCCAGCCGTGGGCGATGAAGACCTTGTAGCAGTAATCGCTGTGGTCGATCATATGGGGCCGCTTGTCCTTCCGATCGAGATACTCCCGCGCCTCCTCCGGCGAGACCCGGCCCTTGTTCATATAGGGGTTCTGCAGGGGGTTGATGTCGATAGCCGCCCCGAAGCTGTGCCAGGACAGGTGGGTCGTGCCAGTCACCTGCCGGTAGCAGAAGGCGGAGGTGTTGTTGGCCCGCATGGAATTGCCGTCGTCCCCGGGCTGGCCGAAGTCGTCCACCAGCTTCACGGAGGCCAGGGGGTACTGCTTCTTATAAAGCTTGTAGAAGATGTCGATCACGTCCCCCGCCACCTTCCGATGGACCATGAGCTCCCCCTCCTGCTCCGCACCGTCGAAGTCCACGTAGAGGATGCGCACATAGCGCAGATCGTCATAGCTCACCCGGCAGGGCTCCCCCTCGGCCGGGTAGCTCATGCCCGTAATGCGCTCCTTCAATGCGTCCGTCAGCGTCACGTAGAAGAACCGGTCGTCCTTCTTGTGGCACACCTTCTTCTGCCCTGCGAAGGGGTCGGGCGTGGCCGTGGGCACCGGAGTAGCCGTGGGCACCGGGGTCGGCGTGGGCGTAGGCTCAGGCGTCGGCACGGGCGTCACGGTGGGCGCCGGCGTTGCCGCCACCACCACCGCCGAGCGCTCCTCCACGGGCGCAGCGGTCAGGGTGGGCGTAGGCGCGTTCGTAGGCGCGTCGGTAGGCGCTGCCTCCACCGCCGGGGACGGACTCTGGCAGCCCAGCAGCAGCAGGGACGACGCCATGGTCAATAAAAGCTTTTTCGTACACATGCCCCTATTATAGCGTATGTTTTTGGATATGTACACAAAAAGCTCTGGAAATTACAAAAGAGTATGGTATAATAAGCGGTACGCTAAAGAAACAGGAGAGTTATATCATGAAAGTCAGCCAGCTTTTGGGCGAACGCTATAAGGACCGGGTCGCGGACATCGAGAGTCAAAACCTCATGACCCGCGGCGGATACATGAAGCAGGTGGGCAACGGCATCTATTCCCTGCTGCCCCCCGCCGTGCGCATCCAGCGGAAGATCGAAAAGATCCTTCGGGAGGAGATGGACCTGATCGACGGCCAGGAGGTCCTCTTCCCCGTAACTATGCCCGCCACCCTCTGGCAGTCCTCAGGCCGCTGGGACAGCATCGGCAGCGAGCTCCTTCGCTTCAAGGATCGGTCCGGGGCCGACATGTGCCTGGGCATGACCCACGAGGAAGCCGCGGTCCACATGGCCAACAACATCGCGGGCACCTACCAGAAGTACCCCTTCATGATCTACCAGATCCAGACCAAGTTTAGGGACGAGCCCCGGGCCCGCGGCGGCCTCATCCGGGTGCGGGAGTTCACCATGAAGGACGCCTACTCCTTCCACACCTCCCAGGAGGATCTGGAGAAGTACTACGACCGGTGCTACCGGGCCTATGAGCGCATCTACGCCCGGGCAGGCATCCCCGAGGTCATCGCCGTCAAGTCCGACTCCGGCATGATGGGCGGCAAGGTGAGCCATGAGTTCATGCTCCTCACCGACATCGGCGAGGATACCCTGGTCATCTGTCCCGAGTGCGGCTACCGGGCCAATATGGAGGCGGCTGAGTGCATCGTCCACAACGAGGCGGACGCGGTCCTCAAGCCCCTGGAGACCGTCTTCACCGGGGAAGCCAAGACCATCGAGGATGTGTGCACCCTCCTCGGCAGTCGGGCGGAGAAGTCCTGCAAGGCCGTGGTCTACCAGCGCAACGAGGACGACAGCTTCGTGCTCATCTTCACCCGGGGCGACATCGAGGTCAACGAGACCAAGCTCACCAACTGTCTGAAGGCGGCCGTCCACCCCGCCGTGGACATCGAGAACGCCAACCTCTGCGCCGGGAACATCGGCCCCGTGGAGCTCTCCACCAAGGCCACGGTCCTCTTCGACCGTTCCCTGGTGGGCGCCACCAACCTGATCTGCGGCGCCAATCGGGAGGCCTACCACTTCACCGGCTTCAACCCCGGCCGGGACCTGCCTGCGGACACGGTGTACGTGGACTTGGGCAAGGCCCAGGCGGGCGGCGAGTGCCCCAGCTGCCATAAGCACAGCATCCGGATCCGCCGGGGCATCGAGGTGGGCAACATCTTCCAGCTGGGCCGCCGGTACACCGAAGCCATGGGCATGACCTATGACGACGAAAACGGCAACCGGGTCAACCCCATCATGGGCTGCTACGGCATCGGCGTGGGCCGGCTCATAGCCTCCGTCTGCGAAGAGAAGCACGACCAGTACGGCCCCATCTGGCCCATCACCATCGCCCCCTGGGAGGTGCAGATCTGCGCCCTGAGGGCCGACAACGCCGAGGTGAAAGCGGAAGCCGCGAAGCTCAACGATGAGCTCACCCGAGCCGGAGCCGAGGTGCTCCTGGACGATCGGACCGTGTCCGCCGGGTTCATGTTCTCCGACGCGGACCTCTTCGGCTGCCCCGTGCGGGTCATCATCAGCCCCAAGACTTTGGGCCGCGGCGTCATCGAGCTTTCCACCCGGGATAAGTCCGTCAAGGAGGACGTGGCCCTCGCCGATGCTCCCGCCCGGATCATGGCGCTCATCCAAGAGCTGAAGGACGCCGTGTGGGCCAAGGTGCCTGCGTCCATCTAACTCTCTCCCGAACCATCCTGCGGCCCCTCGCCCCTGCGGTGAGGGGCCTTGTTTTCCAATTATTCACTTTTTCAGCGGGGAAAGACGCCGGGGCCGGTTTGCTTTTCCGGCGGGTTGCGTGTATACTACAGATACGTATAGAAGAAGCAAGGAGTTCCTCGTTCCCGTGAAATACCGTCATCAGATTTGGAGCATTCCCAACCTCCTCAGCCTGTTTCGCATTTTACTCATCCCCCTGATGGTGACCCTGTACTGGAAAGGCCGCACCATCGCCGCCGTCGTCGTGTTCGGCGTCTCTGCTGCCTCCGACATCATGGACGGGCAGATCGCCCGCCGATTCCATATGGTGACGGATCTCGGGAAGATGCTGGATCCCCTGGCCGACAAGCTGACCCAGGGGGCGGCTGCCATCTGCGTAGGGCGGCTCCATCCCCAGGCCTTCCTGCTGTTTGGATTCATGGCCCTTAAGGAGCTGACCCAGGCTGCCATCGGCGCCTATTCCCTGAAAAAGACGGGTCATGCCTTCAGCGCCCGATGGTTCGGGAAGCTGTGCACCGTCATCACCACCGCCTGCCTCATGGCCATGTTCGTCTTCCCCCAGCTACCGGAGTGGGCGGTGAACGCCATGCTGCTCCTCTGCGGGGCGGCCATGCTGTGTTCCCTGACCCTGTACGCCAACTACTTTATAAAGTGTCGGCGGGCGGCGGACGAGGAAGCGAGGCCGGCGGCATGACCCCCGTACGGATGGCCGTCTTCGATCTGGACGGGACGCTCCTGGAACACGGTTCTCTGACGGGCGAAGCGCGCCGGATGCTGCGGGCCCTGCGGCAAAAGGGGGTCACGGTGGTCGTCGCCACAGGCCGGCATCGGGGCACGGTGCCCCTGCGGCTCAAAAGCCCTCGGCTGGTGGACTATCTCATCTGCTCCAACGGCGCCGTAGTGACGCCCACAAAGGGTGAGCCCCTGCTGGAGAAGACCCTGACCGCCGACGAGGTGAAGGCCCTCATGGACCTGGGCGACGCCTACGGCTGCCGGTATTCCGTAAACATCGGCAGCGCCACCTTCCTGTCCCGGCAAGCGCCCCTGAAGCGGCCCAAGACCGACTGGCTCAGCGACACGAAGAAATACTTCTGGCGGTACTATATGTACCCCCTCCACACCCGGACCGTGGACAGCTGGAGCGACTACCTCCTGCGCCCCGACGCCGGAGCGGAGAAGGTGATCTGCATCCCCTCCCGGGAGACCGCTGAGCGCGAATTTCGAGCCCTGGCGGCAGCTGACGGCCGGTTCACCGTCTCAGGCTCCAACCGGATGACGGAGATCACCGCCCGGGACGTATCGAAGGGCAGCGCCCTGCAAGCTTTGACGGAGCGGCTGCATATCCCCCGGGAGGCTGTCGTGGCCTTCGGGAACGACGACAACGATCTATCCATGGGAGCCTGTGCGAGCCGGTTCGTGGCCGCCCGAGACTCCTCCCCCGCTGCCCTCGCTGCGGCGGACCAGGTGGCGGACAACATCCCGGCGGCGGCCCTGGAGCTGTGCATGCCGGCGAACGGAAAAGAGGCGAAGGGATCATGGTGAAAAAACGGGCGCCCGTCGCTGTCGGGATGGTGGTTTTGACGCTGGTCCTCTGCCTATGGGGGCCGGTGCCCCGTCTGCTGTTCCTCCTGTCCTGCGGCCTTGTCGCCACCTGGGAGACCTGGCATATCCTCTCCCCCCAGGGGCACTGGGCCTACGGGGCCGTCCCGATGGCCTTCGTGCTGATCTGCGGACTGCTGAGCCTGTTCCGCGGGGCGGTCCGCTGGTATCTCGTGGCCTTCTTCGCCGTCGTTCACCTTATCCTGGCGGTTGGCGCTCTGACCTACCGGGAGGGCAAAGGCAGGGACGCCCTCATGGCCCTCGCCGCGCTGGTATATCCGGGGAGTTTGTTCGCAGCGCTGCTGCATCTGAGTCAACTTTCCCATTGGTTCTGGCCCTTCGCCGTGGGGCAGCTGACCGCCTGGATCTGCGATTCCGCGGCTCTGATCGTGGGCAAACGCTGGGGCAAGCACCCCTTGCCCACCCCGGTGAGTCCCCACAAGACCGTGGAGGGCTGCGTAGCCGGAGCCGTGGCCGCCCTGCCCACAGGGCTGCTGTGCTGGGTTCTGTTTCGGGGGGCCTGTCCCCTGTCCTTCTGGTGTTGGATGCTCCTCTGCCTCCTCTGTTCCAGCTGGGGACAAATCGGGGATCTTGCCGCGTCGTTGGTGAAGCGGGCCGCCGGCGCCAAGGATTTCTCGAACCTCCTGGGGCCTCACGGCGGCGTCATGGACAAGTTCGACAGCATGGTCTTTTCCATCCCTTTGGCCTATCTTTGTTTGATCGTTGCGGGGGTCATGTGATATGAAGAAGAAAGCTTTTCTGGAAAAGGACAGCAAAAAGCTGCTGTTCATCGTGAACCCGGTGGCGGGCCGCAAGCTTTACAAGCGGTCCTTCCCGGAGATGATCCAGGCCTTTATGGAGGCCGGATACCTGGTGACCACCTACCTGACCCAGAGCCCCAGCGACGCGGAGCGGTACGCCGCCCTTTGCGGCGCGGACTACGATCGGGTGGTGTGCCTGGGCGGCGACGGCACCTTCGCCCAGGTGGTGGCGGGCCTGAAGCAGTGCGGGAAGGACGTGGCCGTGGGCTACATCCCCGCCGGGTCCTCCAACGACTTCGGCGCCCTCCACGGTCTGTCCTCCGATCTGGTCACCGCGGCCCGCGACGCGGCTTCGGACCATATCAAGGCCGTGGACTGCGGCACCTTCAACGGCCGGCTCTTCATCTACGTGGCCGCCTTCGGGGCCTTCATCGCTACGGCCTACGCCACGCCCCAGGACCTGAAGAACGCCCTGGGCCGCCCGGCCTACTTCCTGGACGTCATGCGGGAGCTGCCCCGGATCAAGGCGGAGCACATGAAGATCACCGCCAACGGCCAGACCTTCGAGGGGGACTATATCTTCGGCGCCATCACCAACAACACCTCCGTGTCCGGGGTGGTGAGCCTGCCGGAGGGGTCCGTCGTCACCGACGACGGGAAGTTCGAGGTGGTGCTCATCGAGAATCTGAAGACCCTGCCGGAACTCTCCGACGCGGTCTACTCCGTCCTCTCCGGGGACTTCATCTCCAAGCAGATCACCTTCCTTCACGCCAGCGAGATCCTCATCGAGTCCAACAACCCCATCGACTGGACGCTGGACGGAGAGTATCAGAAGGGGGACCTGGTGGTCAAAATAGAGAATCATCAGCAGGCCCTTAGGGTCTACGTGCCGGAGCAGGGCGTCCCTGAGGAGCCCCTGCCGTAGGTGCACAAACAGGAACGCAAAAAGCGGCTTGCGCCGCTTTTTTCTTGTTTTTATAGCTTTTGTAAGACCGCTTCCACCAGCTCCTCCACAGGCAGCGTGCCGTCCAGGGTGAGGCACGGGCAGGGAAGCTCCTGCTGCCAAAGGTCATGCAAGGCGCGGCTGCGCAGGGGCGGGACCCCGTCGTCGTATCGGGCAGCCCAGGCGAGGAAGGCCTGGCTCTGCTCGTACAGGTCCCCGCCGGGCAGGACGCGCGCGCCGTACCGGGCGTACTCCCGCTGCCGAAGCCGCTCCATGCGCACGGGCGTAGGCGTATCAAGCCGCACCGCCAGGGTGAACCGGGGGATCAGGGGATCGCCCCAGCCCACCAGGGAGCCGGAGAGGACCGCATCCGAACAATCGTCCAGATCTCGTTCTATCAGCGCCAGCCGCTCCGGTATGGGCCGCTTCAGGGTGTACATGGGTTCCGCCGGCAGCCAATAATAGTCGTCGGTATCCATGAACCGAAAGCCGGTCCTGTCCGATATGGCCCGCCCCAGGGTGCTGGTGCCGGAGCCCGAGGCCCCGAAGATGTGGATCACGCGCTTCATTCTTCTGTCAGATGCAGCCCTTTGAGGGCGTCCCCCAGGGCGTCGGCCAGGGTGAAGGAGGTCTGCTTCTGGGGGTTCACCGCCTCCCTGAGGGGGCCGATGACGGCGCCGAAGCGCGCCTCGTCCCGGTAGATGCGGAAAAGCTCCGCGGTGTTGCGGGCGTCCCAGAGGGCGTCGTGCTGGTGGCCCTCGAAGCTGATGTTGGCGATGTTCACCGCCGTCTCCAGGGAAAGCTCCCGCTTCAGGCCCACGGCCCGGGTGAAGATCTTCTGAAAGTCGGCCCACTTGCCCGACAGCCTGTCCAGGGGAAAGTCGATGCCCTTCATCTTCACCTCGCCCCGCAGCTGGTCTAGGTCGCTGCTGCTCCAGGCGTAGACCGTCTCGGCGTCGTCGCACCAGGCGGCAAAGTCCCCTAAGACCGCCGCAAACCCCGGCGCGTCCGCCACCATGTCGTTGGTGATGCCGGTGAGGTTGGCGTACCGGGGCGGGATCTCCCCAAAGACGGGCTTCACCAGCCGCCGGAAGCTGTCGACCTCAGCAAGGTCCTCCCCCAGCTTCACGGCCCCGAACTCGATGACCTCCTGCCGGCAGATGTCCCGCTCCCGCCGGTACTGCTTGTCCACCGGCTTCATCTCCAGGTCCATGAATACCCACGCCATGGTCTTCCCTCCTATAGCTTCGCCTCGTACCGCCAGCCCTTGTCCGTCTTCTCCACGGGTCTGAACCTGCAGGCCGTGAAGCAGCGGATGGAGGCGGTGTTCCAGTCGTAGATCTCCCGGACGCCCAGCTTCTCAAAGCCCAGGGCCCGGCCCCGGTCCATGAGGGAAAGGATCACCTGCCGTCCCACGCCCCGGCCCCGGTACGCCGGCACGCCGATGACGATGGGCAGGTCCGTTTGGGAGAAGGCCACGTCCCCGATGGGCACGAAGGTCTCCCCCTCCCTGGCCTCGATGAAGTACAGCTCACCCCGGGCGGCCAGGTAGTTGTACATGTTGTATAAGGTCTCCCGATCGTAGGGCTTTTTCACCCCGTCCACCAGGTACACGAGCTCGGGGTCCTGATACCAGGCGAACGCAAAATCGGCTGTGCCGTCGTACCGGCGCAGCCGCAAGGTCTCGTTGATTTCCATATGCGCGGGCTGTTCCACGCCCTCCATGGCCATGCTCAGCCCTCCGCCTTCCGCTGCTCCAGGGCCTGATACTCCCGGGCGAAGTAGCGGATGATGTCCTGCCGGGTGACGATGCCGATGAACATGCCCCGATCGTCCACCACCGGCACGAAGTTTTGCGTCATAGCGAGCTGCAGCAGTTCGTCCATGTCCGCCATGACGTTCACGGGCTTCTTCACGTCCGTCCGCATGGCCTCCCTGAGGGGGATCTGCTCCCACTCGGCCTTGTTTTCGTGCTGGAGCACCTGCCGCAAAAGATCGCCCTCGGTGACGATGCCGCAATACTTGCCCTCGTCGTCGATGACGGGGACGGCCGCGAAGCCGTACTGCCGCATCTTCTCTATGCCCTGCCGCAGGGTATAGCACTTGTGCAGCACGCACACCTCCTGCTTGGGCTTCAGAAAGAACAACACATTCATGAGCCATCCTCCTGTATCCACTTTATTATGCTTTCTCTCGAAAGTCAACCGGCCGCCCAAGGAATACACAAACCATTCACAATCGCAGGCAGCCGGTAAAGGCGCCAGACCATTTGCGGCAAATATGATATTGAATTCTGCTGGCAGAAAAAAAAGCGCCGAGCTGATTCGGCGCCCGTATTGACGGAAACCGGCGTTTATCTCTGGGCTTTCAGGGTATGGGTGGGGCCCCAGCTGTTCAGGCGTTGGACGGAGGAAAAGCCGGCGGACAACAGCGCTTCCCGTTCGTGCTCCACGGTCAGGGGCGTGTCGTAGTGGTATGGCCCCTCGTCCCGGATGCCCTGCTCCGCTTTGAGGCGCAGATACTCCGCGCGGCGGTGCCGCTCCTCCTCGTCGGACGCGGCAAAATAATCCGTCAGGATAAAGTAGCCGCCCGGCTTCAGGGCCCGGCGGACTTTTTCATATAGGGGGACCTTCTCCGCCTGGGTGAAGTGATGCAGCGACTCCACGGACACAGCCCCGTCGAAGACGCCCTCCCCCAGCGGGACGTCGAAATAGGAACCCTGCACCAACGTCAGCGCCTTGTCGGAAAACTTGCGGCGCAGCGCGTCCAGCATCCCCGGCGCCAGGTCCACGCCCGTGACCTCCGCCGTGGGGACGGTCTCAAAGTAGTACCCCAGCTCCAGCCCCGTGCCGCACCCGAGATCCAATATCTTCGCGCCGTCCCTCTGGGGCAGGCAGCTTGCCGTAAAGGGATAGAACGCCCGGGCCGACTCGATCGTCGTCAACTGGTGCTCCTCGTACCCATCTAAGCGGGCGTCGAAAAACGCCCCCATCTTCTCCAGCTTTTTGCGTGACCTCTCCAAGCCTTCCTCTGCCATATCCATACCGCCCCGCGTCATTCGTCCTCTGCGTCGCCTTCCTCCCCCTCCTGGGCCGCCTGCGCCTCCCGCTGCTGCCGCTCCATCTCCTCCATATAGAGGAAGTAGCCCAGCTCCTCCATGCTCATTTTATCCATGGTCGTCCCCTCCTGAATGATAGATGAACTGACAGTTATATATACCTCCCATCCCTCAGCCACCCCACCGACCGCCTCAATGCCTCCACGGTCTTGGTCTCCAGGACGCATCGGGCGCCCAGGCGGCGGGCCAGGGAAAGGCGGGTCGGGAGGTCGATCTCCCCGTCGCCCAAGGCCAGGTGGTTCCGGGGCGGGGCCTCGGTGCCGTCGTGGATATGGAAGTGGATCAACCTATCCTCGTGTTCGAGGAGAAAGGGCACGTCCCGCTCCCCCGTGGCCTTGGAGTGGCCGATATCCCAGGTGAGGCCGAAGACGGGGCTTTGGAGCAGGTACTCGATGGCCCGCCGCTCGTAATCGCGGAAGCCGTCCGTGTTCTCGATGGCGATCCGCACGGGGCTGTCGTCGATCCATGCCTCGCACAATGCGCGGAAGCGGGCGAAGGACGCCATATAGGCGTCGAAATCCCTATCGTACATCTGCACCTTCCGATCCGGCAGGGTGATGTGGATGCCGTGGTGCATGTGCATGTTCACCGTCAGGGGCTGCCCAGCATCCCCGAACCGGTCCCGCAGGGGCAGCAGCGCCTGGGCCACGGCCACGGTCCGCCGCACGGTCTCGAGATAGGCGCCCGCCACCAGGGGATTGAAGTCGGCCACGTTCAGATTTTCGTCCAGATGGATGGTGTAATAGATGCCCTCCGCTTCGGCGATCCGCCGAAGCTCCTCCACCTGCTCCAGCCGCGTCACCTGATACTCCGGAAAGTTCATGTTGAGCTCCACGAAGCTGAGGCCCAGCTCGGCGCACAAGGCCGCGTTGTCCTCCAAGGTCCTGTTTTCGATCAGCGTCGGCATCCCAAACTGCATGGCCCTTCCTCCATCCTTCCCTTTGCTCCAGTATACCCCCTCCCGCGCCAACTTTCAAGAAAGAGCACGCCTCGCCCCCTGTTCCCCCGATTCGCCTCTTGACAAACCACCCGATTGCTGATATACTCCCTTATACTTCCTCAGGGAAGTTATTCGTCGCGGGGTAGAGCAGTCGGTAGCTCGTCGGGCTCATAACCCGGAGGTCGTAGGTTCAAGTCCTTCCCCCGCAACCATAGAAAAAAGCCCTAAACTTAGGGCTTTTTTGTTACCTTCAAATCATGCTTACATGGCTCAAAATGGCTGTGAAAAGCAAATTTACTGCATTTTTACTGCATTGTGTTTCAAATAGCCATTTGTGTTTGCAATCAATCCACTTTCTTCTGGTCTTTTGCCATCTGTACCAACGAACGAATGAACTCTTGATGCTTTTCATATTTTGAATAACTGTCAAATCGTATTTCGTACTGTTTGTTCCGTCCTACAAACGAAGCATCAAATCCCTTGTCCTCAAGCTGCTTTGTGATTTCTTCATCTTCACCCAACTTGATACAAAAATAGATAAATTGTTTTTTCGGTCTGAACGAGATGAAGTTGTTTGCTATCAAATCCTGTTCCAGTATACTATAGATGGCAACGCCCCGCTACAGGATGTGCAGCGGGGCGTTGCCAGGAGGGACCGTCATGAAAAAAGAGTTTGAATATCTTGTTTAGAGGGCATGGAGCGGATGGCGCCCTTCTTGGTGGTGACGAGATACGCCGCAGCGTTGGCGAAGCGCAACATGGCTTCAAGGCTCTCCTCACTCCGATCGTTCAGGCCGTTGTTCAGCACGTCGTGGAGCACGCAGGCGCAGAAGGTGTCCCCGGCGCCGGTGGTCTCGATGGTGCCGCCCAGGCGGAAGGCCGGGACGTAGATCCGATGGCCGCAGCAGTAGGAATAGCTGCCGTCGGGTCCGGCGGTGACGTTCAGCAGGCGGATGTTCGGGAACCACCGTTGGAGGATGGCCGCGCCCTGATCAAAGTCGGATTCGCCCGTCAGGAACAACAGTTCGTTGTCCGCGATCTTGAGAATGTCGCACTGGCTGAGGCCCCAGGCCATGGCCTCCCTTGCGTGCGCTTCCGTATCCCACAGGGGCGGGCGATAGTTGGGGTCGAAAGAGATCAGCGCGCCGGCCTCTTTGGCCATGGCAACGGCTTGATGCGTTGCCTCCCGCACGCCCTCGTGGGTCATGGACAGGGTGCCGAAGTGGAAGATGCGGCAGTTTTGCAGCATGTCCCGGGGCAGCTCCTCAGCCCGCAGCATCATATCTGCGCCGGGATTGCGATAGAAGGAGAAATCCCTGTCCCCGTTGGGGAAGGTATGGACGATGGCCAAGGTGGTGTGGACCTCCGGGTCCGTGAGCAGCGCCGAAGTGTCGATGCCGGCTTCGGATACCACCTGCCGCAGCTGACGGCCGTAAACGTCGTTTCCCACCTTGCCTATGAAAGCGGTCCGCCTGTCCAGCTTGTTCAGCATGGCCAGCACGTTGCAGGGAGCGCCGCCGGGGTTGGCTTCCCATAGGGGATTCCCCTGCTCGCTCAGTCCGCTTTCGGTGAAATCGATCAAAAGCTCACCCAGAGCCACGACGTCATACTTTTTCACGGGACACCTCCTGAAACAGATCGTATTTATCGATGTCCATCTCCACCTGACCCTCTGCAAAGAAGGATATCCCGGTGGCGGAAAGGTCGGTGAGGACCGTGGCAGTGACGGTCTGTTCGCCATCGTTGAGGAACACCTCCACGCTGTAGCGGTCCAGGATCATCCGCAGTTTCAGCTCGCCGCCCCGATTGGGCACCAGCGCCCGGCGCTGATGGATATAGGCACGGCGGGAACCGGAGAACTTGCGGTCGATCCGCAGGATGGATTCATGGGGGCGATAGCTGAGCTTGGTGAAGAACCGCTCGTCCTCCATGAATCGTATCTCAAACTTATGATAGACACATCCCGGGGCGGGGCGAATGGTGATCTCCATGTCCACCATGCGACCCTCGACGCCGGGAAGGCGCAATTCGCCATCCACCCGGACGTTTTCATAGGACACCCGGCGGCTCCGATGCTCCTCCAGCTCTCGGATGGGCCGCTGGTACAGTCGCCCGCTGCGAAGGAACAGCTCCCGGGGCAGGCTCATCTGGCCATACCACAGCAGATCCTTCCGGCCCGCGTTTTGGCAGGCGTCCCAGTTCTGCATCCAGCCGATCATCACCCGCCGCCCGTCGGGGGTCAGAATGGTGGTGGGGGCATAGAAGTCGATGCCGTAGTCCACGGCGTGGTCCGTTTCGGGAACGAACCGCTTGCCGTCGTCCTCCAGATGACCGATGAAGACCACGGTGCCGTTTCCGTTGTGATACTCGAAGTCCTGGGGCAGCATGTCCTGAGGGCTGACGAGCAGCACGGCCTTCCCATCCAGCATAAAGAAATCGGGGCACTCCCACATCAGGCCCAGGCGGCCGTCGTTCTCCGCAAAGACGCTTTCAAAGCGCCAACGAAGCCCGTCCTC
This sequence comes from Christensenellales bacterium, assembly GCA_045224495.1. GTDB lineage: Bacteria > Bacillota > Clostridia > Christensenellales > CAG-138 > RUG472. The sequence goes on from JBGVAK010000058.1 coordinate 20,763, forward strand.
GCTGGAAAACAGCAGAAGCTTTCCCAGCCGCTCCTTGGTGCAGGTGCCGACGATGGCCCGGTAGGTTCCGTCAGATTCCCGCCAGATGCTGGGGTCTCTGAAATCGTAGGGGCTGCATTCATCGGGCAGATCGGCCGCGGTGAGCACGGGGTTGTCGGCATACTTTTCATAATCTATCCCATCCCCCAGGGCCAGGCATTGAACCTGCAGGTTTTCCCGGGTAGCCCCGCCCTCCCGGCGATTGCCGGTGTACATCAAAAGCTGCCGCCCGTCCGGCATCTCCATGGCGCTGCCGGACCAGCATCCGTCAGCATCATACCACTCATTGGGCGCCATGGCCGCCGGCAGATACCGCCAGCTCAGCAGATCGCCGCTGACGGCGTGGCCCCAGTGCATGGTGTCCCAGCAGGTGTCATAGGGATTGTACTGATAGAACAGATGATACTCCCCCTTGTAGAAGGAGAACCCGTTGGGATCGTTCATCCAGCCCGTGCAGGGGGAAAGATGGAACTTGGGTCGAGCCATCTCAGGTATTTGCCGGGACGCCTCCCGCTCATAGGCTCTTGCGAACAACAGTTTCTGGTTCATTCAAACTTCTCCTTTTCCATCCGCGCCTTGTCCTCGGGCCGCATGTGTTTGAGGAACGTCCATTCGATGGGGAACGTGGCGCCCCAGTACACCGTGGCGGGAATGAAGATCACCGTGGCGGGCAGTGTCAGGGCAAGAGCCATGCCGCCCATCACCAGGACCATCACGCACAACATCTTGACGGGATGAGCCCTGAGCAGCATAAAACTATACCGCAGCACCTCTTTCACGGTGCCGTTGAACCGGGCCGCATAGGCGGCGAGATACACCGTCCAGGTGAGGGCCAGCACCACAAGGGCCAGCGTGACGCCATAGAACCAGCCGAAGGAATACCCCTGCAGGATCAAACTCCTGAGCAGCAGGGCGTCCGCGCCAAGGAACCCAAGGATGGCCAGCGCCACCAGCCAGGTGAGGGTGGACCGTTTGAAGTTCTCTTTGAAGGCGGAGAAAAAGCTGTTCCAGAGATAGTCCTCTCCCTTACGGACGTGGTGGTATGCGGCGCTGTACAGAGCCGTGGAGGCGGCCCCCATGGTGAAGATGGGCAGCGAGAACACCACCCATAGCACGCTGAGGGCCATAAGGTCGAACATCGCCGTCAGGAACCGCATGATGGGATTGTTGATGTCCAGCAGCCGTCGCATGAGGCGCTCCTTTCCTTATCGGGTATATTGTTTGAGAGCAGAGAACGTGACGGTGTTGTTTTCGGCGAACAGCTTCACGGGTTTGCCGGACACGCCGTAGAGCCGGACCGTCAGGGCAGCCAGGCCGTCCAAATAGAAGACGCCCACGGAACCCTCCTGGATATAGGTGAAGGTATATTCCTTCCCCGCCTCCAGCTGGACCGCTGTCTCGGTGATGAGGGTGCTGCCCTCGTTGAATTGGAGAGACAGTGTGCCCTTGGCGGGGTCCAGCACGATGGTCTTATATTTGTCCTGACGGCCGTTGTAGTCGAAGGCCAGGCCGAAGCTGCCGGTCTTCTCAAACTTCAGCGTGCCGGTGAGGGCATAGCTTTCGTAGGCCGTGAACAAATCGGCGTAGCTATAGGCGGAACCGGCGGCGATCTCAGTCTCCATACTGTCCACAAGGAGCTGACGGCGGGCGGTGTGCTGGGCGATCACAGCGTCCACGGGAGCGAGGTACAGCGTGCCATCCGGGTTCTGGAGAAGCTTCTGCACCGCTAAATTCCCCGCCCATCCATTCACATCCTGAGTGGAGGACACGGATTCCGAGCGCCGGGCCCATCCAACCATGTAGGTGTCGGCGCCGTTATCCACGTGCTTGGCGGCATAGAAGAGCTTGCCGTCCAGCCGGACCGCGTCGCCGTAGGGGCCGTAGGGCGAATCGGACATGGCGTACCACAGGGTATCATCCTGGCCGGAATAGGTCAAGTAGTATTTTTCACCCATCTTAAAGGTATCGGAGCACTCCAGGTTCCAGAAGGAGGCCGTGGGGTCCGTAAAGATGATGCCGTCATAGGTAATTGTGGTAAGATCCCCGGACAGGGTGAACTTCAAAATCCGGGCCTTGTTGCTCTGAGCGGCGGTAACGGTCAGGGTGATGGTGTCCGTGGCCTCGTCGTAATAGGCCTGGGGATCCCTGAAATCGTTCTTCTGGCCCAGCTCGGAGGGCGGAACGATCTCCCAATCCGCCACCTTCTCAAAGGAGGTGAGGCTGGAGCCCTTGGCTACCAGGATTTTCTCCTTGAACTCATAACTGTCGGAGAAGGCGTGACCGGTGTAGAAGAAGTAGTAGGTGTCCTTCACCTTTACCACGGAGCCAGTGCCGATCCAGCCGTCCTGGCCGCCGGCACGGGAGGCTTCCAGCACCACATCGTCCTTCTCGGTGTAGGTGACGAAATCCTTAGTGGTGGCCAGATAGATGGAGTGGTTGTAGGAATCGCCGCCCTCCTTCAGGTAGTAGATGTAGTAGGTGCCGTCCTCGTAATAGGGCATGGTGTCCCCCACGTAGGGCTGGGCGGTACCGTCCTGGGCGGGCAGGAAGAAGGCTTTGTAGGCATAGGCGCTTTCCTGGCTGCCGGGGGTGCGCAGCATCCCAAAGTCCGTTTCGTTCTCCGGAAAAGCGAAAGTTTCCCCGTCCGCGGCCACATTGGCAGGAGCAGCGGGCTCAGCTTCTTTCCCTTTGCAGCCGAAGGCGAGGCTCAGCAGAAGCAAGAACGCCAGAAACAGGGCTTGAATACGTTTATTCATAGGTGCCTCCTATAAACGGGACAAGGGGGATGGCGAACCATCCCCCACATATGGTCAGTCAGATCACATCACGGGCATCTGATAGATGGTAACGCTGGTGAACTCCACGGTCACGCCGCCCAGGGCCGCGGTGGCCTCAGAGCCGAACTGGAACAGAAGCTCGCAGGGCATATCGGTGATGAAGATGTCCTTGGTCTCAAAGGTGAAGGTCTGCTCCTCGGTGGTGAAGTCGATGCCTTCGGAAACGCGGGGATCCCAACCGCCCTGAGGATTCAGGAAGAAGCCGCAGGACACGGGCTTGTCGGCCTTGGCCTTGATCTCCACGATGAAGTAGCTGTCGGAGGGCAAGGTGATGGGGCAGATCAGCTTGTTGTGCCAATCCACGGTGCCGCCGTCGTCGATCCGGTAGAAGAGGCTCCCGTCGGCGGTCCAGATGGTGCCGACGCCATGCTCATTGTCCTCATCGGTGCCGTTGAAGGTCTGCCAGGGATACTTCTCGGTGTCCACGTTCTCAGCGTACATGCCGAAGGGGGCGAAGGCTTCGATGGTCTTCTTGGTCTCCTTGTCGCCGCCCACCTTGCTGAACACGAAGTTCTTCACGGTGATCTTGTTGGCGGTGACGCCCTCGTTGGGGTTGCCGATCTGCATGCGCAGCACGGGATCATCCACGTTGGCTTCCGCGGTGAAGGTCTTCTCCACGGTCACTTCCTGGCCGGCTTCCAGACCGAGGCCGTTGAAGTTGGCCCGGGCTTCCCAGGACTTCTCGTTGCTCTCTACCAGCGCCTCGCCGCCCTGGCCGTTCTCGGCCACCACGGTGAAGCTGTAGTTGTACTTCTCACCCTGCACGATGGAGATGCCGGGGAGCTCCAGAACGGCCTGGATGCTCCACACGCCGCCCTCGGTGGGGTAGTTCTCGATGGTGAACACAGCCGCGCCGTCCTCAAAGGCCACGTTGGCGGCCGCGCCGTCGCCGGCGGAGGCAAAGGCACCGCTGGAAGCGAAGTCGGCGGTGTACAGGGGCTCCATGACCTCCTGGCCCACGATCTCGTAGATCTCCACTTTGTCGATGATGACGGAGAAGTTCTCGGGGGTGGTGTCAGCGGCGTTGTCGGGGTTGGGAGTGATCTTGCCCAGATGGAGACGCAGCTCGGCTACGCCATCCGCGGGGGCGGTGAAGTTAGACTCGATGCAGGTGATCTTCTCGTCCAAACGGGCGTTCCAGACCTCGCCGCCCAGGGTCTTCCACTCCTCGGTGGTGCCATCCTTGGGAATGAAGTGCGCGAAGGTGGGGGCGGTGGACTTGGCCCAGATCTTCACCTTGTAGTCAGCGCCGGCCTTCACGTCCAGGGACTTGACGAAGCGGACCGCGCCGTCGCCCTCGCCGGGGTTGGTGATGTCGAACACGAAGGAACCATCCTTCAGGGCGCCGGTGGCCTCAGCCCCGTCGATGACCGCTTCCCAGCCGTGGGCGTCGGTGGCTTCCACGGTGGAGAAGTCGAACTCCTTCAGAAGGGTGGCTTCGCCGGTCTTCTTGGTGACGGTCAGCGTGGCGTAGGCTTCCACGGCAGCGCCGGCCTTGTCGGTGACCGAGTACACCAGCTCATAGGAACCGGCGTTCTCCGGGGTGGCCTTGCCGCCCTTGAAGTCCAGGGTGGGGGTGGATTCCACGGTGATCATGGCGGTCAAGTCCCCATCCTCCGCGTCGGAGGCGGTGACGCCGGCCAGGGCGTCAAAGACCTGTCCCGCTTCCACAGAGGCGTCCTGAACGCCGCTGATGGCGGGCTTCTGGTTCTCGGCAGTGGCCACCGGGGCCTCCGTCTTGCCGCCGCAGGCCGCCACGGACAGGACCATGACCAGGGTCAACAGGATCGCGATAAGCTTCTTCATGGGTTTGCCTCTTTCTTACTTTATTTGGTGATGTACCGATCGTAGGCGTCCTGATAGACTTTCTGGATGCCGCCGATGTTGCACTTGCCGTTGAGATCCTTCTGGAAGGTCTCCCACTGTGCATCGCTGACACCGCCGCCCATCAGCCACTTGATCAGGTTAGTGCGGATGTAGTCGTTCAGGTTGGTCTCATAGTTGGCCAGGGTGTTGAGCTCATCCATGGTGAACTGGAGGTTGGAGTAGCAGGGCTTCACGTTTGCGGGCATGAACGGGGTGGCATGGGCGGTGAGCCGCTCCAGACGGAGCTTAGCCCGGGGCTCCATGTTCACCACGTTGTTCCAGGCATAGTCGGAGAGATAGATGATGCCCAGCGGTGCGTTCTGCAGCCGCAGCTCGTCAGAGGTGACGCCTTCGGGCAGGGGCTTCTGGACCAGCATGCCCTTCTCATCCAGCTGCTCCTCATAGACGATGCCGATGGGGCCGTAGTTGATCTGGGCGGAGATCATGGGATCATAGTACCGGTCGAAGTAGGCCAGGAGCACTTCCACATTGGGGCAGTCGGCAAAGACGATGACTTCGCCCGCGCCCACCTCGGGGTTGTTGGAAATGCACAGGGTCTGATCGCCGTGAGGCCCGATGATGGGGTTACAGACGATGTAGTTCTCGGGGTTGGATACCACGGTCTCGCTCTCCCACCAGTAGAAGGCGCCGTAGGTCTCCAGGCCCTTGCCGTTGGCCAGGAAGTTATCCTGGGAAAGCTCAAAGGATACCTTGTCGATCAGGTTCTCGCTGACCCACTTGGCCAGGAAGTTGGTGGCCTCCTTGAAGCGCTCATCAAGGACCGTGTAGGTGACCTTGCCATCCACGATGATTCGGTGCTCCAGATTGTCGTTGAGGCCGAACATGCCGTACAGGTCGCACTGGTTCCCCTGCCAGTTGTTGTACACAAAGCTAAGGGGGCGCTCGTCGTCGGCCTTGCCGTTGCCGTTCATGTCGTTGTCACGGAAGTAGCGGAGCATGGCTTCCATCTGGTCGCAGGTCAGGTTCAGGCCGTCCTTGAGATCGTCCGCAGTAATTCCGGTCACCGCGCCGGCCTCGATGGCCGCCTGGGCCCAAGCCTTGTTGAGGAAGAGGATGTTGGGGTTCTGCAAGAGGCCCATCTCCTCGATGCGGGGCAGGGAGTAGATCTTGCCGTCCTCCACGTTGATGAGCTGGTTCTTGATGTCCGGGCGCTCCTCCAGGATCTTGGAGAAGTTGGGCATGTACTCAAGGTAGTCGCTGATGGGCAGCAGCACCTTGCGCTTGGCGTACTTGATGATCTCGCCGGCGCCCATGCCTGCATGGTAGATGGCGTCGGGCCGGTTGTCGGCGTTGCCGAAGATCAGATTCTTCTGCTGGGAGTACACGGACTCGGACACGTTCTCCCAGGACACGAACACGTTGGTGCTCGCATACAGGTCCTGCATGATCTTCATGTCATTGTAATCCAAAGCCGACGCGTTCTTGGAAGAGTAGACGCTGAAGGACAGCTCCTTGGCGCCTTTCTCATTGACGATGGGGGCCGTGGTGTCCTTCCACTGGAAGCCGTACTCCTCCACCAGCTTGTCCACACCGGCGCTCTCCTGCTTGGCTTCGGCCTTCTTGTCGCCACCGCCACAGGCCGCGGCCGTGAGGATCATCAGGGCCGCAAGGATCAAAACCAACAGTTTCTTCATGTTTGCTTTCCTCCTGATATGCTTGTTATTGTTATCA
>JBGVAK010000059.1:0-9168 GCA_045224495.1 Christensenellales bacterium
CCGGCGGGGACCACGAACTCCATGGCCTCCACCCGCCCGTCCATGAACCGGCTCAGGGCCTGCATGGACTGGCCGGACCGGCTGCCCATGGCCCGGACGTAGCGGACGATCTCGTTGGCGGTCAACAGCTTGGGAGACACGATGGTGTCGATGCCGGCGTTGGTGTACACCTCCAGATGGTCCGTCCGATCGATCTTGGTGACGGTCTTGGGCACCTTCAGATAGTTGGCGAACATGGAGATGGTGAGGTTCTCCTCGTCGAAGCCGGTGAGGGCCAGGACCGCGTCCGTGTCCTTCACGCCCTCGGAGAGGAGCACCTCCTGGAGCGTGCCGTTGCCGCAGAGGATGGTGGCCTCGGGCAGCAGCTCCGTCAGCTGCTGGCACTTTAGCTCGTCGTTGTCGATGATGGTGACCCGCACCTTGTTCCGCAGCAGGAGCCGGGCCACGTGGATAGCGATGCGGCTGCCGCCTACGATCATGACCTTGCGGATGCTGGGCATGGGGATGGCGAGGTCGTTCATGAACCGGACCAGGCCGGAGGCTTCGGCGGTGATGGAGATCCGATCGCCCCCCTGGAGCACGAAGCTGCCGTCGGGGATGGTGACCTCGCTCTGGCGCTCCACGGCGCAGATCAGGGCTTTTTCGTCGGTGAGGCGGCGAAGGTCCATGAGCTTGACCCCGTCCAGCTTGCCGCCGGGGGCCACCTTCAGCTCCACCAGCTCCGCCTTGTCACGGAGGAAGGTCTCCCGCTTCAAAAAGGCGGGGAAGCGGAGGATGCGGAAGATCTCGCGGGCGCAGGTCAGCTCCGGGTTGATGGAAAGGGAGATGTGGAACTCGTCCTTCAGGAGCCTGAGATCGCTGTCGTACTCGGGGTTGCGGACCCGGGCGATGGTGTTTTTGGTGCCCAGCTTCCGGGCCACCATGCAGCTTAAGAGGTTCACCTCGTCGCTGTCGGTGCAGGCGATGAGCAGGTCCGCCTTGGCCGCCCCCGCCTCCTCCAGCACAGAGCCCGCCGCGCCGTTGCCGCAGAGGGTGGCCACGTCCAGGGTCTCCTGGAGCTTTTTGAGGACCTGGGCGTCGCTGTCGATGGTGACGATGTCATGGCCTTCGGCGCACAGCTGGGATGAAAGGGTGGTGCCCACCTTGCCTTGGCCGACCACGATGATGAACATAGATATGCCCCCATGATGATGATTTTCATTTATTCTACCACCGTCCCCTTCTTTTGGCAACAGCGTTCAAGGAAAGTTTATTTGACGGCGGGGAGGGAGGGGACTACAATGATCCTGGATTTTAATGGAAAAAGGAAGATTTTGTCATGCAGATCGTGGTCCTGGACGCAAAGACCCTAAAGGTGGAGGAGCTGGACCTTAGCCCCTGGCGGGCCCTGGGCACCCTGTCCCTCTACGACCGCACGGACGCCCGGCTGGTCCCCCAGCGGCTCCGTGGGGCGGACGTGGTGCTGACCAACAAGGTGCGCTTGACCGCCGAAGCCTTGAAGGGGGCCAGTGCTCTGAAGATGATCGGGGTGTTGGCCACGGGGTACGACGTGGTGGACGCGCAAGCCGCCCGGGACATGGGTGTCCCCGTGTGCAACGTGCCCGGCTACGCCGCCGCGGGCGTCACGGAGAGCGTGTTCGCCTTCCTTCTCGAATTGACCCGCCGCACCGCCGAGAGCACCATGCGCATCCGGCAGGGGGCCTGGACCGCCTGCCCCGAGTTCTGCTGGTGGGAGAAGACGCCTCAGGCTCTGGCGGGCCGGACATTGGGTGTCGTCGGCTGCGGGGCCATCGGGTCCCGGGTGGCTGCGGTGGCCCGTGCCTTCGGCATGAACGTCTTGGGCTACGCCCGGCATGAGCACCCGGACTTCCCCGGGCAGCAGGTGTCCTTGGAGGAGCTGCTGTCCCGGTCCGACGTGATCAGCCTCCACTGTCCCGCCACCGCCGAGAACTCAGGGTTCGTGAACGCAGAGACCATCGGAAAGATGAAGGACGGGGCTTTGCTTATCAACACCGCCCGGGGGTCGTTGGTGAACGAAGGGGACGTGGCCGCGGCCCTCGCTTCGGGGAAGCTAGGGGGCTACGGGGCGGACGTGGTGAGCCGGGAGCCCATCGACATCCACAACCCCCTTTTGAAGGCACCCAACTGCTACCTCACAGGCCACTCCGCCTGGGCCACCGTGGAGGCTCGCCAAAGGATCGTGGACGTGACGGCGGAGAGCATACGGGGAGCGCTGGCGGGTAAGCCGGTGAATGTGGTGAACTGAGTTTTTCCTTTGCCGCTTTTTCTTTTCGAGTGAAAAGAAAAAGCGGCGCAAAAAGAAAAGCCAAGAATGAAAAAAGGGAAGGTGCAACGAATCTTCTCTTTCTTAAAAGTTCTTTGGGTTTGCACCCTTTCTTTCAAGAAAGGGTGCGTGCTTTTTTTCATTCCTTTAAAAAACTCTTGTCAAAAAGCGGCGCAAAGGGTATGATATATACAACTATAATCGGGGTCTGGTATCCAATGCTGCTCTTGACGGAAAGAACGCTGACGGCCTGCCGCCTGAACGGGCGGGAGGCGGTGGTGTGCGCGCTCTCCGGCGGGCCCGATTCCACGGCGTTGCTGCTGGAGCTGTGCCGGCTCCGGGACGAGGACCGGATCGGCCCCCTGTACGCGGCCCATTTCGAGCACGGCATCCGGGGCGCCGAGTCCCGGGCGGACCTGGATTTCTGCCGGCAGCTGTGTCTCTCTGTGGGGGTTCCCCTGTTCAGCGAAAGCGCGGACGTACCCGGGTACGCCAAGGGTGCGGGTTTGTCTCTGGAGACGGCGGCCCGCCGGCTTCGATACGGTTTTCTGCGGCGGCTGAAGCAGGCTTTGGGCGCGGACGTCATCGCCCTGGGCCACCATCGGGACGACCAGGCGGAGACGGTGCTCCTGCATCTCGTCCGCGGCAGCGGCCTCAGCGGCCTCACGGGCATGGATCATCGGGCCGGGGACCTGATCCGCCCCCTGCTGGGCGTAGGCAAGGCGGACATCTTGGACTATCTGGCGGAGCGGGACCAGCCCTACCGGCTGGACAGCACCAACGCCCTGTTGGACGCCAGCCGCAACCGGCTCCGGCAGGCGGGCATGGAGGCCCTGACCGCCATCAACGACCAGGCGGCGGCCCATATCGCCCAGTGCGCGGACCGGCTGCGGGTGGAGGACGCGTTCCTGGAAGACCTGGCCCAGAGAGCTCTGGACGAGGCTGACGGCAGCCGACAGGCCCTTGGCCAACTCCCGCCCGTGCTCCAAAAGCGGGTCGCCCGGCGGCTCCTTCGTCGGGTGACGGAGGATTTCACCGAGGCGGACATAGACCGGCTCACGGACCTGTTCTCCCGGCCCTCGGGGCGGACGGTCCCCATTCGCGGGAACCTGATCGCCCGGGCGGACGGGGACAGGCTCGTCATCGAGCCGGCGGCGGGGGAGGAAAGCTTCTTTGTCGAGCTGCCCGTGGACGCGCCTGTGACCACCCCCTGGGGGACCTACCGGGCGGACTGGGTGAAAAAGGCAAGCATCCCCTGCCCGTCCCACGAGGCGTATGTGGACGGGGACAGGCTCCGGGGGCGGCTGACCCTGCGGCAGGCGGTGCCGGGGGATCGATTCACCCCCTTGGGCATGAAGGGGACCAAGCTCCTCTCGGACTACTACATCGACCGGAAGATGGGCCGCAGGGCCCGGCGGACGCCCCTGGTGGCGGACGAGGACGGGATCGTGTTCGTTCCCGGCGGCACGGTGGCCGACCGGGTGAAGATACAGGACGGAACCAGGCGGATTCTACATATCATCTTTATCGAAGGGGGAAGCAAGCCATGAAAAACTGGGGCACTGAATTCATGAACAAGGATATCGCCGAGGTGCTGATCACCGAGGAGCAGATCCAAAAGCGGGTGAAGGAGCTGGGCGAGCAGATCAGCCGTGAGTATGCCGGCAAGGAAGTGGTCCTGCTGTGCGTCCTCAAGGGAGCCTGCGTGTTCTTCACGGACCTGGCCCGCGCCATGAGCATCCATCTGAAGATGGACTTCATGAGCATCTCCAGCTACGGCGACGCCCAGAAGACCAGCGGCATCGTCCGCATCAACAAGGACATGGACGGCAGCATCACCAACAAGCACGTGATCATCGCCGAGGACATCATGGACAGCGGCCTCACGCTCTCCTATCTGACCCGGCTCCTGTCCGACCGGCAGCCAGCCTCCATCCGGGTCTGCGCCCTCCTCGATAAGCCCGAGCGCCGGGAGTGCGAGATCACGCCCGACTACTGCGGCTTCACCATCCCCAACAAGTTCGTGGTGGGCTACGGCCTCGACTACAAGGGCTACTACCGGAACCTGCCCTATGTGGGCGTTTTGAGCCCCAAGGTCTACGAGGAAGACTGAACAGCGACGATACAGGCGGGGGACGGCCCTGCGTAAGGAGAAGAATAGTTGAATCCCAAGACGAGAAAAAACATATCGACCCTGGCGATCTGGGCGCTCATGGGCGCTCTGATCCTCTATATGATCTCTGGCGGCTTCACCGCCAAGTCCCCGGACGAGATCACGGTCCAGGATTTCGTGAAGCTGGTGGAGGAGAACAAGGTCCAGGCCATCTATGAGACCTTGGGCTCCGGCCTCTATATGGGCCTCTACACCGGCTCCGGCTACACCACGAAGGACCTGCCCAACCGAGCGGACTTCACCTTCACCTGTTCGGAGGAGGAGTTCAGCCGGAACATGTCGCTGCTGGTGTCCAAGATGCAGAACAAGGACGCGGACGCCGTGTCCAGCGTGGACTATCCCTTCGTCTATACCGTGGCCCAGCCTAAGGGCCAGAGCTGGCTTATCGTGATCCTGCCCTACGTGATCCTCTTCGGCACCATGGCCCTGTTCATGTGGTTCATCTACCGGCAGCAGGGCGGCGGCAAGCAGATGAGCAACTTTGGCCGCTCCCGGGCCCGGGAGTACGCCCCGGGGCAGAACCCCATCACCTTCAAGGACGTGGCGGGGGCTGACGAGGAGAAACTGGAGCTGCAGGAGATCGTGGACTTTTTGAAGGAGCCCCAGCGCTTCTCCGAGGTGGGCGCCCGGATACCCAAGGGCGTCCTGCTGGTGGGCCCGCCGGGTACCGGCAAGACCCTCATGGCCAAGGCCGTGGCAGGAGAGGCAAAGGTGCCCTTCTTCTCCATCTCCGGCTCCGATTTCGTGGAGATGTTCGTGGGCGTGGGCGCATCCCGGGTCCGTGACCTGTTCAATACCGCTAAGCGCAGCACCCCCGCGGTGATCTTCATCGACGAGATCGACGCTGTGGGCCGGCAGCGCGGCGCCGGATTGGGCGGCGGTCACGACGAGAAGGAGCAGACGTTGAACCAGCTTTTGGTGGAGATGGACGGGTTCGCCCCCAACGAGGGGATCATCGTCATCGCGGCCACCAACCGCCCGGATATCCTGGATCCTGCCCTGCAGCGGCCGGGCCGGTTCGACCGGCAGGTGACCATGAACTATCCCGACGTGAAGGGCCGGGAGGCCATTTTGCATGTTCATGCCCGCAACAAGAAGTTCGAGCCGGACGTGGATTTGGCCGTCCTCGCCCAGCGGACCCCGGGCTTCACGGGCGCGGATTTGGAGAACGTGCTCAACGAGGCCGCCATCCTGACCGCCCGGGCCCATCGGAAGATGATCTCCCAGGCGGACCTCGAAGAGGCCATCACCCGGGTCCAGATGGGGCCTGAGAAGAAGAGCCGGGTGGTCACGGCGGAGGATAAGAAATACACCGCCTACCACGAGTCCGGCCACGCTATCCTGGCCATCGAGCTCCCTAAGTGCGACAGCCTCCACGAGGTGTCCATCATCTCCCGGGGCATGGCCGCGGGCTATACCATGACCCTGCCCAAGGACGATTGGAACCACGTGACGAGGGCGCGGCTGGAGGATCATATCTGCATGACCATGGGCGGCCGTGTAGCCGAGGAGCTGGTCCTGGGCGATATCAGCACCGGCGCCAGCCAGGATTTGAAGCAGAACACCGCCACCGCCCGCAAGATGGTGGAGCAGTACGGCATGAGCGAGCACCTGGGCCCCGTGTTCTACGGCGGGGACCAGGAGGTCTTCATCGGCCGGGATTGGGGCCACAGCAAGGAGCATTCGGAGACCGTGGCCGGGCGCATCGACGAGGAGATCCATCGGATTCTGGAGGCCCAGTACGGCCGGGCCAAGGATATCCTGTCCCGGAACATGGATGGCTTGCACCGGACCGCGGCCCTGCTCATCAAGTACGAGCGGGTCACCGGCGAGCAGTTCGAGAAGGTGTATCGGGGCGAGGACATGGACGCGGTCATGGCGCCCGAACAGAAGGAAGCGGCGCCTGCGGCTGAGCCTCAGGCGAAAGAGGAACCCAAGGAAGAAGTAAAGGAAGCAACGGCGGACGAATGAGCCACAGATTTGACCTGCACACCCATAGCGACCATTCCGACGGCACTTACGCGCCGGCGGAGATCGTGCGCTTCGCGGCCCGGGGCCACATCGACCTGCTGGCCATTACGGACCACGACTGCATCTCCGGGGTGCCGGAGGCTATGGCGGCGGGCAAGGAGGAGGGGGTCCGGGTGATCCCCGGTGTGGAGTTCGACAACGAGTGGCATCACGAGCTGCATATCCTGGGCCTGGACGTGGACATGGACCATCCCGTCCTCATCCGGGCCATGGAGGTGGCCCGGGAGCGGCGGGACAAGCGCAACGAGATCATCCTCTCCCGGCTGGACGGGGCGGGCATCGAGGTGCGGCCCTTCCTGCGCACGGGGCAGACCGCCACGACCAAGCTCCATATCGCCCACGCCATCATCGCCGCGGGCTACGCCAGCGAGGTCCGGGAGGCGTTCATGAAGTATCTCAGGCCCGGCACCCCCGGCTACTATACCGAGAAGCGGTTCACGCCCGAGCAGGTGTTGGAGATCATACACAGGAGCGACGGCGTGCCGGTCCTGGCGCACCCCTGCCATATCCGGGAGAACCTTCACGGCCTCATCCGGGAGCTGGTGAGCATGGGGCTCTTGGGCATCGAGGCCTACTATCCGGCCAACACCCCCCGGCAGACGGAGCTGTACGTGTCTTTGGCTCATCAGTACAGGCTGCTCGCCACCTGCGGCAGCGACTTCCACGGCAAGAACCGGCCCGGCGTCCCCGTGGGCTGCGCCTGGCGGGAGAGCCGGGAGCTGGATCGGACCTACGAGACGCTGATCCGGCGGATGGAATCGTGATTGTTTAGTTTTTCTTTTGCCGCTTTTTCTCTTTAGACAAAGAGAAAAAGCGGCGTAAAAAGAGAAACTTAAGAATACTAATGGGAAGTACAGCTAAGCCATACTTCCCGAATAAAGTTCTTTGGGTGCACCCTTTCTTTCAAGAAAGGGTGCATGTTTTTATTCTTTTCCTCTTATAATCCCATTTCTTTCTTCACTTCGCCGAAGCACTTCACGGCGAAGTCAAGATCCGCCTTGGTGTGGGCGGCCGAGATCTGGGTGCGGATGCGGGCCTTGCCCATGGGCACCACGGGGTAGCAGAACCCGGTCACGTACACGCCCTTATCCAGCATCCTGCGGGCGAACTCCTGGGCCACCTTGGCGTCGTAGAGCATGATGGGCACGATGGGGTGCTCCCCGGGCAGCAGGTCGAAGCCCAGCTTGGAGAGCTCCGCACGGAAGTAGTTGGCGTTCTCGTGGACCCGGTCACGGAGCTCCGTGGACGCTTCCAGCATATCCAGCGTCTTGATGCTGGCGGCGCAGATGGCGGGCGCCAGGGCGTTGCTGAACAGGTAGGGGCGGGACTTCTGCCGGAGCAGGTCCACGATCTCCTTGCGGGCTGCGGTGTAGCCGCCGGAGGCGCCGCCCAGGGCTTTGCCGAAGGTGCCGGTGACGATGTCCACCCGGCCCATGACGCCGCAGTACTCGCTGGTGCCCCGGCCGTGCTCGCCCATGAAGCCTACGGCGTGGGAATCGTCCACCATCACCAATGCGTCATACTGATCCGCCAGGTCACAGATCCCCTTCAGGTTGGCGATATACCCGTCCATGGAGAACACGCCGTCGGTGGCGATGAGCTTGATGCGGCAGTCCTTGGCCTCCTCCAGCTTGGCGTGGAGGTCCTCCATGTTGTTGTTCTTGTAGCGGAAGCGCTTCGCCTTGCAGAGCCGGATGCCGTCGATGATGGAGGCGTGGTTCAGCTCATCGGAGATGATGGCGTCCTCGGGCCCCAGGATGGTCTCGAAGAGGCCGCCGTTGGCGTCGAAGCAGGAGGAGTAGAGGATGGCGTCCTCCTGGCCCACGAACTTGGCGATCCGGGCTTCCAGCTGCTTGTGGATGTCCTGGGTGCCGCAGATGAAGCGGACGGAGGAAAGGCCGAAGCCCCACTCGTCATAGGAGGCCTTGGCGGCGGCGATAAGCTCCGGATTGTCGGAGAGACCCAGATAGTTGTTGGCGCACATGTTCACCACGCCCTTAGCCAGGGTGGTGTCGATGCGGGAGCGCTGGGGGGTGACGATGATCCGCTCGTCCTTGTAGGTGCCCGCTTCCCGAATGGCGGAAAGCTCGTTCTGATAGAATTCGTATGCCTTCTTCATGTATAGCCTCCTATATGCTTATTTAGTCCAATCTAAGACGACCTTGCCGGAGTTGCCGGAGTGCATGGCCGCGAAGCCCTTTTCAAAGTCGGTGTAGTGGAACCGGTGGGTGATGACCGGCGTGAGGTCCAGGCCGCCCTGGACCATGTAGCTCATCTGATGCCAGTTGTCCATCTTCCGGCCGTAGATGCCCTGGAGCGTAAGGCCCTTGCCGATGATCAGGTTCATATCGAGATTGATGGGGCCGTTGCCCAGGCCCAGCAGGGAGATCTTGCCGCCGTTGCGCATGACGGACAGCATCTGCTTGAGGGCCGCGCCGCTGCCAGACATCTCCAGGCCCACGTCAAAGCCCTCCACCAGGCCCTGCTCATGCATGATCTCGGTCAGGTCCCTCTTGCCGATGTTCACGGCCGCGTCCGCGCCCATCTTCCGGGCGAGATCCAGCCGATACTCGTTCATGTCCGTGATGACCACCCGGCGGGCGCCCGCGTACTTGCAGATGCCCACGGCGATGACGCCGATGGGGCCCGCGCCGGTGATGAGCACGTCCTCCCCCACCAG
>JBGVAK010000060.1:0-2851 GCA_045224495.1 Christensenellales bacterium
TCCCAAAAGGCCTCCGGCTCGTCCACGGAAAAGCGATACAGCTCCCGATAGCTCCGGTAGCTCCGGCCCTTCTCCCGATTCACCAGCTCCATAAAAGCGTACATAATGGACGACTTCTTCACTTCCTCACTGGGGGTCCACAACAGTTCGCGCATAGATCTCTCCTTTACAAAATATGGTTATTATCTTATTTTTTCCAAAAACTTGCTGATGGCCGTACGGCGGACCTTCATGGCGCCGATGGGGCAGAACTCCTGACAGCAGAAGCAGCGGATGCATTTTTTGTAGTCGATATCAGGCTTTTTTTCGATCATGGCGATAGCCTTGGCGGGACAGACCTTGCTGCATTCGCCGCAGCCGATGCAGTCCTCCCCTTTCACCTGGGGCCGGGGCTGGACGGCGGTCTTCATGATGCCGGCCCAGAGCTTGCCGACGATGCCGGAGTATTTGTCGGTGAACAGGATGCCCCGCTTGACGCCGATGGTCTCGAAGTCAGGGCAGATGAACTTTTCCCAGCCCTCTGTTATGGTCAGATTCGTCACCGTGGCGGGGATCAGACCTCGCTCGTAGGCGGCCATCAATGTGGGCACGTCGTCCCGCTGCATGTGGATAAGGGCGGCCAAGACGAGGTCCAGTTGGTGAGGCGATTTGGAGGCCGCCAGCAGGCCCATTTTCCGGGGTTTGCCCATGGAGGGGCCGTTGCCCTCCATGGCCATTACGCCGTCGCAAATGGTCAATGTGGGCTTGAAATAGGCATTGATGTCCACCAGCATCCGGGAGAAGTCCGTGGGATTCGGATAACGGTAGTGGTACTCGGGCTTGTCCGTGCCGGGGATGGCGCCGAACATATTCTTGCAGCCGCCGGTGAGGCCCATCATGCCGTGGGTCTTCAGCTTGCAGAAGTCGATGATGTAGTCGCAGTCATCGAGATACGCCGTATAGGTGAACTCCTTCATGACCTTGGCCTCGGGGAAGGAACCCTCTTTTATAGCGGTGTTTTGGTTCAGTATGGCGCCTGCCTTCTCACAGTCGTTGAGACCGGTGGCAGCATAGACCCGCTTCAAATACGGCAGCGAGAAGGGGCCGCCCGGGCTGTCGCCGATGACGACGACAGCGCCCCGCTCCTTCAGTAATTCCGTGAGGGCGGTGAGCAGCACCGGATGGGTGGTGGCGGCCTTGTCCGGCTTCAAGAATGTGATAAGGTTGGCTTTGATGACAACCTTGTCGCCGGGCTTGATGAATTCCAGTCCCCCAAAAGGCGCCAGGACCTCCCGCAGGGCAGCCTTGCAAAGCTCCGGCTCATACTGGTCACAGGCAACGACGGACACATCCAGGGGACGTTTTTTTGCTTCCATTCTATCAGTTCCTTATAAGCCGATGATCGCTTTGGCGATGGAGAAAAAGGTCAGGAGCGATAGGGCGTCAACCACCGTAGTGATGAAGGGGCTGGCCATGACCGCCGGGTCGAAGCCCAGTTTCTTGGCGAGCATAGGCAGCGTACAGCCGATGAACTTGGCGATGGTGACCGTGACCGCCAACGTCAACGACACGGAGATGGCGACCAGCAGGCCCACCTTATCGAGGAACATGAGCTTCAAAAAGCTGACGGCGGACAGGCTCAGCCCGCAGAGGACGGCTACCCTGATCTCCTTCCAGATGACGGTGAAGATGTCCTTAAACTGTATTTCGTTCAGGGAGAGACCGCGGATGATGGTGACGGAGGCCTGGCTGCCGGAATTGCCGCCCGTGTCCATGAGCATGGGGATATAGGCGGTCAGCACCAGCTGGGCAGCCAGCGCTTCCTCGAAGCTACTGATGATGAGGCCTGTGAAGGTGGCCGACACCATGAGGAGCATGAGCCAGGGGATACGGTGTATGAAGATCTCGAAGACGCCCGTCTTCAGATACGGTTTATCGGACGGCGTGATGGCGGCCATCTTTTCGATATCCTCCGTGGCCTCCTCCTCCATTACGTCGATGGCGTCGTCGACGGTGACGATGCCCACGAGACGGTTCTCCCCGTCCACAACGGGCATGGCGGTCAGATCGTACTTCTTGAACTTCTGCGCCACAGTCTCCTGATCGTCCATGGTGTTGACGCTGACCACGTTGGCGTCCATGATGTCGGACACCTTGTCGTCGTCCTGAGCCAGGATCAGGGAACGGATGGAAATGATGCCCTCCAGCGTACGGCCGGGACCGGTGACGAAACAGTCGTTGATGGTCTCTTTATCGAGTCCTGTACGCCGAATGGTCTTGATGGCGTCCTCCACCGTGTAGCCCATGCCCAGCTCCACGAACTCGGTGGTCATGATGCTGCCGGCGCTGTCCTCGGGGTACTTCAACAGCTCGTTGATAAGCTTGCGGGTCTCCGGGTCGGCCTGATACAGGATACGCTTCACCACGTTGGCGGGCATCTCCTCCACCAGGTCCACGGCGTCGTCGATATACAGCTCGTCGATGACCTCCTTGAGCTCCGTATCGGAGAAGCGGGTGATCAAAAGCTGCTGCTGGTCCGGGTCCATCTCCACGAAGGTATCGGCAGCCAGCTCCTTGGGCAGCAGCCGAAACAGCAGGGGCAGGATCTCCGGCTCCAGTTCAGCGAATATGGCCGCGATATCCGCGGCGTTCAATGTAACGAGGATGTCCTTGATGGACGAATACCGCTTGTTGCCCAAAAGGGTGCGGATAGTCATCTCCAGGGAATAGGTTTTTTCCGACATGGTTGCCTCCTTCCTTTTTTGCTCGCATAAGAAGAAAGGCACAGGGAATATCGGCTATATGCGGCGGCACACCATGGCTGCGGTGCATCGATGTATATGACCGGTCGATCCGCTTGTGCCGCTACTAC
>JBGVAK010000061.1:0-3584 GCA_045224495.1 Christensenellales bacterium
TACTTCAAGGCCGTCATCCTCTCCTCCAAGGTCCGCATCCGCAAGCCCGACCCGGCCATTTACTTCCTGGCCTGCCGGGCCATCGGCAAGGAGCCTGGCCAGTGCGCCTATGTGGGGGACAACCCCATCCGGGACGTGGAAGGCACCCGCAAGGCGGGGTTCGCCACCATGATCCGCATCGACGAACCGGACACCATCAAGAACGAGCCTCAGGAGATCATCCTCCATCCGGACTACACCATCACCCGCATTTCCGAGCTGCTGGACATCTTCCCGCCGCTGAATGAACAAGCATAAATGAGCAGGAGGCAAACCATGGGAACAGAGAGAGAATTTGACGCCATCTTTTACGACCTGGGCGGCACGCTTCGATTGGTGGAGCGGGACGCAGCTTTTGAGGCGGAAGCCCGGCGGAAGATCGCCGAGATGTGCGGCGAGAAGGGCGATCCCGACGAGTTCTGCAAGTTTCTCGATTATCGCTACGCCGGCTACCGCAAGTGGTGCTTCGAGACCATGAGGGAGGCCCCCGAAGAAGAGCTGTGGACAAAATGGCTCACGCCGGAGTATGATCGGGATCTGATCAAAAAGAACGCCATCGAGCTCACCATCGAGTATCGCAACAAGGACGGCCGCCGGGTGGTGGCTCCCAACGGCGCTCAGTCTATCAAGGACCTGTACGCCAACGGCTACAAGCTGGGCATCATCTCCAACCTGGTCACCTCTCAGGAGATCCCCCGGTGGCTGGAGGCGGACGATCTTGGCAAGTATTTCGGGGCGGTTCTCCTCTCCTGCGTGGAGGGCATCCGCAAACCCGATCCCGCCATCTCCAACAAGGCCTGCGACATCCTGGGCGTGAAGCCGGAGCGCTGCGTGTACATCGGCGACAACCTGAACCGGGACGTGGAGGGCACCCGCCTGGCGGGCTACGGCATGTTCATCCTCTACACCACGCCGGAGAAGCTGGCCAAGGAAAAGATCACCGACGAGAACCGGCCCGACGCCGTGATCTTCGATTTCAACGAGCTCAAGGAGATCTTCCCCAAAGCGCCTCACGTGGCCTGGGACAAGGTCAGGAGGGTATGACCATGAAGAAGAACATCAAAGCCATCTTCCTCGACCTGGGCGGCACGTTCCGTGAGGTGGACGAGACCAACAGGCCCTTCATCCGCCAGGCCCGGGAGCGCATTTGCGAGCTTTGCGGCACGGACATGGGGCCCGACGAGTTCTATGATTTTCTAAACGCCAGATATGACGGGTATCGCAACTGGGCCCTGAAATATATGTGTGAAGCCCCGGAGACCATGCTCTGGACCCGCTGGCTGGTGCCAGAGTGGGACAGGGAGAAGATCGAAAAGGCCGCTGTGGAGCTGACGTACTGCTTCCGCCGGGCCAAGGGCGAGCGCCTGGTGGTGCCTAAGGGCGTGGAGACCGTGAAGGAGCTCATCGCCCGGGGCTACAAGGTGGGCATCATCAGCGATCTCATCGGCACCGTGGAGATCGACGAGTGGCTGGACTGGGACGGCATTCGGGACCTGTTCTGTACGGTCCAGCAGTCCTCCGTGACCATGCTCAGGAAGCCCCATCCGGCTATCTATTTTCTGGCCCTGCAGGACGCCGGGGTGCGCCCAGAGGAGAGCTGCTTCGTGGGCGACAATTTGAAGCGGGACATCGTCGGCGCCAAGCAGTCCTGCTTCGCGGGCACGGTGGGCGCCGAATACCCTGGCGGCCTTGAATTCAAGCTGACCGAGGAGAACCGGCCCGACTGCATCGTCCATCGCTTTGAGGACCTGCTGATGCTGTTCCCGGGCGAGGGCAAGTTCTGCCCGGAGTACGGCGAGGACCCCGCCCCTCGGATCAAAGCATAAGCGAACGAAAAGGAGAAAACACCCATGAAAGAATACAAGTTGTCCGGCGGCGAGGCTTTGGCCCGCGCGGTGGAAAAACGATATGAAACTGTGGCCTCGGAGTATCATTTCGAGCCCCTGAACCTGTACGACAGGGCGGGCGCGCCCGTAGGCACGGTCAAGCCCGGGGACGGCGTTGTCTTCTGTTGCCGCCGGGGCGAACGGGAGACGGAGCTCACCGACGCCTTTACCGATCCCGAATTCAAGGGCTTCCCCCGGGAGAGGATCGACCCCCTGGATTTCGTGATCCTCACCATGTATTCCGAGAAATACACCTATCTTCCCATCGCTTTCGCCCCCGCCAAGGTCCAGAAGACCCTGGCACAGGTGCTGAGCGAGCATGGAAAGACCCAGCTTCATCTGGCGGAGAGCGAGAAATACGCCCACGTGACCTTCTTCTTCAACGGCGGCAACCAGCACCCCTTCGAGGGGGAGAGTGATATCCGGGTGCCCTCCCACAAGGGCGTCCCCTTTGAGACGGTGCCCGAGCTGAAGCTGCCGGAGGTGGCGGAGAAGCTCCAGGAGGGTCTTGACAAGGGGTATGATTTCATTGTCACCAACTTCGCCAACGGCGACGTCATCGGCCACACCTCCAGCGACGAAGCGAAGCCGAGGGCCTGCGAGGCTGTCAGCCGCTATGTGGGCCGGGCTGTGAAGCACGCCCGGGAGCAGGGGTATACCGTGCTGGTTACGGCGGATCACGGCAACATCGAGATCCTCCACACCCCCGAGGGCAAGCCCCACGTGTCCCACACCACCAATCTGGTGGCCTGCGTGGCCTTGGGCGAAGGCACGAAGAAGCTCAAGGCGCGCGGCAAGCTCTGCGACGTGGCCCCCACCATCCTCTCCGCCATGGGCATCGAACAGCCGCAGGAGATGACCGGCGAGCCCCTGTTCAGCTTCGAACGTTCCGGCAAGGTGTTGCTGCTCATATGCGACGGCTGGGGATTGGACGCGCCCACGGACAACAACCCCATCTTCACCGCCAGCACCCCCGAATGGGACGCCCTGCTTCGCGACTATCCCTATGCCGAGCTGGAAGCCTCCGGTCCGGCGGTGGGTCTTGCCCCGGGCAAGACGGGCAACTCCGAGGCCGGGCATATCAACCTTGGTTCCGGCCGGGTGGTGCTCCAGGACGACGTGCGGCTGGACAACGCCATGAAGGACGGGTCCTTTGCCAAGAATCCCGTGTTCTTAGACACCCTCCGGGGCGTGAAGGAGCGGGGGACGGCCCTGCACCTCTTTGCCCTGCTCACCAAGAAGTCCTCCCACGGGTCCATCGACTACCCCCTGGCCCTCCTCGACATGGCCAGGGCAGCGGGGGTGAAGGACGTGTACGTCCATGTGATCTTCGACGGACGCTCCACGGAGCCGGGCAGCGCGCCCAGCCTCCTCAGGGAGTTTGGCGAGACCATGGAAAAGAAGGGCGTGGGCCTGATCGTCTCCGGCGTAGGCCGGGGCGTGGCTTTGGACAGGGACCAGAACTGGGCCAAGGTGAAGCGGGCATACGATTCTCTGGTCAGCGGCGCAGGCGAAGCCTACCAGGAATAAGCGAAACAACAAATCAATCATACAGGGAGGAATCACATGATCAACGTTGGCATCATCGGCGCGGGCCGCATCGGCCAGGTCCACGCAAAGAGCATCCTTTCCGGCGTGCCCCAGGCTCACATCCTGGCC
>JBGVAK010000062.1:0-5574 GCA_045224495.1 Christensenellales bacterium
CCCACCACGGGGCGCCTCGGCACCGACACGGTGGAGGGGGATCTCGAATTCACCGGCGTCATCATCCGCCGGGAGAACGTGGCCACCAGTGAGGACTACCATACCATCCGCTACCTGGTCAGCGAGGGGGACATGGTCTCAGGCTCCCAGCAGGTGGCGTATCTGTACCGCAAGGGCTACGAGAACCAGATGTCCGATATCGTCAGCAAGGAGCAGCAGATCTATCAGCAGCAGATCACCCTCCTGCGCCTCAACTCCGCTGACGGCATGACCGTGCCCGACGAGGTGGCCGCCTACAACGACCGCATCGAGGAGATCGTCAACAAGATGACCCAGGCATCCCTGGGCAAGGACGGGCTCGACTATATCCAGCTCAGCGAGGATCTGGACGTGCTTTTGACCGCCCGACAGAACCTTTTGCGGCAGCTGGTGCCCGCTGACGCCACCTTGACCGCCAGCTATCAGCAGCTCGATCAGCTCAGGAGCGCCTTCTCCGCGGAGAGCATCCTCGTCAACAACTCCGGCACGGGCTACATCAGCTTCCACCTGGACGGCTACGAGAACGCCATGAGCATAGACTCCCTCACCGCGTCCCAGATCAGCCGGGTGGCGTCGTCCCCCGTGTCCGCCTCCTACAACGCCGCCGGCGTCTACCGCATCGTGGACCCTAACGGTTTTTACGTAGCCTTTACCGTCAAATCCGGGGACTCCCACCGGCTCATCGTGGGCAACACCTACGAGATGAAGGTGAAATATCAGGACACCACCTACACGGGCCGAGTGGTGGCCGAGCGGCCTGCAGCCAAAAACGTGCTGTACATCCTAGAGGTGAATCGGGACGTGCTGCCGGTGCTGGAGAATCGGACCATGACCTTCAGCATCCATTCCCAGGCCAGCGGCGTCTCCATTCCCGTGAAAGGCCTCTACTATAACGGCGGTATCCCCTACGTCTTCATCAACACCGGCCGGGCCTATCAGCCCATCCAGGTGGTCATCCCCGCCTCCGATGGGGAGACGGCCATCATCGAGGCGGCGGACAAGAACATCCGCCTGACCCGGGGCCTGCGGTTCCAGTACCATGACGACGACGATGACGACGAGGGCGGCCCTACGCCCACTCCGTCCAACAGCCCTGCGCCCACGCCCGTGCCTACGGCCACGCCCCGGCCTACGCCCGTTCCTTGATCTACTTTGAAAAGAGGTGCTTTTACATGAGCATTGCTGAGAATATCGCCCAGGTCCGTGAGAACATGGAGAAGGCCTGCCGGCAGGCCGGTCGGGCTCCCCGGGACGTGAAGCTGATCGCCGTCACCAAGTACGTGGAGACGGAGCGCATCGCCGAAGCCTTTGCCTGCGGCCTCAAGACCGTGGGGGAGAACCACGCTCAGGAGGTCCGGGATAAGTTAACTTTTTATAAACAGTACCAGGCAGAGCTCCATTTTATTGGACAATTACAGAGCAATAAGGTAAAATACATCATCGGAAATGCTCGCCTGATCCAGTCCGCGGATCGGGAAAAGCTGCTGATGGACATCGACGCGCACGCCAAGAAACTGGACGTCATCCAGGGCATATTGCTGCAGGTGAACATCGGCGACGAGGCGCAGAAGGGCGGCGCAGAGGTCAAGGACGTGCCGTATTTGCTGGAGCTTGCCTGCGGGCTCAAGAACCTGCGGGTGGAGGGCCTCATGTGCGTCCCCCCCGACGTAGAGGCGGAGGCAGCCCGGCCCTATTTCGCAAGGCTCTATGAGCTCAGGGAGAAGCTGCAGCCCATGTTCCCGGAGCAGCCCCTTCAAGAGCTGTCCATGGGCATGAGCCATGACTACCCCCAGGCCATCCTGGAAGGCGCCACGATGGTGCGGGTGGGCACAGCCATTTTTGGGAAGCGGAACAAACTCTGATCGACCATTTTCAGGAGGTACGCTGTGGGTATCTACAATAAATTCCTTGATTTTATCGGCATCGAGGAAGCGGAGGACAAGCCGGAGGGAGATCTTTTCGAGGAGGATGTGGCCCCCGAGAAGGAGGGCGCTGCCGCGCCGACGCCGCGCCGCCGTCCCCTGATCGAGACGGAATCCAAGAAGCCCGCCCGGGAGCCCAGGCTCCAGGGAGGCGGGGAAACGGTCCCCATGCCCAACGTGGCGGCCATGAAGATGATCGTCTACCATCCCGTGAGCTACGAGGACGCCCAGAACATCATCGATAATCTCAAGGCCCGCAAGCCCGTGATCGTCAACATGGAGGAGCTGGACGTGGCCGCAGCCCAGCGCATATTGGACTTCATTTCCGGCGCCATCTACGCCCTCAACGGCACCATCGCCAAGATCAGCCGGGGCATCTTCGTGGTGGCTCCCACCAACTACGACGTCATCGGCAACGAGAACGGCGAGTACGAGGACCTATAAAAGGATTAGGCCGTTGAGAAGGCGAGCAGAAGGCGTTTTCTCCGGCCCGAAGCTGTACAAAGGTTCCGCGAGAGGCCGGAAAAACGGCTAATTTGCGGCACATATTACTAAAGAAATGGCGCTGTTAAGCGCCATTTCCACCAATTGGAACAAATCGTATCATTTGCCGCAAATGGTCTGCCGCCTTATACGACGGCCTGCAGCAACCGCCCTGCTTTTTTACGAGGTGTATCATGATGACCGTAGAAGCTATCGCCAACAAGTCCTTTCGCCGGACTTTTTTAGGCTACGACCTGGAGCAGGTGGACGATTTTCTGGACGAGATCATCCGCCAGATGCAGCAGATGGAGCAGGAACGCCGGGAGCTGACCGACACCATCGACTATCTGGTGGGAGAGCTTAGAAACGCCGGCATCGTGCCCATGGACCGGGAGCTGGAGCACGTGGCTCAGCCCGTGTCCCCCCATGCAGCGTTCATCGAGGAGGGCGAGGAAGACGAGTAGGCAGCCCATCAACCGCATACCCATAGCCACCAGGGAGGAGATGGAAAAGCTTTCCATGGACGCCCTGGACTTTGTTTATGTGCTGGGCGACGCCTACATCGACCACCCCAGCTTCGGCGCAGCCATCATCGCCCGGGTATTGCAGTCCAAGGGCTATTCCGTGGGCCTCATCTGCCAGCCCGACTGGCACGGAGTGGCGGACTTTAGGCGCCTGGGCCGGCCCAAGCTGGGCTTTCTGGTCTCCTCCGGCAACATCGACTCCATGGTGAACCACTACACTGCCGCCAAGCGCCCCCGGTCCGAGGACGCCTACTCCGAGGGCGGCAAGGCGGGGAAGCGCCCCGATCGGGCCACCATCGTCTACGCCAACCGCTGCCGGGAGGCCTTTCCCGGGGTGCCCGTGATCATCGGCGGCATCGAAGCGAGCCTCCGGCGCTTTGCCCACTACGACTACTGGGACGATAAGGTCCGCCACTCCATCCTCTACGATGCCGGGGCCGACCTGCTGCTCTACGGCATGGGGGAGAGGACCATCGTGGAGCTGGCCGAAGCCCTGGACGCCGGTACGCCCGTTCGCGATATCCGGCATATCCCCGGCAGCTGCTACCAGGCGGCCGCCCTGGACGGCCTTGCCGACTATGTGACCTTGCCCTCCTATCAGGAGGTATCGGCGGACAAGCGGAAGTACGCGGAGGCCTTTATGGCCGAGGCCCGGGAGCAGGACGCTGTCCGAGGCAGGACACTGGTTCAGGCCCACGAGAAGGGGTATTTGGTCTGCAATCCGCCGTCCGCGCCCCTTACCCGGACTGAGCTGGACGCGGTATACGCCCTGCCATACACCCGCAAACCCCATCCCCTGTATAAAGGGCCTATCCCGGCCCTATCCGAGGTGGCCTTCTCCCTGACCTCCTGCCGGGGCTGTTTCGGCGGCTGCAGCTTCTGCGCCCTGACCTTCCACCAGGGGCGGGTGGTCACCTCCCGCAGCGAGGAATCCCTGGTGAAGGAGGCGGAGGCTCTGACAAAGGACCCCGGCTTCAAGGGCTATATCCACGACGTGGGCGGTCCCACGGCCAACTTCCGGCACCCGGCCTGTCCCAAGCAGCTCAAGTCCGGCGTCTGTCCGGACCGCCAGTGCATCGGCTACGACCCTTGCCCGGTCATGAAGGCCCACGCGGACCAAAGGGAGTACGTCCACCTGTTGCGCCGCCTACGGCAGGTGCCCGGGGTCAAGAAGGTGTTCGTGCGCTCCGGCGTCCGCTTCGACTACGCCCTCTTTGACAAGGACGACAGCTTCCTTCGGGAGCTGGTCCAGCACCACGTGTCCGGCCAGCTGAAGGTGGCCCCGGAGCATGTGGCCGAGGGTGCCCTGGCGGCCATGAACAAGCCCTCCCATGAGGTGTACGAGGCCTTCCTCACCAAGTACGACCGGCTCAACAAACAATACGGTTTGAAGCAGTACGTGGTGCCCTACTTCATCTCCTCCCACCCGGGCTGCACCCTGGCGGATGCCGTCGAGCTCAGCGAATACC
The DNA here is from genome assembly GCA_045224495.1 of Christensenellales bacterium. Taxonomy (GTDB): domain Bacteria; phylum Bacillota; class Clostridia; order Christensenellales; family CAG-138; genus RUG472. Next base: position 4,438 of record JBGVAK010000062.1, read on the forward strand.
TCAAATCCATCCACCACCGGCCCGAACAGGTCCAGGACTTCTATCCAACCCCCGGCACCGTGTCCACCTGCATGTACTATACGGGCCTCGACCCGCGGACCATGCAGCCCATCCACGTGCCCAAGGGGGAGGAGAAGCGGATGCAGCGGGCCCTCATGCAGTACTGGCTCCCCCAAAATCGTCCCTTGGTGGAGAAGGCGCTGCACATCTGCCATCGGGAGGACCTGATCGGCCGAGGCGGCCGCTGCCTTATCCCGGACAGTCGGACGCCGGCGCCGGCAAAATCCACGAAAAAAAAGGAAAAACCCGGCAAGATTGTGGTTGACAAACGGCCGCGAAGCAAGTAGAATACACTTTGGTTGATTTTGAGGGGTGCGCTATGGAATTGTCCATTCATCAGGCGGCGAAGCAGCTGGGCGAGGTTTTCCCCTACGCCTGGCAGGGTCCGCTGAAGGAGCAGACCTACGGCGGCCGGACCGTCCGCTTCGTGGGGGACGCCACCTTGACGGGCACGGTCGTGGGCGACGCCGAGGGCTTCACCGTCACCGGCGACGCCAAGGTCGTCCTATCGTCCGTATGCGCCCGCTGCAACGAGCCCTTTGAGGAGCCCTTCGCCTTTTCCTTCGAGGACCGGTTCGTCAAAGCGGTCTTCCACAAGGAGGAGGACGAGACCTATCCCTTCGAGGGCGAGATGATCGACCTTACTCAGGCCTTTATGGACGAGCTGTTTTTGCAGCTCCCCATGGTGAGCCTCTGTAAGCCCGATTGCAAGGGGCTGTGCCCCGTATGCGGCATCGATCTCAACCGTTTTCGGTGCAACTGCGCCGAGAAAACCAGAAACAGCGCCTTTGATGCGCTAAAAGCATTGAGTTTTGAGGATAAGGAGGTGTAATCATGGCAGTACCAAAGAGAAAAACGTCCAAGGCACGCAGAGATTCCCGTCGTTCGGCGAACAATAATCTGACGGCCCCCACCCTGGTGGAGTGCCCCCAGTGCCACGAGCTGAAGCTCCCCCACGCGGTTTGCAAGAAGTGCGGGTACTATGATGGCGAAAAGGTCATCGACATGGATAAGAAGGACAAGAAGGAAGCCTGACATCCGTGATTACAACCGACTGAAGCAACGAAGAAAGCTCTT
>JBGVAK010000063.1:0-10904 GCA_045224495.1 Christensenellales bacterium
CTGACCTTCACCAACAAGGCTGCCAAGGAGATGAAGGAGCGGGTGGAGAAGCTGACCGGCGGGGAGAGCGGCGTGTGGCTGTTCACCTTCCACGGTTTCTGCGCGCGGCTTCTGTCCATGGAGATCGAAGCCCTTGGGTACGACAGGCGCTTCAGCATCTACGACGAGGACGATCAACAAGCCCTTATCGGCCATATCATCAAGGATATGAACCTGAACGACAAGGTGTTCTCCAAGCGCATGCTGGCGGGCATTTTCTCCGACGCTAAGAACCACTCCCTCCGCCCTCAGGACTATCTCGTCCAGAGCTACCAGCCCCGGCAGGTGACGGAGGCCTTCGCCCTCTATCAAAAGCGGCTCAAGGAGGCCAACGCTCTCGATTTCGACGATCTGCTCTTGAAGACCATAAAGCTGTTCGAGAAGCGGCCGGACATCCTGCAGAAGTATCGGGACCGGTTCCGCTACATCCTGGTGGACGAGTATCAGGACACCAACATGGCCCAGTACCATATCGTGAGCCTGCTGGCCAGGGAGCATAGGAACCTGTGCGTGGTGGGCGACGACGACCAGAGCATCTACGGCTGGCGCGGGGCGGATATCCGCAATATTTTGGAGTTTGAAAAGGACTTCCCCGGCGCCCATGTGGTGCGCCTCGAACAGAACTATCGATCCACGGACAAGATCCTGGAGGCAGCCAACCGGGTCATCGAAAACAACCGGGGCCGCAAATCGAAACGCCTCTGGACCGACAAGGCCGACGGCTTCCCCATCACGGTCTACGAGGGCCGCACAGAGCGGGAGGAAGCTGTGTACATATGCGACCGCATTCTGAACGGTCGGCGCATGGGCAGCCGATACGACAGCTTCGCCGTCCTCTACAGGACCCACGCCCAGAGCCGTATCTTGGAGATGATCCTCCAAAGCTACAGCATCCCTTACCGGGTCTACGGCGGCACCTCCTTCTTCAACCGTTCCGAGGTGAAGGATGTGCTGTCCTATCTGAGGCTCCTCAGCAACCCCAACGACGACGTGGCCTTCGCCCGCATCATCAACGTGCCTCGCCGCGGCATCGGCAACGCTGCGTTGGAGGAACTGCGGGCGGAAGCCCAGCAGCGGGAGCTTTCTCTCTTTGCGGTGGTGCTGGACCCCCAGACCCTGTCTCTCCGGACCAAGGCCAAGTTTGCTCCCTTTGCTGAGATCATGCAGACAGCCTTCGAGGAGTACGGCAAAAAGGCTTTCTCGGTGTTCGCCGCCGACCTGTTAAGGCGCATCGGCTACGACGCGTACCTGAAGGAGGATAAGAAGGAGAACTATGAGGTCCGCTCCGAGAACGTGAAGGAGCTGTTGAACTATATGAGTGAATTTGAAGCCTCCTTCGACGATCCCGACGAGGATATGCTTCAGTCCTTCCTGAACACCGTGGCTCTGTTCATGAACGCAGACAACGTGGACGAGCAGAACGGCTGTGTGAACCTCATGACCCTCCACGCCGCCAAAGGTTTGGAGTTCGATACGGTGTTCCTCTGCGGCATGGAGGACGGTCTCTTCCCCTCCGCCCAATCCAAGTTCGACCCTGAGAAGCTGGAAGAGGAGCGTCGCCTCTGCTACGTTGGCGTGACCCGGGCCCGGGAGAAACTGTACCTGACCTATGCGGGCAGCCGCATGCTCTACGGTCAGTTCACCACCTCCCAGCCCTCCGTCTTCCTGCGGGAGATGGGCGACGCCATCCGCATGCCCGGCGAATCCCGTCGAGACCAGGCCGTACAGAAGACCGCTCCCACGGAAAGCTTCCATGCCCAGCCGGCCCCGACCCACGCCGGTCCCCAGGTCTTTATGGGCACCAAGCCCGCCGCGACGCCCAAGCCCGACAACAAGGTCCTGGACTGGTCGGACGGCGACCGGGTCCGCCACGCCATCTTCGGCGAGGGCATCATCATAGGCGTAGAGGGCAAAGGCGCGTCCCAGATCGTACAGGTACGGTTCAAGAACGGCATAGAAAAACGGCTGACCGCCCTGTATGCTCCCCTCACCCGTTTGGAATAATAGGAGACTATGGAAAAGGATACGTTGCAACGCATGCAGGAGCTGGTGGACCGGCTCAACACATACGCCCGCGCTTACTATGTGGAGGACGCGCCGCTGATCTCCGACGGGGAGTATGACGCCCTGGAGGCGGAGCTCATCGCCCTCGAAAAAGAAACGGGCACGGTGCTCCCCGACAGCCCCACACATCGGGTGGGCGGCGAGCCCTTGGCGAAATTCGAGGAGCATCGGCATTTGGGCCGTCTCTGGAGCCTCGATAAGGTCCGGACGTTGGACGGCATCCGGGAGTGGATGGACCGGGTCAAGCGGCTGCTGGACCTCAGTGAGGACCCGCTCTACGCCCTCGAATACAAGTTCGACGGTCTGACCATCAACCTGACCTACGGGAACGGTGTCCTCACCCAGGGCGCCACCCGGGGCAACGGCGTCACGGGCGAAGCCATACTGCCCCAGCTCAAGACCATTCGCTCCCTGCCCCTCACCATCCCCTTTACGGGCCGCATGGAGGTCCAGGGCGAGTGCATCATGTGCCTGTCCGTGCTGAACAAATACAATAAGACTGCTAAGGAGCCTTTGAAGAACGCCCGGAACGCTGCGGCGGGAGCCCTTCGGAACCTGGATCCCCAGGTGACGGCGGAGCGGCATTTGAGCTGCTTCTGCTACAACGTGGGATACATCGAGGGCAAGGAGCTCCACGACCATCAGGAGATGATGGCCTTTCTGCGGGAGAACGGATTCCCCGTCTCTCCCTTCGTCCACTACGGCCACGGGGCGGACGAGTTCATCGAGCTCATCGACAAGGTAGCCGAGGAACGGGACGGGCTGGACTTCCTCATCGACGGCATGGTCATCAAGATCTGCGACTTTGCTCAGCGGGAGCAGCTGGGCTACACGGAGAAGTTCCCCCGCTGGGCCATGGCCTACAAGTTCGCCGCGGAGGAAGCCACCACCACCATCGAGAGCGTCACCTGGGAGGTGGGCCGCACCGGCAAGCTGACCCCCGTGGCCCATGTGGAGCCGGTGGATCTTTGCGGCGTCACCGTCAGCAACGCCACCTTGAACAACTGGGACGATATCTGCCGCAAGCAGGTGGGCATCGGCTCTAGGGTCTTCATTCGGCGGAGCAACGACGTCATTCCCGAAATCCTGGGTGCCGTGCCGGGAGATACGCCCAAAGCGCCCGTGGAGAAGCCCACGGTCTGCCCCTTCTGCGGCGCCCACGTGGAGCATCGGGGCGTGCACCTCTACTGCACCAACCCCCTCTCCTGTCGGCCTCAGATCATCTCCCGCCTCGCTCACTTCGCGAGCCGGGACGCCATGGACATCGACACCTTCGCGGACAAGACCGCCGAGCAGCTCTTCAATGAGCTGAACGTGGCCACCATCCCGGAACTCTATACCCTGCGCCGGGACCGGCTGCTGGGGCTGGAGGGTTTCGGCGAAAAGAAGGCTCAGAACCTGTTGACCGCCCTCGAGAACAGCAAGCATCGGCCCCTCAGCGCCTTTTTGAACGCCCTGGGCATCCCCAACGTGGGTGTGAAGACCGCCCGGGACCTGTCGCTGACCTTCGGGTCCTTGGACAAGCTACGAAACGCCACCTTCGACGAGCTCGTCGCCATTGAGGACGTGGGCGATATCGTAGCGGAGAGCATCCTCTCCTTCTTCCACGACCCCCGCATCAGCCGTCAGATCGACGATCTTATGGCCTACGGCGTCTCCCCCGTGGCAGACCGGGCAGCCACAAGCTCCCCCATCAGCGGCAAGACCATCGTGGTCACGGGGACGTTGCCGACTCTGAGCCGGAAGGAAGCCGAGGATTTGATCATGGACCATGGCGGAAAGGCGGCGGGCAGCGTCAGCAAGAAGACCGACTACGTCCTGGCGGGCGAGGCGGCGGGCAGCAAGCTCACCAAAGCCCAGCAGCTGGGCATCCCCATAATCGACGAACAGACCCTTTTGGATTGGTTGAAATGAGAATCGGAAAACTGGAAAACAGTGAGCTGGAAGCGCTGATCCTGAATAAATTCAAACGCATCCGTCCGGAGTCCCTGACCGTGCCCCGGGTGGGTGAGGATTGCGCCGCCTTGGACTTCGACGGGGATCTGATCGTGCTTAGCATGGATCCCATCACCTCCGCCGGCGACAAGAGCCTGGGGCTGTTGAGCGTCCACGTGAACTGCAACGACGCCATCTGCATGGGCGCGGAGCCCGTGGGATTGCTGGTGACGCTGCTGCTGCCCCCGGACTATCCCACGGAGGGCATCGGCCGCATCGCGGACGACCTTTCCGCCGCGGCCCGGGTGGCCCACGTGGACATCCTGGGCGGGCATACGGAGTTCACCGACGCCGTGACGAGGCCCATCACCTGCACCAGCGTGGTGGCCAGGATGCCCAAAGGCCATAAGCTTTCCGGTCTCCAGGCGGGCGATGAGCTGGTCATGACCAAAAGCGCCGCCCTGGAGGGTACGGCCATCCTGGCCACGGAGCACGCGGATAAGCTGGCCCACCTCTCCCCCGCCCTGTTACGGGAGGCGGAAGGATATTTTTCCCTTCTGTCCGTGGTGACCGAAGGCAAGGTGGCTCTTCATCACGGCGTCCACGCCATGCACGACGTGACGGAGGGCGGAATCCTGGGCGCGGCCTGGGAGATCTGCTACGCTGCCGGGCTGGGGCTTATCCTGGACAGGGACGCCATCCCCGTGTCCGAGGCCACCCGTGAGATAGCACGCGCCGCCGGCATCGACCCTCTGCGGCTGTTGGGCAGCGGGAGCCTCCTCATAGGCTGCGCGGACGGGCGAGCCATGGCGGAGGCGCTCCAACAGGCGGGCATCCCCGCTGCCGTCATCGGCCGGGTGGCGGAGGCCGGTTTCCGTTCCATGGACGGAACGGCTATCGACCCGCCCCGGGAAGACGCCCTGTACGACGCCTTCCTGCCGTAAGATTGGGACTTGCACAGGTCGGATATGCTGTGCTATAATACGATGATTTTGGAGGTAGCCTTATGTACAGCATGACCGGATATGGACGCGGCGCGGCGTCGTTGGAAGGCCGGGAGCTTACCATCGAGCTAAAAAGCGTCAACAACCGGTTTTTGGATATCGGCATGAAGCTGCCCCGGCAGCTGTCCTTTCTGGAGGACGGGCTGAGGAAGCTTTTGAACGATGCCTTGAGCCGTGGCCATGTGGACGTGTTCGTCAACTACCGGAATCTTCGGAGCGACGCCAAGACCGTCCGCGTGGACGAAGCGCTCCTGAAAGCCTACCTCGCCTCCGCCCGGGAGAGCGCCAAGGCGTTGGACCTGGAGGACGATCTCACCTTGTCCAAAGCCCTGACGTTGCCGGACGTGACCACCATCCTGCCCGCCGACGAGGACCAGCAGGCCCTAATGGACCTGGCGAGGACCGTCATGACGGAGGCCATCGAAAATCTGAAGGCTATGCGGTTCAAGGAGGGCGAACGGCTGAAGCTGGACCTTTCCGCCCGCATGGACACCATGACCGGCTACGCCGCCGCCATCGAGCGCCGGGCGCCTGCCGTCGTGGAGGAGTATCGTGAGAAACTCACCGCCCGCATAGAGGACTTGCTGGGCGAGACGGAGGTGGACCGGGCGCGGCTCGCCACGGAGGTGGCCATCTTCGCGGATCGGGCCGCCATCGACGAGGAGATCGTCCGGCTCAACACCCATCTGGTCCACTTTCGGGAGCTGTTGACTGCCGACGAACCCGTGGGCCGGAAGATGGACTTCCTGGTCCAGGAGATAAACCGGGAGTGCAACACCATCGGCTCCAAGGCCAACGACGGCGAATTGACCAGCATCGTCCTGCTCTCCAAGGCGGAGATCGAAAAGCTGCGGGAGCAGATCCAAAACATCGAATAAGCAAGGGGGTATCCCATGAAAGAACAGAGAAAAGGGTTGCTGCTGGTGGTTTCCGGCCCCTCCGGCGTGGGCAAGGGGACCTTGGTCAAAGCCCTGATGGACCGGAACCCAAAGATCAAGATGTCCGTATCCGCCACCACCCGTGAGCCCCGTCCCGGAGAGATCGAAGGGGTCCACTACTTCTTCAAGACCGAGGAGGCCTTCAAGGCCATGGTGGATAGGGGCGAGTTCCTGGAATATATCCACGTGTTCGGCAGCAAATACTACGGCACGCCCCGCTCCTTTGTGGAGCAGCACCTTGAAAACGGCTACGACGTCATATTGGAGATCGACGTGCAAGGGGCCATGAAGGTGAAACAGGCCTTCCCCGACGCGGTGCTGATGTTCATCACCGCCCCCAGCATGAGCGAGATCAAGTCCCGCCTCATCGGTCGGGGCACGGAGACCATGGAGCAGGTGGAGAAGCGCTTCGCCACCGCCTTCGAGGAGATCAAGATGATCCCGCAGTACGATTACGTGATCGTCAACGACGTGGTGGACGTGGCCGTACACCACATGGAAGCCATTTTGGAAGCGGAGCGGTGCCGCACCGCACGCAGTACATACTTACTGGAAGCTACTGAGGAAATTGGGAGGTAAACTACTATGATGAATCGTCCGCCGGTCATGGAACTGGCCAAGAAAGCAGGTTCCCGTTATCAGCTGGTGACCGCTGTCGCCAACCGGGCCCGTCAACTGCAGGATGACCCCGATGCCCTGGGGAACAACAAGCCCCTGTCCATGGCTGTGGAAGAGCTGTACGAGGATAAGCTCATCGTCATTCCCACCAAGGAGGCATAAGGAGAACTCCCGTTGACCTGGCCCGCTTCGCACTCGGCTACGAAGCGGGCATTCTTTACATTGACGAGAAAGGAGGGGCAGTATGTTTGCAAAAGTGATCGTGGACATCGCCCATGCGGCGGTGGACCGTGCCTTCACCTATCGCATACCCGAAGGGCTGGACGTTCGTTCCGGCCATCACGTGCTGCTGCCCTTCGGACAAGGGGACCACGTGAAGGAGGGGTTCGTCCTCTCCGTCAGCGAAGAAAGCGACCTCGAAGACGGCGTGACCGTCAAGGACGTCCTTGCCTGCATGGAACCCTATACGGTGCTGCTGCCTGAGCAGATCGCCCTGGCGGAATGGATGCAGGAGGCGTACCACTGCTTGCTGGTGGACGCTCTGCGGCTCATGATCCCCGCCCAACTGCGCGGCAGCCGCATCCATGAGAAGAAGGAGCGGATCGTGTTCCTGGCGGATCCCGCCGCCGAATTCATCTCCAAGTCCCATATCCAACGAGACGTGGTAGAATTGCTCCAGAAGACCGGGCAGCCCATGGCCGTCCGGGATATCCGGGCCTTCTTGCCCGGCTCCGGCCCGGCCATCACGGCCCTGCTGAAGAAGCGAGTCCTGTCCGAGAGCAGCTTCACGGTGTTCCGCCGTCCGGAGTACAGCACCCGGGCGGAGGACGTGCCGGAGCTCACGGCAGAGCAGGCGGCGGCCCTCGACCAGGTGGAGGCCCTCTCCCCCGGCCGGACGGCCCTTCTATACGGCGTCACAGGCAGCGGCAAGACGGAGGTGTACCTCCGATGCATCGAGGATTGCCTGCAGCAGGGCAAGGGCGCCATCGTGCTGGTGCCGGAGATCGCCCTGACGCCCCAGACCGTGGGCCGGTTCGCCGCCCGCTTCGGGGACAGGATCGCCGTGCTCCACAGCCGTCTCTCCGCCGGGGAGCGGTTCGACGAATGGCGGCGCATCCGTCTTGGGCAGGCGCCCATCGTCATCGGCGCCCGCAGCGCCGTGTTCGCCCCGGTGGAGAATCTGGGCCTCGTCATCATCGACGAGGAGCATGAAGCCAGCTACCAAAGCGAGATCACGCCCCGCTACCACGCTTTGGACGTAGCCCGTCGCCGGGTCAGAATGAGCGGCGGAAAGCTGCTTTTAGGCAGCGCCACCCCGTCCCTTTTGAGCTACTACCGGGCTTTGAGCGGCAGCTACGAGCTCATCGAGCTCAAACACCGGGTGGGCGGACGGCCCTTGCCCACGGTGTCCATCGCGGACATGCGGGCGGAGTTCTTGAACGGCAACAACGGCATCTTCTCCTCGTTGCTCATCAGCAAGCTGGGCGAATGCCTGAAACAAGGCCACCAGGCCATGCTGTTTTTGAACAGACGGGGATATTCCACCTTCGTCTCCTGCCGGGCCTGCGGGTACGTGCTGACCTGCGACAACTGCGATATCTCCATGACCTACCACAAGGCCCAGAACGCGGTCCGCTGCCACTACTGCGGAGCACGAAAGCCCCTGCCCAGCGTCTGCCCCCACTGCGGCAAGCCCTTCATCAAGTATTTCGGCGTGGGCACGGAGCAGGTGGAGGAACAGATCCAGCAGTGGTTCCCCGGCACCAGTACGGTCCGCATGGATGCGGACACCGTGACCCGTCGGGACGCTTACGAGCAGATCCTCTCTTCCTTCGGACGGGGGGAGGCTCAGATCCTGATCGGCACCCAGATGATCGCCAAGGGCCACGATTTCCCCAACGTAACGCTGGTGGGGGTCATCGCGGCGGACACCACCCTGCGCTTCCCGGACTATCGGAGCGGGGAAAGGACCTTCCAGCTCCTGACCCAGGTCTCAGGCCGGGCCGGGCGGGACAAGGACCCGGGACAGGTGGTCATGCAGACCTACGTGCCGGATCATCCCGTGCTCCAGTTCGCCCGGGTCCAGGACTATGCGGGCTTCTACCAGTACGAGATCGCCCAGCGCAAAAAGTGCCTCTACCCACCCTTCTCCCTGTTCATCCGGCTGCTGTTGTCCGGCGATAACGAGGACGCGCTGATCGAGCGCGGGAAGGAGTACGCCAAAGCGTTGGAAGCGGATCTACGCGCCGCTCTCGGTACAGATGGTCAGGGAGACCTGTTGCTCCTGCTGGCCGCCCCCGCCCCCATCGCCCGGATCGCGGGGCAGAGCCGGTACCAGATCCTGGTGAAGCTGTTGCGCACCAAGCGTCTCCCCCAGGCCCTCCACGCTGTGTACGACTTTGAGACCGGCCACCGGGAGGACGGATTTTTGAAGATAGAGATCAACCCACAGGACATGTTTTGAGGATATAGTATGACTGAAAAGAAGCAAAAACGATCCCCATGGCGGCTTTTCTTCCGCGTGGTGAAACCCTATTGGGGACATCTGATCGTCGCGGCCCTGTTCGTGCTGCTGGCCGCCATATGCGTGTATTTAGCGCCCTTCGTGACCAGCTTCACCTTGGACTACGTGATCCGGGACGTGGATCCCCACATCCCGGAGCCCATCTTCCGCTGGATCAAGAGCCTGGGCGGTCGGGAATACTTCGCCGAGCACCTGGTCCTTTGCGGCGCGGTGTACTTGGGGTTCACCGTGCTGAACGGCGTGTTCACATACCTTAGGCGCCGGGCCACGGCCTATGCGGCCGAGGGCATGGCCAAGACGTTGCGGGACGCCCTCTACGAGCATATCAACGCTGTGCCCTACGACTACCACAAGCACGTGTCCACAGGCGATCTGGTCCAGCGGTGTACCTCCGACGTGGAGACCGTGCGCCGGTTCCTCAGCGTCCAGATGATGGACATCCTTAGGACCGCGGTCATGTTCTTCACGGCGTTGGTGATCCTGCTGCGCATCCACGTGCCCATGGCCCTCATCTCCATGGTCACGCTGCCCTTTTTGGTCGTGTCCTCCTTCGTCTACTTCCGCTATGTGCAGAAGTATTTCAAGGACGCGGACGAGGCGGAGGGCCAGCTGTCCGCCGCCCTGCAGGAGGATCTGACGGGGGTGCGCATCGTCCGAGCGTTTGGGCAGGAGCGAGCGGAGTATGAGAAGCTGACGAAGCTGAACGCCAAGACCCGGGACGCCAACATCCGGCTCAATCGGCTGTTGGGCTACTACTGGGGCATGTCAGACGCCGTGGGCTTCGCTCAGATCGGCATCTCCCTGGCGGCTGGCGTCTATTTCTGCGCCAAGGGCACCATGACGCTGGGCCTCGTGACCCTCTTCTCCACCTACACCACCATGCTCACCTGGCCCGCGCGACAGCTGGGCCGCATCTTAGCCGACATGGGCAAGGCCTCCGTGTCCCTCAAGCGGCTCACTGAGATCATGGATGCCGCGCCGGAGACGGAGCCAGGCAAGGCCCTCACAGTGGACATGACCGGGGACATCCGCTTCGACCACGTATGCTTCGGCTACGATGCCCCGGACGACGTGTTGAAGGACATCTCCTTCACCGTGAAGCCCGGCGAGACGGTGGCCATCCTGGGCGCTACGGGCTCCGGCAAGAGCAGCCTGGTGCAGCTTTTGCAGCGACTCTACACCTGCACACGGGGTAAGATTACCATCGGCGACGTGGACATCAACGACATCGACCACGCCTGCCTTCGCCGGAACATCGGGATAGTGCTCCAGGAGCCCTTCCTCTACTCCCGCTCCATACGGGATAACATCCGCATCGTGAACCCCACTGCCACCGACACCGAGGTAGAAGAGGCGGCCCGCATCGCCGCCATCCACGACGTGATCATGGGCTTTGAGAAGGGATACGACACGCTGGTGGGCGAGCGGGGCGTGACCCTCTCCGGCGGCCAGCTCCAGCGGGTAGCCATCGCCCGGACCCTGATGCAGAAGGCGCCCATCCTGATCTTCGATGATTCCATGAGCGCCGTGGACACGGAGACCGACGCCAAGATCCGGGACGCCCTCTACGGCATGAAGCGGGACGGGATCCTCTTCATCATCTCTCACCGCATCACCACCCTCTGCGAGGCGGATAAGATCCTGGTCCTGGAGGGCGGCCGGCTGGTAGACGAGGGCACCCACGAGGAACTGATTCAGAAACCCGGGCTCTATCGGCGCATCGCCGAGATCCAGGACGCCCTGCCGAAAGGAGGTGACGCGGCGTGAGTTATCAGGAAGAAC
>JBGVAK010000064.1:0-14028 GCA_045224495.1 Christensenellales bacterium
CTTGCCTTTGTGCGGGAGGATGTATACGCCCCGCTGAAGGAGCGGATGCAGCTCGGCATGGAGATAGGGGAGTGCCAGCTCTCCAAGCTGTACGCCTATAACGGCCTCATGTTCACCACGGGGGAAAGGGTAGAGTATGAGGACTTCTCCTATAAGGATAATATCATCGTCATAGACAATCCCGTGTATGTCGTCAAGAATGTGGACCAGGTCACCGTTGCGGACGATGGTAGCGACGGGCCCATGCGAACCTATCATCGCGTAGAGCAGACCGCCGACATTGAGGTCATGGGCTTCGATGGAGAAGGGCTGATCTCCCCATATGCCGCGAAGGTGCTGAACATACACGGAGAACACCACCACTCGTTCCAGATCCGGCTGCCCTACATCAAGGGTATGGTCCATGAAGTGGATTTTGAAGGGCTCCTGAAGGAGGTGGGCGTCACTCATATCGTGGACTGCTGGGGCAGGCGGCATCCCGTGGGCCTCGTGCATATCATTTTGACCAAGAGCATGTTCAAGGGATTTGGCTGGATGGAGCAAAACGGCCTGTCCTGGGAGGAATACCGGCAGCGGTGGGCAAGGTATGATCATGGGCTGTATGTGTCCGGCGCGGACAAAGCGGGGTCACAGGGGACCGTCTGCTTCAATTATCAGTTTCTGAACACCCTCCAAATGGATGCGGAGACTTTTCGACCCCTGGATCTTCCGCTGGGCTGGAAGAAATCGCCCAGGACCGATCCCCGTACCTGGCTGACCAAGACCACGGAAACGGCATACTACGATCTGGTCGCCGTTCCCGATGTCCGTAAAGAATACTTTTTGTCCCGGATCAGTGACGAACCGTGGACAGACAGGGACCCAAGGAATACCCGGTTCAAACTGATCCGTCAGAATGAACGGTTCATAGACGAGCCCTGTTTTGCCAAGGAGCTCTCCGTTCAGGCAAAAGCCTTGCTTCGCCACTACAGTCTCGGCCAGTTGCTGGTATCCGGGGATAACCGATACCTGTCGGACGACCTAATGCGCCTGTTGATGCACATGGTGGAAACCAGCGTGGGGAGGACCGCCGCGTATGACGCCATGCGCCGGGAGTGCCTGCAGGGGAACACGATCTATGCGCCGGCGCCGGCCTACCCCGTTCAGGAGCGGTATCTGCTGCTCCGCAGCCCCCATATCGCCCGCAACGAGGAGGTATCGGCGGTGCCTTTGAAGGATGTCGGCCCCTTGCGGGAACGGTATCTGTCCCATCTTCGATATGTGGTGATGATCGACTCTCGCGCCTTGATCGCGGAGCGGCTGGGTGGCGCGGACTACGACGGCGACTATGTGAAGACCATCGCGGAACCGCTGCTGGTGAACTGTGTCGACCCCAGGAACGATCTGCCGGTTTTGAAGATCCCTGCGGCAAAGCCGCTGTATGCGGACGCCAACGACTGGCAGGCTCGGATGGAAACGGTCAAAAGCACGTTCTCCTCCCGTGTCGGGCAGGTCAGCAACGAGGCGCTGCGCCGGGGGCTGATCGCGTATGACGAAACGGACGAAGGGGATCTGCAGGAGGAGTATGCCTTAGACACGGAGCTGCTGGCAATTCTGATCGGGCTCGAGATCGATTCCTCCAAGAGCGGAGTCAAGCCGGATTTGAGGGACTATCTGGGCTTCAACAAGGCCCCCACCAGCCTGTTCCTGCGGTATAAAAGCATCCTGAAGCAGGGAGAGAAGCGCAAATGGTATGAGGAGACGATGCAAAAGCGGATGAAGGATTTCTTTGCTTCGGTGGAATGGGAAGATGTGACCGCCAATCTGGAACGGGTGCCCTATCTTGCGTATATGCTGGAGCGGGAAACGCCTTGCCTCCAACCATCCCCCGCGGAGGACGGGGTGCTGTTCTCCTTTGCACAGGAGCCCCGTTGGAAGGAGGGTTTGGACCCGCAGAAGATACAGCGCATGGAGGCGATCCTCTCCGCGTATGACACCGCCCTGGGCCGGTGTCGGGCGGTACAGTATGGCTCACATGAGTTTCCGCGCAAATCGGATGTGGATCGGATACTGTATGCCCAGGCTAAGGACGGCGACTACCTTTCCGATGAGCTATATCGCCTGTTCGACGACACCCCTCCGGAACAGATCCATGAAGCCCGTATTTGGCTCGGAGAGGTGCAATGGCATCTGCTGCCGCCGGAGGAGAGAAAACCGAAGCTGTATGCACTGCGTACCCGAGCGCCGCTGTACGTTCCCGAGTATGCGGAGCTGTTCTGTGATTTCAGGAACGGCGGGTATCGGCTGCTGGGGGACATCATCTGTGATCTGGATGATTTCTACCGTAAGGAGAAGGACCCTTCTCGACTCTACCGGGTGACCGATCCCAAGGAACTGAGGGATATGCTGCGGGATGTGGACCGTTTCCGCTCTCCCAAGGAGGGCGTGCTGCGGAACTGCCACGCGCAGTTGGTCTTTTCCCGGGACCCGGACCGTTTCACTGTTCAGGAGATCGTGCAGTATGCGCTTGCCTTGGGTCGGCGTGACTTCCTATTGGCTTGCTTCCCGGATCTGGTGCTGCGGATGATTACGCCTGAATCTGAACCGAAACCGAAAAAGAAAAGGAAATGGAGGTGGCTGGGCGGATGACCGACGAATGGCAGGAATTTCAGGCGTATACCCATTTCCCAAGGTACGCCGCAGCTCACAAGCGGGACACTTCCTTTTTTGGCAGGTTTACGTTGGAGATGCTGCTGGACATGAACAAGGGCTTTGCCCAGGTATTCACCATCCTCGCCAGGGGGTATCTGTTTCATGAGAAGGACGGGACCCTGGTACACGATCCATATGATCGGATCGGCTACGCCCGCATGGCCTTATGCGCCTGGTGCAGCGTGCCGAAGAACGCGGAGGGCACGGCCCAGGTGGACTTTCGTGAGCTTCACGGCCTGTTTCCTGAGCTGGTGACCGCTGACGGAAGAGGCTGGTTCTATCGGCATGTCAAAAACGTGATCTCCTTTGTAAAAGTTCATCCCAATGATGTGAAAAAGCAGACACTGGAGCGCTGTTCCGGCATGTCCAACGGCTTTACAAAGGAATGGAAAAAGCATGTGAAAAAGTTTCAGGTGCCTTTGTACGCCCCCAATACCAAAGGGGCATGGGTCATCCGCTTCGATGACATGATCGCCGAAGCGTTGGCGGCGGGGCCGCTGCGGATGGAGGAATACCCGCTGCCACAGCCAGTGCGGGACAAGATCGCGCAGGCTGCGCCAAAGAGCGTTCCCAATTACATGATTGAGGAGTTGGTCCGATTCATTCTGGCTAACCAGCGGGATCACACGGAATGGGTCAATATCCCCATGGCCAATTTTAACGCTTTCTTCGGAGATACCTCGTTCAGCAAGAAGCATAAGCCGCACATCCCCGACGCCTTAGTTGTTTTCGAGCCGCAGAAACTTGGCATCTGCCGTGCAAAGCTGGGTGATGCTATTCGATCTATCGTAGACGCTGCTGATTGAGCAAAGGAATACCGAAAAAGGATTGACAATATACTATATTATGATTATAATGAATCATACCAAACAAAGGATCGGAGTAATATGGATATTGTCGGAGAACGGATCAGGACGCTGCGCGAAGGCGCAGGTCTGTCACAGGCGAAGGTGGCAGCCATGCTGAACACGAAACAGTCAGCGATCTTCCGATACGAAAACAATGTGTCGGAGATGCCGTATGGGATGCTGGTGCAATACGCGGATTACTTCGATGTGTCGCTGGATTATTTGCTCGGGCGCACCGATCATCCCCAAGGGAAACTGTACGAGTATCATCCGCAGACGCAGGCGGATAATCCGGAATTGAAGCAGTTTATAGAGATGTGCTTTGACCCGACCTCTGCCATGCACGCAAAATTCAAGGATGCGCTGCTTTCCATGCTTTCGGGAGGTAAAGATGAATGAAGGGCGTCATTTACGCGCGATACTCCTCTGACAATCAACGGGAGGAGTCCATAGAAGGCCAGATCCGTGAATGTATGGAGTTCGCTGATCGACAGGGCATCACCGTCGTAGCGAATTACATTGATCGTGCCTTCTCCGCGAAAACTGACGATCGGCCCGATTTTCAGCGGATGATCAAGGACAGCGCCAAGCATCTGTTTGATGTGGTCATCGTCTGGAAGCTGGATCGCTTTGCACGCAATCGTTATGATTCTGCCCGCAACAAGGCTATCCTCAAAAAGAATGGCGTGCGCGTCGTATCCGCCAAGGAAAACATTTCGGATCGGCCTGAAGGCATCTTGCTGGAGGCGATGCTGGAAGGGTACGCGGAGTTCTATTCCGCCGAGCTTTCCGAGAAGGTCATTCGAGGCATGACCGAGAATGCGCTGAAATGCAAATCTAACGGCAGCCTCATCCCATATGGGTACTATGTGGGAGAGGATCGGAAGTTCCACATCGAACCGACTGAGGCGAAGGTAGTGCAGGAGGTATACCAGCGCTATGCCGAAGGGGAACCGTCCACGAAGATATGCAAGGATTTGAACTCCCGTGGCATTCGATCCAAGACCGGAAAGGATTTTTCTCCAAGCGTTATCGTATTTATGCTCCACAACCGTAAATATATCGGGGAATACCGATTTATGGATATTGTCGTGGAAAACGGTGTGCCGCAGATCGTGTCCCCGGAATTGTATGAGCGGGTGCAGGAGCGCTTCACCCGCAACCGAAAAGCTCCCGCCCGGTTCAAAACCGATGTGGACTATATGCTGACGACAAAGCTCTATTGCGGAAAATGCGGCGCATTCATGGCGGGAGAGAGCGGCACGAGCCGAACAGGGGAGACATATCACTACTATAAGTGCTCGAAAGCGAAGCGCGGAAAGGGCTGCAAGAAAAAAGCTGTCCGCAAGGAAATGATCGAATATGCTGTCGTGAAATACACAGTTCATCATGCCCTCACCGATGCTGCGATCAACCGTGTCGCCGACATGATGATCAGGGCTCAGGAGGAAGAGGATCGGCTTCTCCCCGTGCTGCGAAAACGGCTGGAAGAAAACAGGAGCGCCAGAGACAATCTGCTGGACGCCGTGCAAAAGGGCTTCTTCAACGAAACCGTCAAGGCGCGGATGGATGAGCTAGAAGCGGAAAAAGAGGAGCTGGAAACGCAGATCATCCAGGAGGAGATGCAGCAGCCGAATCTAAACCGGGATATGATCGTCCACTGGATGGAGCGTTTCAGATACGGGGACATTCGAGAGGCCAAGTTTCAAAAACAGATCATCGACTATTTTGTAAAGGCAGTCTATGTCTATGATGACAGAATCGTGCTGATTTATACCTTCAAAGACGATTCCAAGACGATCACTCTGGAAGAGGTAAATAGGATCTTCCATGAGGAGCTGACCGGTTCGGATTTAACTTCCTGCGGGGAGCCAAAGAAATAAGACCGCCGCAGGGCGGTCTTATTTCTTTCTCTTCCAGCACCGACCTACAACCCGAAGGGCAACAGCCGTCGGCTGCTAACTGGTGCGAAGTGGAGCGCCCGCAGTGCGGGAAGCAGCAACACGGAGCACGGGCAAAACAAGGAGAAAAGCGCGCAGCGCGCATTTTTCGACCATATGTTGCCCCCGCAGGATGGAGCCGAGCGCTGCCGGTTGGTTTAGCAAAATAGCTTGACAAGGGGGCCGTCCGCAACGTATGCTAACATGTATGGTAATAGCAGCGGATATACAAGAAAAAGATCTTGTTTCGGAGGATAAGCATGAAACCCTATGACGTGACGGCCCTGGGCGAGCTTTTGATCGACTTCACCGAGAGCGGGATGAGCCCCCAGGGGAACCCCCTCCTGGAGGTGAACCCCGGCGGCGCGCCCTGCAACGTGTTGGCCATGCTCCAGAACTTGGACCATAAAACCGCCTTTTTGGGCAAGGTGGGGCAGGACACCTTCGGGGACCTGCTGACGGACGCCATCACGGCCTGCGGCATCGAAACTCGGGGCCTGCTGCGGGATAGGCACGTGCATACCACGCTGGCCTACGTCCACACCCTGCCCGGGGGCGACAGGGAGTTCAGCTTCTACCGCAAGCCCGGGGCGGATATCCTGCTGACGGCGGAGGAGCTGGACGAGGGGCTGCTCACGGGCTGCCGCATCTTCCACTTCGGCACATTGAGCCTCACAGACGAGCCCTGCCGCACGGCCACCCAGGTCGCGGTCCACACGGCGAAGGAGGCCGGGGCCATCCTCTCCTTCGACCCCAACCTGCGGGAGCCCCTGTGGGACGACCTTGGGGAGGCGAAGCGGCAGATCGAATGGGGCCTGGCCCGGTGCGACATCCTGAAGATCTCGGACAACGAGGTGCTGTTCATGACCGGGGAACGGGACTTTGAAAAGGGGGCGGCCATGCTCCTCGACCGGTTCCCCAACATTCGCCTCTTGAACATCACCGCGGGTCCCGACGGCAGCCACTGCTTCTACGGCGGCCGCCACGTCAGCGCCCCCGGCGTCCGGGTCCGCACCATCGAGACCACCGGCGCGGGGGACACCTTCTGCGCCTGCGTGCTCCATGACGTGCTCCAAAACGGCCTCGTCGACCGCACCGACGACAGCCTTGTCGCCATGCTGCGCTTCGCCAACGCCGCTGCGGCCATCGTCACCACCCGCAAGGGGGCCCTGCGGGTCATGCCCACGCTTTCGGAAATCCAAGCCCTTCTCTGATCCGTTTCCCATGATTCGCCCCTTCGATACAGCCAAAAACGACCGGCCGTTTACGCTTCTCGGCCGGTCGTTTTTTCTGCTTGTATATGCGGAGGATCAGCTCGGTTCCTGCGACGACTTTCCGCCCACGAACCGCTGCATCCGTTCCAAAGATTCGGCGCTGATGCTATGCTCCATCTGGCGGGCGTCCCGCTCGGCGACGACGGGGTCCACCCCCATGGAGAGCAGGCAGTTTGTCAGGATGCGGTGCTTTTCCAAGGCTTGTTCCGCTATCTGGCGTCCGGCTTTCGTCAGGCAAATCCGCTTATCCCCCTCCATGGACAGATACCCGCCCTCGCGCAGGTGCTTCATGGCCTTGCTGACGCTGGGTTTGGTCACGTTCAGCGTCCTGACCACATCCAGCGAGCGCACCGAGCCGTTCTGCTGCTTTAAGATCAGGATCGTTTTCAGGTACTCCATGCCGGCTCTATGCAACTCCATGGACGGGCCTCCTACCGTTTTGGTTCGCAGCATGTGCAGCTGCCAATGGTTAGATATATCTAACTATAAGTATATAGCCTTTCCTGCCGATGTCAATACCAATCTGCCGCATCCGACGCCGGGAAAAGTTTCGGGGACGAAAACGCAACAAGGGTATTTTCAAAACGAAAAGCCTGTGCTATACTCCATGGTTAGAGAAAACTAACTTGTAGTAAGGCAAATCCATTCACAGATAGGGAGGGCTGTCCATGCGATATGGGGGAATGCCTGCGGGGATGTGGGCTCTGTTCGCCGGGAGCTTTCGAAGGAAGCTCACGGAGGTGTTGGGCTATGACAGGGCCGCGGCGGCTGAGATCACGAAAAGCGCCCACCGGGAATACCGGGCCCTGATCCAAAGGCTGCCTACCTTCGAGAGGGGCGACCGGTTCCGGATGAACATCGTGAGCTGCGCCATGCTGTGTGCCTTCGTATTGAGGATGCCCCGGCGGCCCAGTGTGGACGAGCTGACGGGATACTACGCCGGGGCCATGATGATCGGCCCCATGCGTTGGTTTTGCCGCCTGAACGGCAGGCGGCAGTTCAGACCCAGGGACATAGCGGGCATGGAGGCCACGGCCACCCTGAACGCCGCGGATCGAAACCCCTATTCCTGGAACATGGCGTTTCTGCCCTATGGGGACGGAAGCGGTTACGAAGCCCGGTTCAGCCGCTGCGGGATCTGCACCCTGATGCAGGAGCTGGGGCTCTTCGACCTGGTCCCCGCCATGTGCCGATTGGACTACACCATGAGCAAGGCGGGCGGGGTTTGCGAGTTCGTGCGCACGTATACCCTGGCCTCCGGCGGGCCCTATTGCGATTGCGGCTACAAGAAGAAAGAGAGGAAGGGAACATGATCAAAACGGTATTGAAGATCGACGGCATGATGTGCGGCATGTGCGAGGCCCACGTGGCGGACGCCATCCGCAAAGCGGTCCCCGCCGCCAAGAAGGTCACCGCCTCCCGGAGCAAGGGGGAGGCTTCCTTCCTGACGGAGGAAGCGGTGGACACAGCCGGCCTGAAGGCGGCCATCGACGCCACAGGGTACACTTGCCGGGGGCTGGAATCGGTGCCCTATGAAAAGAAGGGCTGGTTCGGGTGGAGATGACGGTCCTGTGGGGGTTGCTGATCCCCTTCCTGGGCACGGCGGCAGGCGCCGGGTGCGTGTTCTTCCTGCAGAAGGACCTGAAGCTGGGCGTGCAGCGGGCCCTCACCGGCTTTGCGGCGGGGGTCATGGTGGCGGCGTCCATCTGGAGTTTGATCGTCCCGGCTATCGAACAGAACCGAGCCATGGGCCGCTGGGCCTTCCTGCCGGCCTTCATCGGCTTCTGGCTGGGCATCGGGTTCCTGCTGCTCCTCGATCATGCGATCCCCCACCTGCATCGGCGCATCGACCAGGCGGAGGGCCCCAAAAGTCATCTGTCCCGTACGATCATGATGGTCCTGGCCGTGACGCTCCACAACATCCCCGAGGGCATGGCGGTGGGCGTGGTCTACGCCGGTCTTCGCACGGGGTCTGCCAACATCACGGCAGGCGGGGCCTTGGCCCTCGCTTTGGGCATCGCCATCCAGAACTTTCCGGAGGGGGCCATCATCTCCATGCCCCTCTACGCGGAGGGCAAGAGCAAGCCCAGATCCTTCTGGCTGGGCGTCCTCTCTGGGGCGGTGGAGCCCGTCTTCGGCGGGCTGACCGTGATCGTGGCGGGGCTGGTGGTCCCGGCCATGCCCTATCTGCTGTCCTTCGCCGCGGGGGCTATGCTGTACGTGGTGGTGGAGGAGTTGATCCCGGAGATGTCGGCGGGGGAGCATTCCAATATCGGCGTCCTGTTCTTCGCCGTGGGTTTCAGCCTTATGATGGCTCTGGATGTAGCTTTAGGATAGGAGGATAGGATGAAGTATCATATTGAAAAGAACACGGTCCAGGAGACGCTGATCATCCCCCTGTTCGGGCGGCTGGTGTGCTCGGAGCGGTTCCCGGAGCTGTTTTCGGACCCGGAGGCCAGGCGCATCTGCGACGCCTTGGACTACGACTTTGCCGAGAAGCGGCAGAAGATGGAATCCCCGGCAGGGCTCTTCGGCGCCCTGGAGGTGGCCCAGCGGCAGTACGACCTCAGGTGCGAGGTGGAAGCATACCTGAAGGAGCATCCCCGGGCCGCCGTGGTGAACCTGGGCTGCGGCTTGGACGATACCTTCCACAAGTGCGACAACGGTTTCTGTCGGGGCTACAACATCGACTTTCCGGACGTGATCGCGGTGCGCAACCAGCTCTTGCCGGCGGCCGAGCGGGAGACGAACCTGGCCTGCGACTTGAACGACTATAGCTGGATGGACCGGATCGACGGCTCCGACGGCGCCGTCTTTTTCGCCGCCGGGGTGTTCTATTATTTCAAGACCGAGGCCGTGCGACAGCTCTTCGACACCATGGCCCGTCGCTTCCCCGGCGGGGCCCTGGCCTTCGACTCCTGCAACCAGCGGGGGGCCAAGCTCATGCGCAAGACCTGGCTCAAGGAGGCCGGGATCACGGACGTGGGCGCTTACTTCTCCCTGGAGGACGAGGGAGCGCTCCATGACTGGAGCGATCGGTTCGCCAACCTCACCGCCAAGAGTTACATGCGGGGCTATCGGGATATCTACCGGAACGTGGGGCTGTTCCACAAGCTGATGATCCGCTTCTGCGACAGCCTGGTAAAGATGAAAATCGTGAAGATAGAATTCATGGAGGGCATATGACACGGCACGACGAGATCCGCCGCTCCTACAAGGCTCTGGGCGGCATGGGCACCGTATACGACGGCATCATCACCCGCTCCACGCTCTTGGGCAAGATCACGGACAGCCTGGTCTGGGGCCTCGATAAGGACCTGGCGGCCCAGTGGGTGGAGGACGCCTTATGGCCCGTCCCGGCGGACTTTGCCGGGAAGCTCCTGGATATAAAAACGCCAACTTTGATACAATTCAATGATTCGACGGCGGCTTACCTCCAAGCAGGGTAAGTTTTTTTTATGAGCAGGGTAAGTTGCACAGGCAGCAGGGTAAGTTGGGCAAGAAGGGGGTAAGTTTTCATATTTCCCTTTCGCTGTGGTAGATTTGGACACATTCGGTCTGTATAATGTGAAGCGGAAATCGGGATTTGTTGAACCAGACAATGATGTCTAATCGATAGGATGCGGCATTTTCTCGCTTTGTGTCGTGTCCAAATGATTAGACTGGCGTTAAACTGACTGCGAAAGGAGGAAAACCCAGGTGGATCAGATTAAGATCGGCGCGTTCCTGAAAACAATCAGGAAGGAAAAGAATTTGACACAGGAGCAAGCAGCGGAACAGTTAGGCGTTTCCAATCGGACGGTGTCCCGTTGGGAGACAGGAACGAATATGCCCGACATCAGCCTGCTGTTGGAGATTGCCGAACTTTACGGCGTCAGTATTCCGGAATTGATTGACGGAGAAAGGAAAAGCGAGAAAATGAATGAAGAAGCAAAAGAAGTCGCCAGTAGAATGTCTGATTATGCAGAAACGGAAAAAACAACGATTTTGAAAAACATTACGACGGAAAGCCTGCTGGGTGTCTGCGCGCTGGTTGTGCTGATGATCCTCAAACTAACGGGTATCCGTTCTTTCAGCCAGCTGACGGAAATAGTTTTTCTTTACTGCCAGGTGTTTGTATATGTCTCGGTGGTGATGGTTTTCTTCCATGCTTCAGGTTTGCTGTATAAATTCAAGCGTGGAAACAGAGAAACCAGCTTGCCGAAGCCATTTCTGTTCCTGATTGCTTTGGCCGCTTCCGCTGCAGTCGCATTCGGAATCTGGTTTCTGGTTTCATTGATAAGCGGATAACCCCCCGGGAGGTAAATGTTTATGTATAAGATCTGCAAAGACTGCGGCGAAAAATGTGATCTGTCGGAAAAGAAATGTCCTGTGTGCGGGGGAAAACTGAAAAAACAATTCACGGAAGAGGAAATAAAGGAAATCCAAAAGCAGAACGACGATATGGCTGTGATCAACACCTTGCTGATGTAGATTCGGGTTAGCGGGATTTGAAGATATGAGAGCAAAGAAAAAGAGAGTCTTACTGTTTATCACAATATTGCTCATACTCGCGGCGGTTGTTGGGGCTATGTTTCAGTTTACCCAGTTCGGCTATCTGACGACTGTCCCGTATCGATCTGCATTTACAGAAATCGCTTCTCACGTTTACATCAACAGAGATTATGCAGGAGATCGGCAAGAGCTTCTTGAGATGATCGAACAGGCCAAGGATCGTGTCAGGACATTTTTCGGTGATCTGCATTTTCAGGATGAGACGACCTTCATCATCTGTGATAACGGGAAGCTGACCCGGAAACTCGGAGAAGATCACGGCACTGTTATCGTTTCTTTCCCCGTCGAGGCATATTACGTTTGTATATCTGACGAGTATCTCGAACTCGACATTCTGGCACACGAGATCACCCATGCGGAACTGCGTTCGCGTCTTTCAGCCAAAGCGCAAAAAGCAATCCCGACGTGGTTCGATGAAGGGCTTGCTTTACAGAATGACTACCGGAAAAGATATAGTGAAGCGCAATGGATCGCGCAGACCGACAACGGAAAAAACACGGTTGCTCTTGAGGATATGGATACCCCGGCAGAGTTCTATGCGGGGGAAGCGGAGGACAGGCGTTTCCGTTATCTGAATGCGAAGCATGAACTCGATGTATGGATGACAGTACACGGTCAGCACGGTTTATTGGAATTGCTTGATAGGCTCAATGGCGGAGCAGATTTCACCACTGCGTATGACAGTTGAATTCCAGCTTGTCGAGTTAATTGG
Organism: Christensenellales bacterium; assembly: GCA_045224495.1. Lineage (GTDB taxonomy): Bacteria > Bacillota > Clostridia > Christensenellales > CAG-138 > RUG472. The sequence continues at coordinate 12,020 of JBGVAK010000064.1, forward strand.
AGGCCTAAATGAAGCAGATTTCGAATAAGGAATATGAGAAGTACCAGCAGTACCAAACCGACAAGCTGCATGGCCGCATCCTGACGCCAGACGGCCTCCGCTTCATCTGCGCCGGTCTGGACAATGATCCGGAGAAGATTGGCATCCACATGCTGGAGATGCTGGCCAAGTTCAGAAGTGAAGGAATCGTGGAATGAAAACCATTGGTTTGGACAGATCTGAACAGGAAAAGACAGGACGATACCTTTCTCACAGGATATAATGATCCCATCAAGGAAAGGGGGTGCAGGCGATGGAGTGGCGGAGCATGCGAACGCTGATCCTGGACAGCTTTGAAAATTCTCCGATCTTCAACATGGGGGCACCTCCTGTGGTCGGGTTTCCTTTGAGCTCAGGCCCACTATACTGCCTGCCATAATGTGAGAGTCAATAGGGTCGTGGCTCTTTTTTGTTTGGTCCGTCGTTGGAAAAAGCTTGCCCGATCAGCGGGCAAGCTTCATCACAAAAGATACGATAAAACGCTCAGCGATACTGCCGGGCATGGCGGCGGATGGCGTTGAAGGTCTCCTCGCTGAGGTCGTGCTCGATCTCGCAGGCGTCCCGCCGGGCGGTGTCCGGGCTGACGCCCAGGCCCATGAGAAGCTCACTGAGGAGCTTGTGGCGCTCATACATGCGTTCCGCGATCTCGAGACCGGGCGGGAGCAGCACGATCATGCCCGCCGGGTCCAAAGAGATGTAGCCGCTCTCCCGGAGGCGCTTGGTGGCATAGCTGACGCTGGGCTTGGTCACGCCCAGCTTCTCCGCCACGTCGATGGAGCGGATATAGCCCCGCTCCTCTTTCAGCATGAGCATGGCTTCCAAATAATCTTCTGCTGATTTATGTATGGTCATCGTCCTCACCCTGTCCTTTGTTTCTTACCGTGAGGATACCACAGGTCGGAGAGAATAGCAAGGAAAAACGAATACCCGTAGGTTAGAGGTTGACAACTATAATTAAAGGTGCTAAACTACATGCAGGTTAGCGAGCTCTAACCCTTTTTGTGGGCCGTTGGTTAGAGGTATTTAACAGCTGCGAGGGGCCCATGAGAGAGGAGGAAAGACGATGATGCCGCTGATATTGGCAGACACAGGCGAAGAAGCCGTCATCAAGCGCGTGGGCGGCAGCCCCGAGATGAAGAAGCACCTGGAGGACATGGGCTTCGTAGCGGGCGGCGCGGTCACGGTATTGAACACCATCGGCGGGAATTTGATCGTCAAGATCAAGGAATCCCGGGTGGCCATCAGCAAGGAGATGGCCGGCAAAATAATGATTTGAAAAAGCGAAGCAAAGGAGAAATACGAATGAAAACACTGAGAGATGTGAATGTGGGCGACACCGTGAAGGTGATCAAGCTCCACGGCGAAGGCGCGGTGAAGCGCCGGATCATGGACATGGGCATCACCAAGGGCGTGGAGGTCTACGTCCGGAAGCTGGCCCCCCTGGGCGACCCGGTGGAGGTCAACGTGCGGGGCTATGAATTGAGCATCCGCAAGGCGGACGCCGAGATGATCGAGGTAGAGTAAAGGAGGCGGCTATGGAAAATCAACTGCGCATCGCCCTGGCGGGCAACCCCAACAGCGGCAAAACCACCCTGTTCAATAAGCTCACCGGTTCCAACCAGTTCGTGGGCAACTGGCCGGGCGTCACCGTGGAGAAGAAGGAAGGCAGGCTGATCGTGGACAAGGAGGTCGTCTTGACCGACCTGCCCGGCATCTACTCCCTCTCTCCCTACACGCTGGAGGAAGTGGTGGCCCGGAACTACCTCATGGAGGAAAAGCCCGACGCCATTTTGAACATCGTGGACGCCACCAACCTGGAGCGCAATTTGTACCTCACCACCCAGCTCACGGAGCTGGGCATCCCCGTGGTCATCGCCCTCAACATGATGGACCTGGTCAAGAAGGCGGGGGACAGCATCAACGTGAAGGAGCTCTCCCGGCAGCTGGGCTGCAAGATCGTGGAGATCTCC
>JBGVAK010000065.1:0-4390 GCA_045224495.1 Christensenellales bacterium
GGTGGCCATCGAGAAGGAGTATCACGACGTGCAGCGGCGCATCGCGGAGCTGGAAGGGATTTTGGCCTCCGAGCGGAAGCTCATGGCCCTCATCAAGAAGGAGCTGTTGGAGATCAAGAAGCTGTTCCCGGTGGCCCGCCGGACCCAGATCGTGAAGGGGGATACCCGGATCGAGCTCGCCGACGAGAACGCCGTGGTCACCGAGGAGATGGCCGTGGCCTTCTGCGCCGACTTGACGGTGCGCAAGTGGCCCGCCCGGCTCTTCACCCTGGGGGAGATCAGCGCCGACAAGCCCTGGCAGGTGGTGAAGATCATGGGCGACAAAAAGCTCCGGCTGTTCACCGATCGCGGCGACATGCTGATGCTGAACGTCAGCGACGTCCCCGAGACCCGGCCCACGGCCCGGGCGGTGAGCCTCACCTCCCTCCTGGCCTTCGAGAAGAACGAGCAGATCGTGGCCGTGTTCGGTGAGGACGCCGAGGGGGATTACCTATTCTATACCGCGGGCGGGGCCGTGAAGCGGACCCCCTGCGCCGAGTACAGCATCCGCGCGAAGCGCACCGCGGCCCTGAACCTGAAGGACAAGGATAAGCTGATCGGCGTGGAGAAAGCGAACGGACTTTCCCTGCTGCTGGTGACGGAGAAGGGCATGAGTATCCGGTTCGCCGCGGAGGAGGTGCCCAGCATGGGCCGGGTGTCCTCGGGCGTTCGGGGCATCAAGCTGGAGGACGGGGATCGGGTGATCTACGCGGGACAGACCGACGACGAGGGCGAGCTGGCCCTCATCACGGACCGGGGGTTCTCCAAGCGGTCCTTCCTCTTCGAATACGAGCCCCAGGGCCGGGGCGGCAAGGGCCTCAAGACCTTCGACTTCAACAAACGGGGCAGCAACGGGACCCGGCTCGTCTGGGCAAAGCCCGTGAAGGAGCCCTACGATATCGTCATCGTCCAGCGGCGGAGCCCCGAGACCCCCATGAACACGGAGCAGCTCCGGTTGGAGGATAGATTCAGCAAGGGGACCATGGCGGTGACCGTGCTCCTCGACGACGACGTGGTGGCCGTGCGGCCCGTGTTGACCGGGAAAATTTGAGGACCGTGCAACCTTTCCGGTGGTTATGCGGTATTGAAGATGAAACCACAAGGGAGGAATACGAACATGAAACGCAATAGAGCGATCATCGCCGTCCTGCTGGCAGCCTGCATGGTGGTCCTGCTGGCGGGCTGCAGCCACAACACCAAGTCTGCAAGCCGGGAGTACGGCTACGCGCCTGCGGAGATAGCCTACGATACCGCTGAATACGAGATGGAAGTGCCGGCAGCCATGGCTGACGAGGGCTACCGCGCCGAGGCCAAGGCCGCCGGGAAGGTGTCCACGACTGCCGCCAACTCCAAGGTCCAGGGCGAAAGCAGCAACCTGACCGGAGCCGTGACAGGTCGGAAGATCATCAAGAACGGGGATCTGTCTATCCAGACCCGGGAGTTCGACGAGTTTCTGGAGAGCCTGAACCGGTCCATCCTCAGCGTGGGCGGGTACGTGGAGGCCTCCAGCATCAACGGCAACAGCTACAACCGGAACCGCATGCGGTCCGCGGACGTGACCGCTCGCATCCCGGCGGACCAGCTGGACGCCTTCTGCGACCAGGTGTCGGAGCTGGGCAACGTGACCTACAAGAACCTGTACACCCGGGACGTGACTTTGACCTACGTGGACCTGGAAAGCCATGTGAAGGCCCTTCGGACCGAGCAGGAGACGCTGATGGAGCTCCTCAAGAAGGCCCAGGAGGTGGAGGACATCATCCTCATCCAGAATCGGCTGTCCGACGTGCTCTATGAGATCGAGAGCTATGAGTCCACGCTGCGGACCTTCGACGACCAGATCGCCTACTCCTCCGTCCATCTGGGCATCCAGGAGGTGGCGCGGGAGACCACCGTGGAGAAAGAGACCGCCGCGCAGGAGATCGCCCGCCGGTTCAAGGAGAACTGGGAGGACGTGAAGGAGGGCGCGACCCGGTTCGGCATCAACTTCGTGTCCGACCTGCCCGTGATCCTGGTGTGGGTCGTGTTCCTGGGCGTCGTCGTCCTCGTGGTGGTGCTGATCGTCAAGAGGTCTCCCAAGCGCAGGGCGAAGCGGGAAAAGCGCAAGGCCCTGAAGCTACAGAAGAAATACCAGAAGGAGCAGGCCAAGCTGAAGCAGCAGGAGAGCGTCACCAAGCTTCCGGACGCACCGGAGGAGAAGAAGGAATAAAAAGAGAAACTTAAGAAGAGGGCATAGGCTGTACAACGACCGACCTTTCCTTCTTAAAGTTCTTTGGGGTTGCACCCTTTCTTTCAAGAAAGGGTGCGTGCTTTTAATCATTTCCTAATAAAAGGAGAAACACATGAAGCGACTGCTGAAGGGCGCGGACATCTTAGCCTGGGAAAACGATGGGTTCGTCTGCCTGAAAAACGGGTATCTGGGCATTGACGGGGACCGGATCAATTACGTCGGCAAGGACGCCCCCCGAGGCGCCTACGACGAAACGAAGGACATGACTCATAAGCTCCTGCTGCCGGGACTCGTCAACGGCCACACCCACACGGGCATGAGCCTGCTAAGGGGCCTGGGCAGCGACCTGCCTCTCCACGAATGGCTGTTCGACACCGTGTTCCCCGTGGAGGATCGGCTCACGGACGAGGATCTGCGCGTGGGCATGGAGCTTTCGATGCTGGAGATGCTCTCCTCCGGCACCACGGCCTTCACGGATATGTACATGGGTGCAGGTTATAGCGCCCCCGCTATCCTTGCCGCCGGCATGAAGGCCAACCTCTGCCGGCCCATGCAGTCCTTCGACCCCGACGAAGACCCTATGACCTGCCGCCGGATGCGGGAGATGCTGGCCCTGTACGAGGCATGGAACGGGGCGGGGAACGGCCGGATCGTGGTGGATTTCTCCGTTCACGCCGAATACACCTGCACGGAAAAGATGGTCCGGGCCGCCGCCGATGAGGCGCAAAAACGGGGCGCGGGCATGCACATCCACCTGTCGGAGACCCAAGCCGAGCAGCAGAACTGCATCGATAAATATGGCCTGACCCCGGCTCAGTGGTTCGACCGCTTGGGGGCCTTTGGGGGCCGGGCCTACGCCGCCCATGGCGTCTGGCTTACCCCGGAGGATCGAACGTTGCTGAAGGAGCGGGGTGTGGTCGTGATCCACTGTCCTGAAAGCAATCTGAAGCTGGGCAGCGGCGTGGCGGACGTGCCCGCCATGATCGACGAAGGACTGACCGTGGCTCTGGGCACCGACGGCGCGGCCAGCAACAACAACCTGAACATGCTGGAGGAGATGCACATGGCCGCCCTGCTCCACAAGGGCCTCCGGCACGACCCCACGGTGCTGCCCCTGCAGCAGGTGCTGCAAATGGCCACCATCAACGGCGCCCGGCTCCAGGGCCGGACGGACACGGGCGTACTCTGTGTGGGCAAGAAGGCGGACGTCGTCGCCGTGGATATGGACCGACCCCATCTCGCTCCCTGCATCGACCCTCTCTCGAACCTTCTCTATGCCGCCCAGGCGGCGGACGTGACCATGACCATGGTGGACGGCCGCATCCTCTACGAAAACGGGGCGTTTTTGACCCTGGACCGGGATCGCATCCTCTTCGAAGCCCGCCAGGCGGCTGAGCGCCTGCTGGGATGATGGGACGACCGCAGGAGGGACTTGCCCCTCCCGTCTGCACGTTCCCTTCGCCCTCTGCAGGAAACCCTGCAAAAACAGGATAGTATACACTTATGCGCAGGAAAGGCTGCAACAGCCGGCCTCTGCGCATATTTATTCCGGAAAAGAAGTATAAAATACGGGAAACATCTTGAATTTTTTTGGGAGGTGCCTTAAAATATAAGTGCCGAAACATCCCCGGCAAAAAATTTCAAAAGGAGATCTATCATGAAAAAGTTTCTGGCGATTATCCTGGTTGTGATCATGATCCTTGCCACGGCCCCCATGGCGCTGGCTGCCTCCAAAGAGCAGCTGACCATGGGTACCGGCGGTGAAGCAGGCACCTACTTCGCGGTAGGCGGCGTGCTGGCCAACGTGCTCAACGAGAAGAATCCCGACCTCATGAGCGTGAACGTGGTGTCCACCGGCGGTTCCGCCGACAACCTGCAGAACATGGCCTTCGGCATCTACCAGCTGGCCACCGTGCAGTCCGACGTTATGACCTACGCCTACAACGGCACCCGCTCCTTTGAGCAGACCGGCGCTGTGCCCAACGTCCGGATCTTGGCTGGCCTCTATGCCGAGACCGTCCAGATCGTCACCACCAACCCCGACATCAAGACCGTTGCCGATCTGAAGGGCAAGGCCGTCTGCGTGGGCGATCAGAACTCCGGTACCTACTTCAACGCCAAGGA
>JBGVAK010000066.1:0-5640 GCA_045224495.1 Christensenellales bacterium
TAGTTGGGATCGTCGTTGATCTCGCGAAGGATCTTGTTGAAGGCTTCGCAGACTTCCTTGGGCGTGCCCTTGGGGGCCAGCCACACCATGGGCTGAGAGGGGAAGGAGAAGTCGATGCCCATCTCTTTGAAGGTGGGGACATCGGGATTCATGGGATACCGCTCGTCGCCGCAGACCGCCAGGATGCGGAAGTCGCCGGACTTCACATAGGGATCGCAGGAGGAGGTGTTGTTCATGATCCAATCCACATGGCCGCCGAGGAGGGCCGCGTTGCGCTCGCCGGCGTTGCCCACATCGGCCAGGTACAACTCATAGCCGAGGACTTCCTGGAGAGCGGAGGTGATCATCAGGGGCTGGCCGGTCATGGTGATGCCGCCGGTGACGGAGGAAGGATCAGCCTTGGCAGCGTCCAGCAGATCGTTGATGGTCTGGTAGGGGGAATCGGCCCGAACCGCCACGCAGTTGAAGTTGTAGGGCGTGGAGGCGAAGCCGACCATCTCGTAGTCGTCCCAGTCGTAGGTCAGGGTGCCGTCCAGCTCGGAGGTGAAGATGGTGGTGGTGCCGCAGATGAAGTTGTACCCGTCGGCGTTGGCCTGGTAGGTCTTCTCATAGCCCGCGATACCGGTGATGTTGTCGATGACGAAGGACTGGCCGGTCTTCTTCACGAAGTACTCGTTCTGCAGGCGCAGGGCGTTGTCGGTGCCGCCGCCGGCAGCCGCGGGGCAGACCACGTTGACGGGCTGCTTGGGCCAATCGGTCTCAGCCTTGGTCTCGGTCTCGGTCTTGGTCTCGGTCTTGGTTTCGGTCTTGGTTTCGGTCTTGCTGCCGCAGGCGGCGAAGACGGCGAAGACCATCAGGAGGACGAGGAGCAGGGCGATGGTGCGTTTCATGATTTTTTCTCCTTTTGAAATAGATTTGTGCCGGGAAACTGAAAACTATTGTGTTTTCTACGGTTTTATACTACTATATAGGCAACCATTATGCAAACAGTGATATTTTGACTTTTCAACAAAGAATCTTTGTGCGGGAGGCGTCTATGGAGCTGATCAGCCTATATTATTTCACGGAGCTCACGAAGGACCTGCATATGACCCGGACGGCGGAGCGGCTCTACATCTCCCAGCAGACGTTGAGCAACCACATCGCCCGCCTGGAAAGTTACTACGGGACGCCGCTTCTCTACCGCAAGCCCGCCCTGTCCCTGACGCCTGCGGGGGAATACGTCCTCTCCTCTGCCAAGACCATCCTGAACGAGGAAGCCAATCTGAAGGCCATATTGTCCGACGTGGAGCAGCAGGAGCGGGGCATTCTGCGCTTCGGGGCCAGCACCCTCAGGATGAACACCAGCTTGCCCCATATCCTGCCCCAGTTTTCCAAACGCTTTCCCCAGGTGGAGATACGGCTCACGGACACCATTTCCTCGGAGCTCACAGAGCTGGTGCTGGACGGGGAGCTGGATCTGGCGCTCACCGTATCCAGAAAAGCGGACCCCCGGCTGACGGAGGACCGCATGATGGACGACCAGGTGTATTTGTGCGTGGCGGATTCCCTGCTGCAGGAATACTACGGCGACAAAGCAGAGGCCCTGAAGGCCTGTTCGGCCAACGGGGCCTATCTGGGCAACTTTTCTCAGCTCCCCTTCTGCCTGCTGGAGAATCGGATCGGGGAAAAGATCTATGAATGTTTTGCCGAAGCTCAGATCAAGCCGAAGGCATATATCACCAGCACCTATACCCACATCAGCGCCTCCATCTGCTTCCAGCGGCTGGCCGCCGCCTTCATCCCCCACGTGTGTCTGGCGGAGCAGCGCCAGCAGATCCCGGAAGATATCAACATCTTCCCCCTGCTGTACAACGGCCAGCCTTTGATCCAGCAGGTGAACCTGATCCGGCTCCGGGACCGCTATCTCCCCCGGCCCATTCGATACTTCGAGGACCTGCTGTCCGGGTACTTGCGTGCCGTCGAGCAGGTCCATCTGGAGCGCATCGTATAGTTTTGAAAGGAGAAGCCTATGGAAAGCAAGCCCCTGCCCGTTCTCACGGAGGACTGCCCCTGCACCCGGAACTGCCCCCGCCACGGGAACTGCTTGGAATGCGTCAAAAACCACCGTTACAAGGTTCCTGGCGTCCCCGGCTGCTTCTTCAGTCCCGAGGGTGAAAAGACCCACGACCGCAGCTTTGAAGCCCTGTTTCGGGACAAAGGGCTGTCGAAGTAGTCCCGCTTCTGCTGAGGAACACTTTGTCAGACGCGGCGGATGCCGCCCCTCGATACCCCCAGCGTGTTCCTTCAGGCGTCGGCTCTTTTGGGGCCATCACACCACCACCGTCACATCTCCGCTATCGCTCCACACATCGTTCGCACCCACCAGCGTGTTGATTTCCTGAGGAGTGAGCTGGTAGCTGGTTTCTGTGCCGCCCACGTCTACCACCTGCGCCCCGGCGGTCGGTGTCCCGCCCGGGGTGTAAGCATCCATAGAAGACACCCACGGTCCCACCAGCGTTTCGCCGGTATAAGATGCGATATACGGCCTTGCTTTCAAAGCCCCGCTGACCACGTCCACTGTGCCGCCGTACACCGTTCCAGCTTGCAAAGTCCAATCTTCCGCATAAGCGGTAGCATCCGCTATGTCCTCGGTCGGGGATACATATACGTTCAAGCCACTCCGTCCCGAGATGGGGCAGATATTGGCGTAGGGTTGCCACGCTTGCGGCGTTGACCCATCGTGAACGATTGGAGACATTTTGAAGTTATCGTAAGTCGCGGCGTTGCAAAAAATTCTCAGCTTGTTTACCGTTGCCCCTGAGAGGCCAGTAGGTTGCTTCGTCCCGTTTGCTGGAGATAAGGATGGGGCCGCTATCTGCGTTGACCCGTGAATAAACACGTATGCTATGTTGAACGTCCCGACAGGGTTGTTGAACGATACATAGGCATCGGCCGGCATGACCGTTGATTCGATGTCCTCCTCATAGTACCCCGCGCTCGACGCCGTTCCGTCGATAGTTATTTCGCCGTCTTGAATGGTCACCGTGAGTCCGTTCGTCATGGTGTGAGTGCCGTTTGCAAAGGACGGGCATTTACTTACGCCGCCACCTGCTGGCCACGGTGAGGCATAACCGTTGAGGTTTTGGGCGGGGAGCATGTTCACCACCAGCGACTTTATCGCCTTCGCCGTTGCGGCGTTGAAGGTCACAAGGGCGGCTGGGCCGTAGGTCTGTTCGACCGGGATCGTCTCGACGGCAGCGGCGATGAACGCCTCGATGGTCCATGCGGGGGCAGGCACCGGCGTCTCCGTGCCGTTCGCCACCCGGTCATAGGCCGCTTTCAGATACTCCTCGATGCGCGTGTTCGCCTGAGCGGGGCAGGGCCACGCAGGACTTGCGCCGGTGATCTCATCATAGATGGCCCGCAAGAACTCCTCCCGGCGCCGCGCGGGCTCCGGGCACGGCTCCGGGGGATCGTCTCCCTTCACTGCGCTTAGGATCGCGGCCAAAAAAAGCTCGATACGCCACACCGGCTCCGTTGGATACGCGGGCAAGGGTGTGATGCCGAGCCATGCCGCCTCAATGGCGTTCAGGTATTCTTCGATCCGGCACTGCGGTTTGGCAGCGCTCCCCCCGCTATTGATCGATTGGAGCGTGAAGGGGTTTCTGCTTTCGTTTGCTTGTTTCATAGTCTTCTGATACCTCCTTGTCCTATGGACTACCCAGAGTGTACAGGAGACTATGCCGCCGGGATTATTATAATTGATTCATGTTTCGCCTGCCGTCATCGCCTCCGGATGGCGTGACGTCGCATCGACTGCAGCCGTCGCAGCCGTGGCAGGCGCCGCAGGAGGCGCAGTTGCCGCCGCAGGGGGCCTTGCCTGCCCGGCGGTCGCGGACCATGACGCGGATCAGCATGCCCACGATCAGCACGATAGCGGCGATGAGAGCGATGTTCGCCAGATTGGTGGAAATCCAGGAAACCATAGGATCACTTCCTTAATCGGAGGGGGCAGCGCGGCAAGGGCACACAGAACCCTCGCCGCGCCGCCGCTTACGGAGGGTATGGGGCTTATTTCACAGTCAGTTTCTGCGCTTCCTTATAGGGCTTGAAGAGCTGCCAGAGGAGTAGGCCCAGCAGGATGAGGGCGATGACGAGGCCCACCACGTTCATGCCGCCGGCGAACAGGCGGCCGATCTGCCAGACGATGAAGGCCATGACCCACGCAAAGCCGCACTGATAGGCGATGGCGAACCAGGTCCACTTGGCGCTGTTCATCTCCCGCTTGATGGCGCCGATAGCGGCGAAGCAGGGGGCGCAGAGAAGGTTGAAGAGCAGGAAGCAGTAGGCAGCCAGCTTCCCGTGACCGCCCGAGAAGGCGTCGAAGTCCTTGGCCACCTTGTCCCAGATCTGGTCGCCGGCCTCCTCCAGCTCCTCCTCGCCGTCGTTGTCGTCGTAGGCGTACAGGACGCCGAAGGTGCCGACCACGTCCTCCTTGGCCACGAGGCCGGTGACGGAGGCCACGGTGGGCTTCCAGTCGCCGAAGCCCAGGGGCTTGAAGACCACGGACACAGGCTGCGCGATGCGGGCGATGATGGAATCGTCCATGGGCTCCACTTCGTCCTCAGGAATGCCCATGCGGTCCGCCACGGACGCTTTGTATTCCTCCGTGCAGACGGCATCGTCCTCATAGAGGGTGCTGACCATGCCGAAGTGCCCGTTGACCACGCCCAGGTTGGACAGGAGCCAGATCACGATGGCGGAGATGACGATGACCGTGCCGGCCCGCTTGATGAAGGACCAGCCCCGCTCCCAGGTGCCACGGAGCACGTTGCCCACAGAGGGCGCGTGGTAGGCGGGCAGCTCCATGACGAAGGGGGACGGTTCGCCGGCGAACATCCTGGTCTTCTTCAGCATGATGCCGGAGACCACGATGGAGGCGATGCCCAGGAAGTAGGCGGATACGGCGATCCAGGTGCTGCCGCTGAAGAGCGCGCCGGCAATCAGGGCGATGACGGGCAGCTTCGCGCCGCAGGGCATGAAGGTGGTGGTCATGATGGTCATGCGCCGGTCCCGCTCGTTCTCGATGGTCCGGGAGGCCATGATGCCCGGAATGCCGCAGCCTGTGGCCACCAGCATGGGGATGAAGCTCTTGCCGGAGAGGCCGAAGCGGCGGAAGATACGGTCCATGATGAAGGCGATGCGGGCCATGTAGCCGCAGTCCTCCAGGATGCAGAGCATGAGGAACAGGACCAGCATCTGGGGCACGAAGCCCAGCACCGCGCCCACACCCTTCAAAACGCCGTCGGAGATGAGGCCCACCAGCCAGGGCGCCGCGCCCCAGCCTTCCAGCAGGGCCCGGGAGCCGCCCTGGAGCCAGGCTTCGCCAAAGGTATCGTTCATCCAGTCGGTCAGGAAGGTGCCGATGGCGATGCCGCCGTCGGAGATGGACTTGCCCACGGACAGGGCAAAGACCAGGAACATGATGCCCACAAAGATGGGCAGGGCCAACCAGCGGTTGGTGACCACCTTGTCTATCTTATCGGAGGTGGACAGCTGTCCCTTCCCCTTCTTCTTATAGATGCCTTTGAGAGTCTCGCCGATATACACGTACCGCTCGTTGGTGATGATGCTCTCCGCGTCGTCGTCCAGCTCCTT
>JBGVAK010000067.1:0-6354 GCA_045224495.1 Christensenellales bacterium
TGTCGTAGCCGTGCGGGACGCAGAGGCTGCCCAAAAGGCCATCAAGGCCTTGGGCGAAGCCCTGACCAACGAGTATCGGACCGCCGACCCCAATATCCGGGTGGGGCTGAAGCCTGCCCAAAGCGACCTGGTCCCCCTGGACGAGGATAGCACCCGCCGGGTAGCCACCTTCCTGTTCTGCGCCCCCAACGGGGTCCAGATGATGAGCGCGGAGGTGCCGGGCCTGGTCCAGACCTCCCTGAACCTGGGCCGGGTCTACACCGAGGGCGATTCGGTGGTGGGCTGCTTCATGATCCGCTCCAGCGTCAACTCCCAGGCTGCCGAGACCACCGAGAAAGTGATCACTCTGACAAAGACTCTGGGCGGGACTGTGGAGATCCCCGCCTCCTACTCCGCCTGGCAGTATCGGCCGGATTCTCACCTGCGTGATGTGATGGTGGAGGCCTTCCGGGCGGTGTACGGCGAGGAGCCGAAGATCGCGGCGCTGCACGCGGGATTGGAATGCGGGATCCTGTCGGGGAAGATGCCGGACCTCGATTGCATCTCCATCGGCCCGGATCTGACCAACATCCACACGCCCCGGGAGCGGCTGCATATCGCCTCCACGGAGCGGACCTGGTATCTTACGCTGGAGACCCTCAAGCGGCTGAAGTAAGGAGGAAAACCATGAGCAAGGACAAGACCTCCATCGTGTTCACCGGCGATATCGGCTTCGACCGGTACATGGACCGCCGCTGGGAGGACGACGAGCTCCTCTCAAAGCCCATCCTGGACTTCTTCCACAGCGCGGACCACGTGGCCGCCAACGTGGAGGGGGCCCTTATCGACGCCGTGGACGACGGCAGCCGGGGCGTGTTCTTCCACGCCATGAACCCAGCCGCCACCAAGGTGCTGAAAAACATGCACGCGGACATCTGGTGCGTGGGCAACAACCACACCATGGACGCGGGCAAGGAGGGCGTCGTCAGTACCAGGAAGATCGCGAAGGACATGGGCTGCATGACCATCGGCGCAGGCCTCAACGAGGTGGAGGCGTCGGAACCCATCTATCTGGACGAAGCCGGCGGCATCGGCATGTTCGGCGTGGCGTATATGGCCGAGTGCATCCCCGCTACCGCCACGGAGCCCGGCATCTTCCGCTGGGACGACATGGACTACATCAAGAAGCGTATCGATGAGGTGAAAGCGAAGTGCCGCTGGTGCGTGGTGGTTTCCCACGGAGGCGAGGAGTTCACCAGCATGCCCAGTCCCTACACCCGGGATAGGTATCTCCGGTATCTGGAGCTGGGGGCGGACGTGGTGGTGGCCCACCATCCCCACGTGCCGGAGAACTACGAGCTGTTCCCCGACGGCAAGGCCATCTTCTACTCCCTGGGCAACTTCATCTTCGACACCAACTACCAGCGGGCCCACCTGTACACCGACGTGGGCGTGCTCCTGAAGCTGATCTTTACCCCCGAGAAACTGGACTTCGAGGCCATGGGCATTCAAATCGTCCGCGGCCCGGAGAAGATCGTGGAGGCGCAGCTTCCCGACATCTTCACGAACATCCCCGCCGGGGAGTACGCCCTGCTTTCGCCCCTCGCTGCCAAGGCCTTCGTAGCCGAGGACATGCGCAAGATGATCTATCTGGAGCCGGACCGGTTCACGAACGCGCCTCAGGAAGTCTGGGACGGGTACTTCTTCAGCACCGAACCGGACGGGTACTACGAGGGCACCCATATGGACTTCCACGTGATCGTGCCCTTCGCCCACACCGCCGAGGAGGGGGCTTGGAAGTACAGCAAGCTGGATAAAGTGAAGGAGTATATCCTCAAACAATTGTGATTGTTTTGCCGCTTTTTCTCTTTGGGTGCGGAGCTGAGCGCTGCCTGTGGCAGATATAGCGAAGCGAAGCACGGGCAAAACAACGAGAAATCAAACGAAGTGCAGGTTTCGACTATGTTTTGCCCCTGGTGAAGAGAAAAAGCGGCGGAAAAAGAGAAACTTGAGAAGAGAAAGAGGACTGTGCACGAAGCATAGTCCTCTTCTTAAGTTCTTTTGGCCGCACCTTTTCTTTTCGAAGAAAAGGTGCGAAGCTTTCCATCAATCCTCTTCAAAAAGATACTTATACAGCCCCTCCGTCGAATCGAAGTACAGAGGGCAGTTCTCCTGCAAAAAGGCCCGTATCTCCGGCACGTCGTAGGCCCAGCCCGCGGCGGCGAAGGGCACGCCCCGCTGCCGCGCCATGTCGTACCCCGGCTTCAGGTCGTCCACCATCAGGATATCGGCAGGCGCCAGGTCCATACACGCCATGAGCCGGTCCAGGGCGAAGGGGTTGGGCTTGCGCTGCGCCCGGGGTAGCTCCCAGCCGAAGACCATGGACGGCTCGGGGAGCCCGTTCTCCCGGTAGTCCCGCAGGATGTTCTCCCGCAGGGAGTGGGAGATGACGGCGATGCTGCCGCCCCGCCGTAGCTGTTCGGTCATGATCTCGCGGATGCCGGGGAAGGCTCGGGGCACGTGGGTGGAGACATAGTCGGTCCACACTGCCATCTCCCGATCCAGCTCTGCCGGGGTCAGGTGCAGGGTCTGCTCGCAGTATTCCAGAAACCCGGGGTGGAAGTTCACGCGGAAGTATTCCTCCAGGCTGATGGTGGTCCCCGGCCGGACCTCCCGGAGATAGACCAGGAAGGCGGGGTGATGGATGAGGCGGGTGCTGTCCATGACCGTATCGTCGTGGTCCAGCACCAGGCACTTGTATTTGAGCCGGTTCATGCCGCCAGGACCCGGTCGAAGGCCGCCCGGATGCGGGCCTTGATGGTCTCGTAGCCCTGGAGGGGCGAGCACTCGTAGAGCTTGTCCTCGCCATAGAACAGGGAGGGCACCCGGTAGTAGTCGTAGCTGTCGGCCAGGGCCCTTTCCTCGTTCTCCTCGATCCAACGCAGGGCCAGGGCTTCATAGGCGGGGCTCTCCTGCCGCAGCTCCTCTACGGCGCGGCGGGCGGCGTCACAGTAGGGACAGCCGGTCAGATAGAAAATGATGATTTCACGCATGTTTTTTTCCTTTCGTTATGACGGCTCAGAGAGCCGCCGGATGCGTTTGAGCTGGGTGAGGCGCATGGTGAGATAGCAGACGGTGCCGCCCAGGATATTGGAGACGGGTTCGGCCAGGAACACGCCTTTGACCCCCAGGCCCAGACGGGGTAGGAGCAGTGTCAGGGGAACCACGATGATCACCTTGCGGAGGAGGGAGAAGAAAATGGCGTGCCGGGCGTCCCCCAGCGCCACGAAGGCGGATTGGCCGGCGAACTGGAAGGCCATGAACACGAAGCCGAAGAAATAGAGGCGCAGGGCCGTCACGCCCGCTTCCATCATGGCGGCATCGTCGGAGAAGATGCCGAAGAATAGCCGGGGCAGGAGCAGCACCAGCACCCACGCCAAAAGGGTGTATGCGCCGCAGATCAGGGTGCTGAACCGAATGCTCTGCAGGACCCGTTCATATCGTTTGGCGCCATAGTTGAAGCTGGTGACGGGCTGGCTGCCGTTGGTGATGCCGTGGACGGGCAGCAGGAACACCTCGCGCACGGAGTTCACCACGGTCATGACCCCCACATAGAGGTCCCCGCCGAACTGCTGCAATGTGGCGTTGCAGGCGATCTGCACGAGACACGTGGTTCCCTGGGCGATGAAGCTGGCCGTGCCCAGCTTGGCGATGTCCCTGACGATATCGCCCTGCAGAGCCATGTTCTCCCGCTTCAGCGGGATGATGGTCTGTTTCCCCGTCAAAAACCGCAGCACCCACAGGGCGGACAGGGCCTGGCTGATGACGGTGGCCAGGGCTGCGCCGCGGACGCCCATGTGGAGGACGAAGATGAACACCGGGTCCAGGGCGATGTTCACCGCCGCGCCGATGACGATGGACAGCATGCCCATGCGGGGGAAGCCCTGGGCGTTGATGTAGCCGTTGAGGCCCGTAGCGAGCATGGAGAAGGCCGTGCCCATGAGGTAGATGTCGAGATACGCCTTGGCGTAGACGAAGGAGTCCTCGCTGGCGCCGAAGGCGAAGAGGATGGGCCGCATGAAGAGGTAGCCGATGACCATGAGGACGGCGGAGCTCATGAGCTGCAGGGTACAGGAGTTGCCCAAAATGCGCCCGGCTCGATCCTCGTCCTGTGCGCCCCGGGCCATGGAAAAGAGGGGCACGCCGCCGGTGCCGAACAGGGCCGCAAATCCCATGATCAGCGTGACGATGGGAAAGGTGAGGCCTACGCCGGTCAGGGCCATGCCGCTGCCGTCGCCCATGTGGCCCAGGTAGATCCGGTCCACCACGTTGTACAAAAGGTGCACCAGCTGGGCTACGATCAGGGGCCCCGCCTGGTCCAGGACCCGCCGCCACACGGGCCCCTGGGAAAAATCAGTCTTCGGTTGTGCGCCGTGCCCGTTCATGCCGGCTGCTTAGACCAGATGCTCCGTCACTTCGCCCATGAAGATCCAGTGGGGCTCGATGCCGTTCTGATAGATCTTCTGGGCGTAGGGCGGCACGGCCTCGTAGGTCATGGGCGCCATATAGATCTTCTGGCAGACGAAGGTCTCCGTGGCTTCGGCGAAGGTGATGCCCTGGGGCAGGAACCTGGGCGTCAGGCCCGCCGCAGCCACCTTGTCCCCATCCCGGCCGGACAGGCGGCCCATGACCGTCAGGGCAGGGCGGCAGCTTTCGGGGAAGAAGGACACGGTGAAGGTGTCGCTGTCCTTCATGAACTGCCAGGTGTACCGGTCCGGCCGCACGTAGACCGTCAGTACGTCCCTGTTCCACACGGTCCCCAAGCTCCCCCAGCCGATGGTCATGCTGTTGAAATGCTCCTTGGTGCCCGCCGTCAGCAGGGCCCAGTCCTTTTCGAATTTAGTGAAGGGATCGACTTGCATGGTCTGTTCCTCCTGAACCTGTTTCCTTCATTATACCCGCATCTTTCCGCTTTTTCCACCGTTTTTTGCAAAACAAAAGCGCGGTGTAGCCGCGCGAAATCATGCTGCGAAAGAAGAACGGCAGGCTGAAATATGTCAAACCCAGCGACATGCGCGTGTGAATACAAGAACGCTTTGCGTTCTTGCGACACCCTGCAGGCCCCGCCGCCCGGTGACCCAGACGTAAGCTCAGCTTGCTGAGCGTCGTTTGGTCATAGGCGGGACCTGGAGGCGAAGCGAACGCGTAGCATCTCGCCGCAGCGGATAATCAAAGGGGAGGAACAACGTTCCTCCCCTTTGAAGTCGTCAGATGCAGTGCGCGTCGCCGGGCGCGAAGTCGATGTACGCCGTCTCGCCGGCCTGGTAGATCTTCTTGTCCTTGGGATTGTACTCGTGGATGATGAGCTTCACGTTGCCCAGCATCACATGGTAGAGCTGGTAGGCGCCCATGAAGTTGGACACGACGACTTCCACGGGGAAGTAGCCCTCGTCCCGCAGCATGGTGGACTCGGGCCGGAGGACCACGGTGGTGTCGGCACCGTCAGCCACGTTGGCGGCCTCGGCCACCTTCACCTCCACACCGTTGATGTTCACGATGCCCGTGTCGCCCTCGTGGCGGACCATCTTGCCCTCCAGGAAGTTGGCGTCGCCGATGAAGTCGGCCACGAACTTGTTCTTGGGATGGTAGTAGATCTCCTGGGGCGTGCCCATCTGGGAGACGAGACCCTTCTCCATGACGATGATCTTGTCGGAGAGGGCCATAGCCTCGCTCTGGTCGTGGGTCACGTACACGGCGGTGATGCCGGCCCGTTGCTGGATGCGGCGGATCTCGGTCCGCATGGTCACGCGGAGCTTTGCGTCCAGGTTGGAGAGGGGCTCGTCGAACAGCAGCACGCCGGGCTCCATGACCAGGGCGCGGGCCAGGGCCACCCGCTGCTGCTGGCCGCCGGAAAGCTGGTTGGTCATGCGGCTCTCCATGCCTTCGAGGCCCACGAGGGCCAGGATGTCCGTGACTTTGCGCTTGATCTCCTCCTTGGGGACCTTGCGGATCTTGAGGCCGTAGGCCACGTTGTCGAAGATGTTATAGTGGGGCAGCAGCGCGTAGCTCTGGAACACCATGGCCGTGTCCCGCTTGTTGGGGGTCAGGGCGTTGATGGGCTCGTTGCCCAGATAGATCTCGCCCTCGTCGGGGCTCTCAAAGCCCGCGATCATGCGGAGCGTGGTGGTCTTGCCGCAGCCGGAGGGGCCCAGCAGCGTCACGAAGGAGCCGGGCTCGATCTCGAGGTTGGTGTCCTTGACGGCATAGAAGTCCTTCTTGGTCTTGGGGTCCTGATAGATCTTGGAAATATGTTCCAGGCGTACGCCTTTTTTCTCTTTAGCCACAGCCTTAGTCCTCCTCTTTCAATTTTCTGCT
>JBGVAK010000068.1:0-4250 GCA_045224495.1 Christensenellales bacterium
CGGCACCTGCTTCAAACCCATCCAGGTGGTCTTCGAGAACGACGAGCGGGACCTGGGCCGCGGTCTCTCCACGGGCTGCTCCATCCGAGTGGACGGGGAGCTCATTCTGACCCCCGACGCGCCTCAGCCCTTCGAGGTGAAGGCGGAGAAGATCACCATCCTGGGCGAGTGCCCCCCGGACTACCCCATGCAGAAGAAGCGGCACACGTTGGAGTACCTCCGCACCCAGCAGACCCTGCGCCCCCGGACCAACACCTTCGAGGCGGTGTTCCGGGTCCGGTCCGTGGTCAGCGCGGCCATCCACGAGTTCTTCCAGGACCGGGGCTTCGTCTACGTGCACACGCCCATCCTCACCAACGCTGACTGCGAGGGCCGGGGCGAGATGTTCCAGGTGACTACCCTGGATCTCGATAAGATCCCCCTGACCGACGACGGCAAGGTGGACTACAGCAAAGACTTCTTCAAGAAGCCCGTGCACCTCAGTGGCTCCGGCCAGCTCTACGGCGAGGCCTTTGCCCTGGCGTTCCGGGACATCTACACCTTCGGCCCCACCTTTAGGGCGGAGTACAGCTTCACGCCCCGGCACGCGGCGGAGTTCTGGATGATCGAGCCTGAGATGGCCTTCTGCGATCTCGAGGGCGACATGGAGGTGGCCGAGGGCATGGTGAAGTACATCATCCGCACCGTCATGGACCGCTGCCCCGACGAGATGGAATTCTTCAATAAGTTCATCGACAAGGGCCTCCTGGACCGGCTCCACAACGTGGTGGACAACGACTTTGGCAGGGTCTCCTACACCGAGGCCGTGGAGATTTTGCAGAAATCCGGCCAGGAATTCGAGTATCCGGTGGAGTGGGGCATCGACCTGCAGTCCGAGCACGAGCGGTACCTGACCGAGAAGGTGTTCCAGAAGCCCATCTTCGTCACCGACTACCCCAAGGACATCAAGGCCTTCTACATGCGGGAGAACGACGACGGCAAGACCGTGGCCGCGGCGGACCTGCTGGTCCCCGGCGTGGGCGAGATCGTGGGCGGCAGCCAGCGTGAGGAGCGGTACGACGTCCTGAAAGCGAAGTGCGACAAGCTGGGCATGGACATGACCGAGTACCAGTGGTATCTGGACCTGCGTCGCTACGGCGGCGTGGAGCACGCGGGCTTCGGCCTGGGCCTCGATCGCATGGTCATGTACGTCACCGGCATGACCAACATCCGGGACGTGGGTCCGTTCCCCCGGACCGCGGCGAATTTGGAGATGTAAACCTTTTTCCCTTTTGTTTTGCGACTTTTTCTCTTTAGATAAAGAGAAAAAGTCGCCAAAAAGAGAAACTTGAGAAGAGGGCTATGTGAACGCACATAGCCCTCTTGTTTCTCTTGGCTTTTCTTTTTGCGCCGCTTTTTCCTTTTCTCCCGAAAAGAAAAAGCGGCAAATAACAAATCATTTCCCCAGATTGTCCGTGATGTCCACGGTCCTATGCTGGTTGTAGGCGGAGAACATGTCCTCCACGTGGGCCGGGCGCAGGCGCTGGGAGAAGAGGTCCACCAGGGGCACCAGCACGAGGCCGCCCACCATGGCGATGACGCCGGAGTAGATGGAGTTGTTGAACACGAAGGCGAGGACCGGGCTCGAGGAGACGGAGAGCACGCCCAGGGAGACCAGGAGCTGGATGGTTTCAAGCCCCACGCCCCAGGCGAAGCAAACGGCGGTGGAGAGCTTGGTGGTGCGCTTGGAGTACAGGCCGTAGAGGAACGGGGCCAGGAACGCGCCGGCCAGCGCGCCCCAGCTGACGCCCATCATCTGGGCGATGAACAGGGACTTCGACCGCGCCTGCTTGATGGCGATGAGGGCCGACACCGCGATGAACAGCACGATGAACCCACGCATGATCAGCAGCTGCTTCTTCTCCCCCAGGGGCTTTTTCCGGGCGGGGGCGATCAGGTCCAGCGTCATGGTGGAGGCGGAGGTGAGGACCAGGGAGGACAAGGTGGACATGGACGCGGACAGGACCAGCACGATGACCACGCCGATGATCACCGCGGGCAGGCTCGAAAGCATCCGGGGGATCACGGCGTCGAAGCCCTCGGCCTTCACGTCGATGTCATAGAGTCGGCCAAAGCCCCCCAGGAAGTAGCAGCCGCCGGCCACCACGATGGCGAAGAGCGTGGAGATCACGGTGCCCTTCTGAATGGAGGACTCGTTCTTGATGGCGTAGAACTTGCCCACCATCTGCGGCAAGCCCCAGGTGCCCAGGGAGGTGAGGATCACCACGAACAGCAGAAACAGGGGGTTGGCCCCCAGGAAGGAGGCGTACTGCCAGCCGCCGGTGGGGCCCGTGGCCAGCTTCTCCATGGCGAGGGCCAGGCCGCCGTTGTCGCCCAGCACCGCCGCGATCACCGCCACGATGCCGAAGAGCATGATGATGCCCTGGATGAAATCGTTCCAGGCCGTGGCCATGTACCCGCCCAGGATCACGTACACGCCGGTGAGGGCGGCCATGATGACCACGCACACCGCGTAATCGACGCCGGGGAAGGCGATGGCGAACAGGCGGCTGAGGCCGTTATAGAGGGAGGCCGTGTAGGGGATCAAAAACACGAAGGTGATGAGGCTCGCTACGGTGCGGAGCTTATCGGATTCGTACCGGATGCCGAAGAAGTCGGGCATGGTCTTGCTCATGAGGTGCTGGGTCATGATCCGGGTCCGGCGGCCCAGGATGAGCCAGGCCAGGAGGGACCCGATGAAGGCGTTCCCGAGGCCGATCCAGGTGGACGCCAGGCCGAAGTTCCAGCCAAACTGGCCCGCGTAGCCCACGAAGATGACGGCGGAGAAGTAGCTGGTGCCGTAAGCGAAGGCGGAGAGCCAGGGGCCCACCTGGCGGGAGCCCAGGACGAAGCCGTTGATGTCCGCCGCGTGCTTGCGGGACTTGAGGCCGATCCACAGCATGATGGCGAAGAAAACGGCCATAAAGAGCAGGGTGATGAGGGAGGTGGAGGTCATAGCGGTGTTCCTTTCACTTGTCTTGCGCAAAAAAAGAGTGGCGCCGGTCCGGCGCCACGCCCTTTCCATCGACTTTCAACGACTCACAGGCATGACCAGCGGACCTTGCGGGCAGCAAAGCGGTAGTAATAATAAGAATAACCGGTGCGCTTCACGGCGGTCCCTGGCCCCCTTTCGTTGAAATTGTATATAATTTACCACCATGGGGCCCGTTTGTCAACAGGAATATATGCACAAGCGTCTTCGTTCAAAGTGCATCTGGGCTCATTTTCCCCGAAAAATCTTGAAAAACCCTCTTGCAATCGGGGGAGGGGTGTGCTATATTATTACGGCTAACGGTCCTTCTTGCTTTCTCAAGAAGAAAGCCAACAGACCATAAGGAGGTGAAAGAATGAATCAGTATGAAGTTTTGTACCTGATCACGCCCGAACTGGACGAGGAGGCCAATCGCGCCGTCATGGACAAGTTCGCGGGCATCATCACCGGTAACGGCGGTGAGATCGTGAAGCAGGACGAGTGGGGCAAGCGGAAGCTGGCCTACGCCATCGACTACAAGACCGAGGGGTTCTACGTGCTCGTTACCTTCAACGCGCCCGCCGAACTGCCCAAGGAATTGGAGCGTAACTTCAGAAACGATGAGCGCGTTCTGCGCTACATGGTTACCCGGAAGGAAGCATAAGTCTTCGAAGTCAAGCCCGAACAGAACAACAGCACGAAAGAATTTTTGAAAGAGGTATAGCATGAACAAGATCGTTTTGATCGGGAATCTGACCCATGATCCCGACACCCGCTCCACGCCCAACGGCGTGACGGTATGCTCCTTCACCATCGCCGTTAACCGCAGGTTTGCGTCTCAGGGCGGCGAAAAGCAGACCGACTTCTTCCGCATCAACGCCTGGCGGCAGCTGGGAGACGTGTGCTCCCGGTACCTCGCCAAGGGGCGCAAGGTGGCGGTGGTCGGCGAGCTTCAGGCCCGGACCTACGAAGCGAAGGATGGCACGACCCGCATGTCCCTGGATGTATCGGCGGACGAGGTGGAATTCCTGACGCCCAAGAGCGACGATCAGGGCAGCAGCTACTCTGCGCCTACCGCCCCCCGTCCCCAGCAGAACCGGAACCAGGATGTGGCCGGTTTCACCGATATCTCCTCGGACGATATCCCGTTTT
This sequence comes from Christensenellales bacterium, assembly GCA_045224495.1. GTDB lineage: Bacteria > Bacillota > Clostridia > Christensenellales > CAG-138 > RUG472. The sequence continues at coordinate 4,163 of JBGVAK010000068.1, forward strand.
AAATACTACTGAATTTTAATAGGAGGCTTGCACCATGGAAGAACGCAAAATGCGTCCCCGTCCCAGAAGAAGCAGACGCAAGGTTTGC
>JBGVAK010000069.1:0-8982 GCA_045224495.1 Christensenellales bacterium
GGTGGTGATGGTCTGCAGATCCTTGCTGAAGGCCTCGGTGTTCACGTCCAGCTTCACGATCCGGTTGTCCACCACCACGATCTTCTGCACGAAGGGCACCTTGAAGTGCAGGCCCTCCTGGAGCACCGTGTCCTCCACCTTGCCGAAGGTCAGCGCCACGCCCGTGTGGCCCGCGGGGATCACCACGAAGCAGGAGCCGAAGAAGATGACGGCGAAGATCACCAGCAAGATCAGCCCCACCAGCCGAAACGGGGAAAAGTTGCCCGCCTTGTCCTTGAACATATGCGTATCCTCCTATGGTTGGTATGGTTTGTTGAACAGTTTACCCTGTTTGGCCCAAAAGCGCAACTGAAAATACAGAAATTGCCGCGGCCGCACGCAAAAAGCTGCCGCAGGCGCGACAGCTTTCGGGTTAAAATGCGCTTCTTACTCCTCGGTGAAGGAATCCTTATCAAGACCGCAGATGGGGCAGGTCCAGTCAGCGGGGACCTCCTCCCAGGGGGTGCCGGGGGCGATGCCGTTGTCGGGATCGCCGACCTCGGGATCGTAGACATAGCCGCAGGGGCAAACGTACTTCATGGCTGCTTCTCCTTTCGTTGATTCGTTATGCTTTCCACAATCCGTGGAGGTTGCAGTAGGCGTAGACCGCTTCCACCTCGTCGCCGTCGGTGAGGGCGAAGGTGACTTCGGGAGCCTGCTCGGGGGCCAGGGCCTTGCGCTGGTTGCCAGCCTTGGTCTGGAGGCTCACCCACTCGATATAGTGGGCGGGGATCATGGGATGGGCCACAGAGCCCACCCGGACCTTCACCAGGTTCCCCTCTTTGGACCAGACGGGGACGTGCTTTTCCTGGGCGGCGTCGGTGGTGTTGGGGACGATCTGCTTCATGGGCTTGCCGCAGCAGACCACGGGCACGCCGGAGGGTTTCACCATGGCGATGATGTTGCCGCAGGTCTCACAAATAAAGAATTTCTGTTCCATCGTCTTCTCCTCTCAATAGTTGTTGGCGGATACTTCGAAGTAGCTCTGGGGATGGGCGCAGGTGGGGCAGATCTCGGGGGCCTTGGTGCCCACCACGATATGGCCGCAGTTGCGGCACTCCCACACCTTCACCTCGCTCTTTTCGAAGACGGCCTTGGTCTCCACGTTCTTCAGCAGGGCGCGATACCGCTCCTCGTGGTGCTTCTCGATGGCACCCACGTTGCGGAACTTCTCCGCAAGCTCAGCGAAGCCCTCCGCCTCGGCGGTCTTGGCGAAGCCCTCGTACATGTCGGTCCACTCGAAGTTCTCGCCCTCGGCGGCGGCCAGCAGGTTCTCGGCCGTGGAGCCGATGCCCTCCAGCTCCTTGAACCACATCTTGGCGTGCTCCTTCTCGTTGTCGGCGGTCAGCAAAAACAGGGCGGCGATCTGCTCGTACCCCTCCTTCTTGGCCTTGGAGGCGAAGTAGGTGTACTTGTTCCTGGCTTGGGATTCGCCGGCAAAGGCGGCCTGCAGGTTCTTTTCGGTTTGAGTTCCGGCGTACTTGTTCATGTAAAAGCTCCTTTCCTTATTTCACTGGATGGGTTCGAAATCCGCCGCGCCGTGCTTGCAGAGCGGGCAGATGAAATCGTCGGGCAGGGTCTCGCCCTCGTAGACGTAGCCGCAGATCTTGCACACGAAGCCCTTCTTCCCCTCTGTCTGGGGCTGAGGCTTCACGTGGGCGTGGTAGAAGGCGTAGGTCATGGAGGGGGCGTTGCTGATGACGCGAGCCTCCGTCACGTCGCAGATGAACATGCCGTGGGTGCCGAGGTCGATGTACTGGATCACCTTCAACGACATGACGGCGTTCACGTATTTGCGCAGCATGACGAGGCCGTTGTCGCTCCTGGTCAACGTCTCCCCGGCGAACTTGTCCGCGGTCCGGCCGGACTGGAAGCCGAAGTTCTCGAAGACGGAGAAGGGCGCCTCCTCGGAGAGGATGTTCAAATTCATGATGCCCGTCTGCTCGATGACGTGGTGGGAGTAGTTCATCTTGTTGATGGTGACGGCGATGCGGTTGGGCTGGCTGGTCACCTGGGCCACGGTGTTGACGATGAGGCCGTTGTCCTTCTTGCCGTCGTTCGATGTGACCACGTAGAGGCCGTAGCCGATCTTGAAGAGGGCGGTCATATCGTTCTTGTTGGCGGTCTCGGAGGACAGGGCCTGGTAATTCTTGCAGAGCTCCTCAGAGAGAGCGGCGATCTCCTCCTTGTTGGTCGCGTTCATGGCGGACTTGATGTGGACCACCGTGTCGGCGAAGGTAAGGTTCTTGCAGCCACTGAGCTTTTCCTTCATGACCTTGTAGGCCATGGGCGCCCAGGAGCCGTTCTCGATGAAGGCCACGGTGCGGTTCTGGAAGTTGCGCTCGGTGAGGTGGTCGATGAACTCCCGCATGAAGGGGTAGATCTCCGCGTTGTAGGTGGTGGTGGCCAGGACCAGCTTCCCGTAGCGGAAGGCGTCGGAGACGGCCAGGGACATGTCGGTCCGAGCTAAGTCATGCACGACTACCTTGGGGCAGCCGCCCTGGCGAAGCTTGTCCGCCAGCAGCTCCACGGCCTTGCGGGTGTGGCCGTAGACGGAAGTGTAGGCGATGACGATGCCCTCGGACTCCACGGAGTAGGAGGCCCAGGTCTGGTAGAGCTTGATGTAGTGGCCCAGATCCTTGTCGAGGACGGGGCCGTGCAGCGGGCAGATGGTGGCGATATCCAGGCCCGCCGCCTTCTTCAACAGGTTCATGGCTTGGGCGCCGTACTTGCCCACGATGCCGATGTAGTACCGGCGGGCTTCGTCGTCCCAGGGCTCGGAGCGATCCAGGGCCCCGAACTTGCCGAAGGCGTCGGCGGAGAAGAGCACCTTGTCTGCGCTGTCGTAGGTCACCATGACCTCGGGCCAGTGGACCATGGGCGCGAAGACGAAGGTCAGGGTATGGCGGCCCAAAACGAGGGTGCCGCCGTTCTCCGCCACCTGGCGGTTCTTCACGAGATCGGGCCCGAAGAAGTTGTCCATCATGGCGAAGGCCTTGGCCGTGGCCACCACGGTGGCGGCGGGGTAGGTCTTCAGGAAGCTGTCGATGTTGGCGGAATGGTCCGGCTCCATGTGCTGGACGATGAGATAGTCGGGCTTGCGACCGCCCAAGGCGTTCTCCAAATTGTCCAGCCATTCGTGGGTGAAGTGCTGGTCCACGGTGTCCATGACGGCCACCTTCTCGTCCAGAATGAGATAGGAGTTGTAGCACATGCCGTTGGGGACCTTGTACTGGCCCTCGAACAGGTCCACCTTGTGATCGTTTACGCCGACGTACAGGATATCGCTTGTTATCTTCATAGTCACGCCCCTTCTTGATTTGTCGACCACATTATACTATACTCACAGGAGAAAAGGCAACAGAATGTTTTGCAAATCGGAGGTGGCCCCATGGCTGAAATCACCCTGGCTCCCCTGACCGCGGCGGATCGGGAGCAGTTCATCCTGGACAACCAGGAGGCCTTCAACTACGGGGCGCTGGAGGAGTTCGGCCGCCGGGACGACCACTTCGAGGAGGAGGGCGAGATCATCTCCCGGCAGGTCATCGAGGCGTCCATCGACGGGGGCGAAGCCTACCGCATTTTGGCGGACGGGCAGCCGGTGGGCGGCGCGGTGATCAAAGTGGAGGGCGATCGGGGCGATCTCGAGCTCCTGTTCGTGTCCCCCAAAGTCCACAGCCGAGGCATCGGCTACGCCGCCTGGTGCGCTATCGAACAGCTCCACCCGGAGGTGACCGTCTGGGAGACCGTCACCCCCTACTTCGAGCAGCGGAACATCCACTTTTACGTGAACCGGTGCGGCTTCCACATCGTCGAATTCTTCAACGCCCACCACCCGGATCCCCACGACCCGGAGGATGGGGCGACGTTGGACGACCAGTTCCCCACCGGCATGTTCCGCTTCGAGAAGCGGATGAAATGAGCTGCCCCAGCCTGTCGAATCGAGGAGAGGCCATGGAAAGCAAGGAACGGAAGCTGCCCACCCATATGGTGGCGGAGGGGCCGAGATGAAGATTCACATCGTGGGCGGCCCCGGCAGCGGCAAAACCTTTTTGGCTGAAAAGCTGTCCCGGGAGCTGGGCATCCCCCACTACGATCTCGACGACGTCCAGTGGGCCAACGAAACGGGCTACGGGAAGAAGCGGGACATAGGGGAACGGGACGCCCTGCTGAACGAGATCCTGCAGAAGGATGAATGGATCGTGGAGGGCGTGTACTACGCCTGGTGCGGCCGGTGCTTTGAGGACGCGGAAAGGATCTATCTCATGACCGTGCCCCGCTGGGTCTACCGATACCGCATCCTCCGGCGGTTCCTCCGGCGGAAGCTGGGCCTGGAGCCGGGCAAGAAGGAGACCCTCAAATCCCTCTCTGCCCTGCTAAAATGGGCGGACAAGTACCAGCGGGTGAACCTGGCGGAGATACGTAAGCTTTTGGAAGCGTACCCGGACAAGGTGATAGAGCTCCCGAAGAAGGTGGGTAAATAAAAGGCCTGCATCGTTTTTTTCGACCCGGCTCCGGTGATTTTCGCCTTGGCGGGACTGGTGGTGCAATTTGTGTTGTAGAAAAATACTAATCGGGATTTGCGAGGAAGGCTATGAAAGTAATGGTGTGCGAGGATGCAGATTGGCTCCTGTCAGAAGAAGCGTTCTCGATCTATGCTTCCTGTATGTATCATCCGACATACAAGGACTATAAAGCACAGATGGAAGACTACATGCACGATTCATCGACGAAAGTATTTGTATGTGAAGATCGAGGCAGGAAAACCGGCATGATGGTCCTGAAGCTTTCAGAAGATGCCGATGAGATTATCGGAATAGCTGTATCCGAAAATGCCCGGCGTAAAGGGATTGGGAAGCAACTGATCCAAAGTGTAATGAAATCGGAGAATCTGGGAAGCGTCAGAGCTCAAACAGATGATGATTCGATCGGTTTCTACCGCAGATGTGGTTTTTCAGAGGAGAGAATCGTTATTGAATACCCTGACGGGTCAGCGGTTCGATATAACTGCGTTCTGCATAAATAGGCAAATTCTAGTTTGCGGAGGTTAAGGAGACGTTGCGTATGCCTGAAAAAAGAAGGTTGCCGTGTCGGATACGGCTATCGATTTTGATCCTTCTGCTGGCGGTGATGATCCTGCCGTCCTGTGCCAAAAAGCCAGGCGTTGAGGACGGACCGGCACAGATTTCCTTGACCTTTGAGGCGTATCTAAAGCAAAGCAAAGAGGCATGGTTCCTGACCGGGAAAAAGGAATACAGCGTGCAGGCCATGATGGTTTCCCAGGAGACCTCCTTTCACAACGAACTGGAGGTAACGGATTATACCGTCACCGACGACGGCGTCACGGTGATCCTGAAGGGGAAATTCGACGAAATGTGGGCCACGAAGTTGTCCAAGGTGATCTCTACCTATACAAAGCCGGACGGCAGCGCGCTGAGCGAGGCGGATTTTGCCAGGAAGGATGCCTGGATCGACATCGTCACCAAGCCGGAGCCGGACGCCTATTACGCCCTATATGTCCCGCTGGGTATTTCCGTAACGGTGGAAACCGCTTGGGGCGACGTGCTCCATACGAACCTGCCCAACGCGCCCCATGGCGAGGGGGATTATCTCGTTTGCCGTGTAGGCGAGGATGGGAAACCGGATCTGTCCGACGTCTGGATCTTGAATGGCATGGTCTTTCCGGAATACTACGATACCAGTCGCTACCTGACGGGATCTGAAAGCGATGCGGCATAAATCGCAATTTGCAGAAGAAAGATGATGAGTATAAAATTTGACAACATTATTCTTCGCGATATGATCAAGTCCGACATTGCGGACTATGTACGTTGGTTTACGGTGGAGCGGGAATGGGAAAACTGGGATGCTCCTTGGGAAAAAGAGGATACTTACGAAGAAATCGAGCGTAAAAGATGGACGGAATACTATGAATCTGTGAAAGATCGTCCCGATGATACTCCCCGTTGGAAGTTTGAAATCGAATGGAACGGCAGACACATTGGCTGGGTCAGCTCCTACCTCATTGACGAAAACTACGAATGGGTTGGGAAAAGCAAGGACGGTCAGACTGTTTATCGTGCCATTGGCATTGACATTTGTGAACCAGATTTATGTGGTAACGGCATCGGAACAAACGCCCTCCGTGCCTTTATGAACTATTACTTTGAGAGCGGTGTGAACGAGCTTTACACACAAACCTGGTCAGGCAACGTTCGTATGCTCCGCTGTGCCGAAAAGCTCGGTTTTGTAGAATGCGACAGAGACGTGGGCGAACGAGAGATCGACGGGCAGAAATATGATGGACTAACTTTCAAGATAAAAAAGTGATTGCACACAGACAAATTCCGGTATGTCGAGGGAAAGAAGATGGCCTATATCGTAGAAATACAGGATTTTTCCGACCCGGCGTTGGACGTGTACGCCCGGCTGACGGAGAACCAGTTGAAGAATCGGCTGCACCCGGAAAAGGGGCTGTTTATCGCCGAGAGCCCCAAGGTGATCGGGACGGCCCTGGATGCGGGCCTCGTCCCCGTGTCGCTGCTCACCGAGCGGCGGCATATACAGGGCCAGGCCGCGGCGCTTTTGGACCGGCTGGGGGATATCCCGGTGTACACCGCCGACGACGGACTGTTGTCGAAGCTCACGGGCTACGACCTCACCCGGGGCGTGCTCTGCGCCATGCGCCGGCCGGCGGAACGGACTATCGCCGAGGTCATAGCGGGGGCCGGTCGGGTGGCGGTTTTGGAGAACATCGTGGATTCCACCAACCTGGGGGCCATCTTCCGCTCCGCCGCCGCCTTGGGCATGGACGCTGTGCTCCTCTCCCCCGCCTGCTGCGACCCGCTTTTGCGCCGGGCGGTGCGGGTCAGCATGGGCACCGTGTTCCAGGTCCCCTGGGCGCGGCTGGACGCGCTCGATACCCTGAAGGCGGCGGGCTTCGTCACCCTGGCCATGGCCTTGAAACCGGACGCTCTCTCCTTGGACGACCCTAAATTGCAGACCTTCCACAAGCTGGCCGTGGTCCTGGGCACCGAGGGGGACGGGCTCACGTCTGCGACCATCGACGGCTGCGACTACACCGTCGTGATCCCCATGGCTCACGGGGTGGACTCCCTGAACGTGGGAAACGCCGCCGCCGTGGCCTTCTGGGCCCTGCGCAAGCGCTGAGGCGGAGCCCCCTTATACTAATCCCTGATTAAAAGGAGACAAGATTGCCGAGGTATTTTTCGTTCTGCCGAAGGCGAACGGAGGGAATCGATGCCGGGGCGCATCGTTGACCGGAGAGAGCCAAAGGCAGGGTGGAAAAGAACCGGCAAGATGTCTTCTTTTAGTCAAAGATTAGTATTAGCACGCAAAAGCGACAGAAACGCATAGTATATACCACCTACACTCTACCAAAGGAGGATATGCCATGCTAACCTTCACCAACCAGGCCGCCCTGTCCTACCGGAACCGGGTGCGCTATTCCAATCTGACCACGGGCCAGATCGCCGACGCTCTGGTCCTCTCCAAGGAGGCCCTGACCGCCACCTACGGGCCGGACGACGACGTGACCTACGTGGTGCGCCTCAGCAACAACGGCACCGCCGCCCTCGTGGACCTAAGTCTCACGGACGATCTGGGCGGCTACGCCTTCGACGGCGGGACCCTCTACCCTCTCAGTTACGTAGCCGATTCCCTGCGCTTCTTCGTCAACGGCGTGGAGCAGGCCGCGCCCACCGTGACCCCCGGCGCACCGCTGGTGATCTCCGGCGTCACCGTGCCCGCCGGCGGCAACGCCCTGATCGTCTACGAGGCGGCGGTGACCGAGTTCGCCTCCCCCGCCGCGGACGGCAGCATCACCAACATCATCACGGCCTCCGGCGCGGGCCTCACCGCGCCTGTGACCGCCAGCGCAACGATTACCGCCGTCAGCGGGCCGGAGCTCACCATCACCAAATCCCTGTCCCCCGAGACCGTGGGCGCGGACCGGCAGGTGACCTACACCTTCACCATCCAAAATGAGGGCAACGCCGCCACCGCCAGCGAGGACAGCGTGACCGTCACCGACACCTTCGACCCGGCCCTCACCGACCTTGCCGTGACGCTGAACGGTTCGCCCCTCTCCCAGCCCGGGAACTACACCTACGACGAAGCCACCGGCGCCTTCGCCACGGTCCCCGGCGCCCTTGCCCTTCCCGCTGCCGCCTACGTCCAGGATCCCACCACCGGCGTCTACACCGCCGAGCCCGGGGAAGCTGTGCTGGTGGTCACGGGGACCATACAGACGGCGTAAGGTTTGTTTTTTGCCGCTTTTTCTTTTCATGAGAAAAGAAAAAGCGGCGCAAAAAGAAAAGCAGAGAAGGAATCATGGTTTTTACACAAAAGCCTGACTCCTTCTTAAAGTTCTTTGGGTTTGCACCCTTTCTTTCAAGAAAGGGTGCGTGCTTTCAATCCTTCCTTTGAAAAACCAATGTCGCCTTGAACAGGTCCCCGTCTACGGTCAGCTCCAGAGCGCCGCGGTTGAGCTCCGCAAGGCTTTTGGCGATGGACAGCCCCAGGCCGCTGCCCTCGGTGTTCCGGGAGGCGTCGCCCCGGACGAACCGCTCCATGAGCTCCTCGGCGGAGATGTTGAGGGGCTCCCGGCTCACGTTCCGAAAGGCGATCCGCACCTCCCTGTCCCTGACCTCGGTGGTGAGATAGACCCGGGTGCCGGGCTGGGCGTATTTGGTCACGTTGGAAAGCAGGTTGTCGAACACCCGCCACAGCAGCCGCCCGTCGGCCATAATATGGGGCTCGCCGGAGTCCAACGTGGTTACCGGGGTCAGGCCCGCCGCGGCCAGCCGCTCGGCGTACTCCCCCGCCGCCTGGGAAAGGAGCAGGTTCACGTCCACGTCCTCCGGGTGGGTCTGGATGTTCCCCGTGGACGCCTTGCTGGCCTCCACCAGGTCCTCCGTCAGC
>JBGVAK010000070.1:0-6951 GCA_045224495.1 Christensenellales bacterium
CAAGATGGACGAGCTCACCGAGATCGTGGAGAAGATGCTGGACGAGGCCTTCTGCGACGAGGACTGCGCCAACTGCGACCAGGCCGACTGCGAGGACAGAAAATAAGGACTGCCGATAAAGACGCCAGACCGTTTGCGGCGTCGGATACGTTTGGTAAAGAACCAGAAGGGAAGGGCTGACCGCTCTTCCTTTTTTGAATAGAGCGCTGTAAGCAGACGCGTTTTCGATCGCTTGCGACACCCAAGGAAAATATTTAAAAAAAAATTAATAATTTACAATATTATTGCACCACAACGCATAGTTTTGTGGTATTATATGTGAGAAAGCAACGGATGCCCCCTTCCAGGCGCCGTGAAGAGAGGAGATATGGATATGATGAAGAAATGGATCAGCCTCCTGCTGGTGGCCCTGATGCTCCTGGCCGTCGCGCCCGTGGCTATGGCCGACCCGGAGATCACCGAGGACAGCATCTTGACCATCGTCAACTGCAAGAACTCCGCCAACGTCCGCGAGCAGGCCAACGCCGACAGCAAGAAGCTGGGCGAGGCGCCTCGGGGCAAGTCCTACAAGCTCCTGGCTTTGGAGGGCGACTACTACAAGATCCAGTTCACCAAGGACAAGGCCGGCTACGTGTATAAGAAGTTCGGCCAGGTGGGCAAGAAGGGCGACGCGCCTCTGAAGGACACCGCCACCGTGACCAACGCTCCCGACGGCGTCAACATCCGCGCCAAGGCCAGCAGCTCCAGCAAGATCCTGGGCGTGGCGTACAACGGCGACAAATTCGACGTCAAGGGCAAGAGCGGCAAGTGGACCAAGGTGGCCTATGACGGCGGTGTGGCGTATATCTACAGCTCTTACCTGTCCATCACCAAGGGCACGGACACCACGCCCGAGGAGGGCAAGAAGGCCTACGTGAACATCGCTTCTTTGAACGTGCGCGCCAAGGCCAGCAGCAAGAGCAAGATCCTGGGCGTCGTGAAGAAGGGCGACGAGCTTAACGTCATCGGCAAGAGCGGCAAGTGGTCCAAGATCACCTACGATGGCGGCAAGGCCTGGGTGTTCACGGAGCTCATCTCCAAGAACAAGCCGGATGAGGATGTGGACGGCAAGACCGGCACCATCGTCAACGTGAAGTATAAGGTCAACATCCGTGCCAAGGCCAGCAGCTCCAGCTCCAGCAAGATTTTGGGCACGGCGGTCAACGGCGATACCTTCACCGTGCGGGGCCTGTCCGGCAAGTGGGTAAAGGTGGAGTACGGCGGCGACTACGCCTATATCTACGACAAGTACATCAAGATCGGATAAAACCGACCAAAACAGACCTTTAGCGGGAGACCGTAGCTTTGCTGCGGTCTCTTCTACTGACCGTACCGAAACAGATAGGAGGGCCTATGAAAAAAACGATCTCTATGCTGCTGACGCTGGCGCTGGTCCTTGGCCTGGCCGCCTGCGTGAGCGTGAAGGTAGCCCCAACTCCCTTTGAATCCACCTCCAGCGCCAAGGCGGTCGCTGCCGTTACCGCCGAACCCTCTGCTGAGCCCACGGAGGGACCCACCGCTGAACCCACGGCGGAGCCTACACCCGAGCCTACAGCGGAGCCGACACCCGAACCCACGCCGGAACCAACGCCCGAGCCCACGCCGGAGCCTACGGAGATCCCCTTCGAGACGATCATGGCTGCGGCCAACGAGAAGCTGAAAGAGCTCCAGAGCATGCATATGGATATGTTCATGGACATCGCCATGGAGATGTCCCTCTCCATGGGCGACAGTGCCCAGAGTATCCCCTTGAGCATCCACGCGGACTGCCAGATGGACTGTGTCAAGGAGCCTCCCATGGCGTACATGGGCATGGACATTTCCGCCATGGGTCAGAACGTCAACGCCTTGGTGTACGTGACCAGGGAGGGGGAGGACGTGATCCTCTATACCTCCGCGGACAACGGCGCCACCTGGCATAGGACCGTCAACCCGGAGGGGAACCAGCTGCCTCAGTCCCCCGACGAGGTCATGGACCTGCTGACAGGCCAGAATATCCAGGCTCAGAAGACGGGCACGGCGGAGGTGAACGGCAAACCGGCCACGGTCTATACCGGCAAGGTGAACGGACAGCAGCTGCAGCAGATCCTGAACAGCACCGGCGCGGCGGGCGAGATGAGCGAGGCCGTAGGCATGGACGTGCCGGAGGAAGCTCTGGCGAACCTGGGCGACATCCTGGTGACCTTCATGATCGATGAGGAGACCGGCCTGCCCGTCCGGTACATCGTGGATATGACTGCAGCCATGGGAGACCTTATGGCCGCCGCTATGGCTGAGAGCATGAGCGGGGCCGACATGGAGGGCCTGGAGCTCAAGGTGGACGTGTCCTCCGCCATCCTGGACGTGACCCTCTCCCGGTTCGACAGCGTCGATCCCATCGTCATCCCCGAGGCGGCGCTGAGCGCACCCGAAGCGTAGAAGCAGAGACCCCAAAAACAGCAGGGCCTGGCAAATGCCAGGTCCTGTTTTATATGTGTCGCGTGGCGTTCCCTCCGGCGTCATTTTGCCGGCGGATACTCCCCGCACAGCAGTCGATAGGGCGGTTCGTCCTCCTCGATGGCGGGAAAGCGGCCCATGGGCGGCTCGAAGCGGTTGTCGTGCTCGTCGTCGTTGGTTTGGCTGACCTCGCCCAGCAGGACGGGCCCGGTGCCCGGCTCCACCTGGAAGTCGTGGTAGAGGCCCTGGTGCACGTGGATGCTCTCCCCCGGCGTCAGGCGGATGAGGGTGCCCGCGGGAACGGTGAACCTACGGCCGTCGCAGCTGAGCGTCACGGGGTTCTCGTAGTCGATGCTCTCGTCCGGCAGGGAGTTGTAGACCCGAATGAGGCATACGCCGCCGCCCCGGTGGATGATGTCCTCGGTCTTGAACCAGTGGAAGTGGTTAGGGGAGTATTGGCCCTCCTTCAGGTAGAGGAGCTTCTCCGCGTAGACCATGGGGTACTTGTCCGCCATGGCTCGATTGCCGTTGCGGATGGTGATCAGGCTCAGGCCTAACTTGTCGAAGTCGTCCTTGCCGTAGTCCGTGATGTCCCAGCCCAGCTTGCAGTCCCGGACCTCGTCGTACTCGTGGCCCTTCGTCTGCCATTCCTCCGGCGTGAAAGCGCAGAAGGGGGGCAGATAGCAGTGCTCCCGGACGCACATGGCTTCCATCTCCTGCAGGGCCCGGTTGATCTCGGATCGCTTCATGTTCGTTCCTCCCGTATGTCGATAGGTAAAGTATACGGCCTCGGGGCGCAAAAAGCAACGTTCTTTTGTTGACGGCATGCGAAAAAGGGCGTACACTGACCATATGAAAGCTGCGCTGCGATACATCAAAACCCTGTGCAAATTCGTGCTGCTGGCCCTGCTGGTGGGCCTGGTTTGCGGCGCCGTGGGCACCGGGTTCTATCACGCGATCGCCCTGGCTACCCGGCTCAGGACCGCCTATCCCTGGCTCCTGTATCTGCTGCCCGTGGCGGGGCTCATGACGTCCTGCCTCTACGCGCTGTTGAAGATGGAGAAGGACCCGGGCACCAACGCGGTGCTGCGGGCCACACTGGAGAGCGAGACGGTTCCGGCGCGGCTGGCGGCGCTGATCTTTTCCGGCACCTTCCTCACCCACCTGTGCGGCGGGTCCGCGGGCCGGGAGGGGGCGGCGCTGCAGATCGGCGGGGGCTTGGGCACCGCCATCAGCCGGCTCTTGAAGCTCACCAAGGGGGAGACGAGGCTGGTGACCATGTGCGGCATGAGCGCCGTGTTCTCCGCCGTGTTCGGCACGCCCCTCACCGCAGCGGTTTTCTCCATCGAGGTGGCCAGCGTGGGCGTCATTTCCTCCACGGCGGTGCTGCCCTGCATGGTCTCCTCCCTGACCGCCGCCTACATCGCGAATCTTTTGGGGGCTGAGGGGGAAGCGTACGTGCTCCAGGGGGTCCCGGCTGTGAGCCTGGAAAGCCTGCTGCCAGCCCTGGCGCTGGGGCTGATCTGTGCCCTGGTCAGCATCCTCTTCTGCACGGTCATGCACACCTCCCACAAGCTTTTCAGCCGCTTCTTCCCCAACCGGTACCTCAGGGTGGCGGTGGGGGCGGCCCTGGTGGTGGGGATCACCCTCCTTTTGGGCACGCGGCGGTACAACGGCGCCGGGGCGGACGTGATCGTCGCCTCCATCGAGGGGGAGGAGGCGCTGCCCTATGACGGGTTTGTGAAGCTCCTCCTGACGGCCATCACCCTGGGCTGCGGCATGAAGGGCGGCGAGATCGTCCCCGCCTTCTTCGTGGGCTCCACCATGGGGTGCCTCTTGGGGCCGCTGGTGGGTCTGTCCCCGTCCTTCGGGGCGGGCTTGTGCATGGTGGGCCTTTTCTGCGGCGTGGTGAACTGCCCCATCGCCAGCATCCTCCTCAGCATGGAGCTGTTCGGCGGCGCGGGGCTGCCCTTCTTCGCCCTGGTGTGTGCGGTCAGCTTCGCCTGCAGCGGCCGTCACAGTTTGTATTCGGCGCAGAGCTTTATGTTTGATAAGGTGAATATTTGAAAGTTGTTTTCGCACCTTTTTCTTTTCGGAAGAAAAGAAAAAGGTGCGCGAAAAAGAAAAGTCAGCCGGGTATTAGTATAGGTTCAAACTAAGATTTTTCAGGGACAGGATGGTGGATTGGTAGCCATCCTGTTTTAGTATGGTGGCGATGGATTTGGCCCGGGCGCAGGCGGCCCCGTCGTCGGCCTGATTGAGGACATACAGGGGGTCATAGCGGCCGTAGCCCCGCAGGAGCAGAGCGGCGAAGCCGGCTTCGGTCAGAGGGCCGTCGGGTAAAATCCTCTTTTTTAGGGCCAGATCTGCCCGGTGGCAAACCTCCCGAAGGGGCTTGTTCAAGGCCGAAAGGCCCGCTAGTACCAGCACTCGGTCCGTGTACTGGGGGATCACCGGCTCCCACACGGCGGGGTACTTCACCGGATGACAGGCAGCGCCGTCGGCCTCCACCATGATCCGGTCCGCGACCCTGCGGAGGATGGTCCACATGTCGTCGCTGGGCCCTTGGAGCTTTTTGCCGGCTGGCCGACCGGCCACGGGGATGGCTCCCGCCTGCCAGAGGGCAAGGAGCGCACCCTCGTCGGGACGGTCCCAGAGGAGGCAGCCGTCCGGCAGTTCTGATTGGATATGGGTGGAGGTGGTCAAGGCCACCTTCTCCTTTTTTTCGGCCCATTCCCGGCCCAGGGCGTAGAGCAGGGAGGTCTTTCCCCCCGCACCGCACAGGGCCACCAAGCAGGCGTCTTGGAGCGACAGTTGTTCGATCAGCGGCATAGTTTATTATGCCGCTTTTTCTCTTTATACAAAGAGAAAAAGCGGCGCAAAAAGAGAAACTTATTTGGGATGATCGGGAACCGGAACGAAAGCCATTATCCCAATCAAAGTTCTTTTTGGTTCTTTTTCTTACAAGAAAAAGAACGCAGGCTTTCAATAAAACACCTATTACTTCACGATGTCGTCGTCCGTGAAGGGGTCGCCGCACTCCGGGCAGAACTTGGGCGGGTTGGCGGGGTCGGCGGGCTCCCAGCCGCACTTGTCGCACTTATAGAGAGGCGCGTCGGCGGGCTTCTTCTCACCGCACTCCTGGCAGAACTTGCCCTTGTTCACAGTGCCGCACTTGGGGCAGGTCCAGCCCTTGGCTTCCTCAGGCTTCTTCTCGCCGCACTCGGCGCAGAACTTGCCGGTGTTGCCGGTCTTGCCGCACTTGGGGCAGGTCCAGCCGGCAGGAGCCGCCGCCGCGGGGGCCGCGGGCTGGGCGGGGGGCTGGTACATGTGCATGCCGGCAAAGCCACCCTGGCCGCCGGTGACATTGTTCGCCATGTTCCCGGCCATGTTCATGCCCATGAAGCCCATCATGGCGCCGTTCTCGTTGGTGGCTGCGCCCTGGAGCGCCTCGCCCACCACCATGGTACCGTAGGTGCTGGCGGCGGCGTTTTGGAGCTTCTTGATCCGCTCCTCGTCCTCGGGGTTGGCGTTGACGGAGCTGACGCCCACGGATACGATGGAGATGCCGCGGAGCTCCGCCCACTTGGGACTCAGCACCGCGTTCATGGACTCGGCCAGCTCCATGGTGTGGCCGGGCAGAGCGGAGTAGCGGATGCCCATGTCGGAGATCTTGGCGAAGGCAGGCTGCAGGGCGGTCAAGAACTCGCTCTTGAGCTGGCTGTCGATGCGGTCCCGGGTATAGTCGCCGGAAACGTTGGCGGGCACGTTCTTATAGAACAGCATGGGGTCGGTGAGCTTGTAGGAGTACTCGCCGAAGCAGCGGATGCCGATCTCGGTGTCCAGGTTGATGTTGGGGTAATATACGCGGAAGCCCACGGGATTGGCGGTACCGTACTTGTTGCCGATGATCTCTTTGATGTTGAAATAGTAGATCCGCTGGTCCTTGCCGGTGTCGCCGCCCAGAGTGAACCGCTTCTTCAGGACCTCCCAGGTCTTCTTCAGGTTCTCGCCCAGGTTGCCGTAGAAGATAGAGGGCTCGGTGGACTTATCCCATACGAACTCGCCGGGCTGGGCCGTGAACTCCACGATGCCGCCCTGGTCCACGATCATCATGCACTGACCGTCGTTGACGGCGATGATGGACCCGTTGGAGATGATGTTGTCGCTGCCCCTGGTGTTGCTGCTCTTGCCGTTGGTGCGCTTGACGCCCTTGCGCATGAGCACGTTCTCGGGAAGGGACTCGCAGTAGAAGTACTCCCGCCACTGGTCGGCCAGGACCGTGGTCAGCGTAGCGCCGATTGCTTGAATAAGACCCATAGTTTCTATTCTCCTTTTCTATAATAGTGTTTCGGTTATGGATTTACGGTCCGTTGGGCGATGCCCTTGACGGCGTAGATGGTCCAGTCGTGGTCGCGGAAGGTGATGACGGTGTCGCAGTAGGGGCACTTGGCGCTCTCGTTGACGGAGAGGGGC
>JBGVAK010000071.1:0-50135 GCA_045224495.1 Christensenellales bacterium
TAGCGGCGGTAGAAACTGCCCACGGCCTTGTGGCGGCAAATGACCTCCAAGCCTTTGCCGAAGACCTTGGCGGGCAGGACCTCCATAGTGGTGTTTTTAAGATCTGCGGACACGTAGTGGGTCTTGATGCCGGCGGCGTTGATCTTCTCGAAGAAGTAGATGGACATCCTGAGGTTCACGTCGCCCACGCCTTCGATGGTCAGGCCGATGCTGTTTTCGCCGGGATCGAACACGCCGTCCTTGCCGGTGCAGTCGTCCTTGAACTTCAGAAGGTAGTTGCCGTTTTCGAGGGCGTAGACGTTCTTGGTCTTGCCAGTGTACACGAGTTTAGGTTCCATGGTGATCTCCTTTACAAAATAAGTATAGTTATTGCAGCGCGGCCATGATCGCCGCGTTCTTTTTCAGCACGTTTTGGGCGTCGGCCCGGCGCTTTTCGTCCAGCTTCTGGGCCAGGGCCCCGTCCTCGATGGCCAGCATCTCCAGGGCCAGCAGGGCGGCGTTGGCACCCCCGTTCAGGGCCACCGTAGCCACCGGGATGCCGCTGGGCATCTGGACCGTGGAGAGGAGGGCGTCCAGGCCGTCCAGAGCTCCGCCCTTGCAGGGGATGCCGATGACGGGCAAGGTGGTGTTGGCTGCAATGGCGCCGGCCAGGTGGGCGGCCATGCCCGCCGCGGCGATGATGACGCCGAAGCCCTGCGCCCGGGCGTTCCGGGCGAAATCCCGGGCCTCGTCGGGGGTCCGATGGGCCGAGAACACATGGGCCTCGAAGGGGATGCCGAAGGCCTTGAATACGTCCACGGCCTTCTGGACCACGGGCAGATCGCTGTCGCTGCCCATGACGATGGCAACTTTTTTCATGGTGGTGCACCTCCCCAAAAAGAAATATGGGCATATTGAATCCAGCGGGTTCAACAATGCCCAGACGGTCGGCAACATATACGCTCCCTGTTCCTCTGCGGTGCTCCGCATTCTTCCGTCAGTCGCAAGGGGCGGCGTTGAAAAACACACGTATTTATACCATATCCCGCGCCTCGTGTCAAGGAACATGGGGGCGGGAACAGTGGGTTTTTCCGGCTTTTTTCGTGATTTGAAATAATATATGTCGGCAAGGCCCGGAGACCTTGGCAGAAACGCTTCCCACGCCATCCACAGCCATCTGACCGTCAACGCCATCGACGGCAGCATCGTCCAGCGGCAGTAGGAATGTCCGCGGACAAAAGGAGGGCCGCTGCCAAAAAAGCAGCGGTCATTTTGCTGTGTTGTGGTCAATCCTGCAGGATGTCCGGGAAATTGCCCTTCAGAAAGTATCGGTACTCGGGATGGTCCCCGGCGGCTGCGTATTCCTCCCGGATGGTTTTCCGGTTCCAGGCCTGCATCCGCTCGGGCATGTCCTCATACCGCAGGACGGTCAGCAGTCCCGCCTGCTCCGCCTGCAGGATGGCCTCGTAGGCGTCCGGTACGAACTCCACCCCGTCCACGTCCACGGGCGTGCGGCTCACCGCCGCGTCCGGGATGTGCAGTTCAAAGTCGGCTTCCTTGATGCGGTCCGCCCGGTAGATATAGCCGGACACGCCCCGGTACGTCTTTTCGAGAGCGTTGGGGTAGTACTCCTCCAGCCGCTGGACGCCGTTTTTGTCGAAGCCGTAGGGCCCCCACTTCTGCCATCGGGCGTCGTAGACAAAGCCTGTCTCCCGGCAGTACTTCTCCACGGCGTTGCTGAGGTACACCAAAACGTTCTCCCGCTTCCGGGAGAAGTAGATGAGCGGGACCCCGTGGTTGGACACCCGGGGCTCCAGCCGCTTTATGCCGCCCGTGGGCGACGCGTGATAGTACATATTCACTCCTTTACGAACAGCTCCATCTCCCGCTGCAGCAGGCGGAACACGTTGGCCACCAGGAACCCGTCGGCGATGGCGTGGTTCATGCGGACGGTCACGGGCATCATGAGCCGGCCGCCCTCGTCCCGGTACTTGCCCCAGTTGACGATGGGCGCAAGATACAGATACCCGTCCGGCAGTTCCAGGTGCAGCGCGTCGTAGGAGACCCAGGGGATGTAGGAGGCGTCGAACCAGTTGGGGTGGTTCGCGTCGTCCAGCCCGAAATCCCGGGTCCCCTTGCCCGCCTCCAGATCCCGGAGAGCGGCGGCGTAGAAGGTCTCGTAGTCGGGGTCGTACCGGGAATAGACCTGGGTAAAGGTCTCCGTGTCCTCGTGGAAGACGTACTGGACGGGGTGGATCACGTCGTAGCAGATCAGCTCGCCGGTCTGCCAGCGGTAGTCCATCCGGTAATCCTCCCGAGAATTCAGGGCTCGGCAGAGGATATAGAGAAAGTCCAAATAGAACTTCCGCCCCCTTGCCTTAGAGTGGGCGACGAGCTCCGTCACGTCCACCCGGGCCGTCATGGACAGGGAGCACTTGCAGTCCTCCGAAAAGCGGCGGAACGTCCCTTTCCTATAATAGGTCTCCTTGTCGATCACGCGGTAGTTCATATGTTTCTCTCATCCCGTTCTTCGTAATACCCGACTTGTAGGACTTTGCCGCCCTGCATGAGCTTCTGTCCGTTCGCGATCACGGCGTCCGGCGTCAGGTCCTCCCGAAGAAGCAGCAGATCCGCATCGCTCCCCACACGGACCGCCCCTTTTCTCGGATACATCAGAAGTCCCTTCGCCACGTTTTCCGTGAGGAACGGGAGCGCCTGCTCCAGTGCGAATCCCTCTTTGACGAGGCCCCGGAGCGTTTTGAGCAGGGAGGTCATCCTGCCGACGCCCATGCCGATCACATGCTGGTGAGCGGCGTCCCACTTCGGCATGGACCCGTTCGAATCGGAGCTGATCGTGACGAGGCTCAGATCCAGCCGATCGCGGTATGCGTACAGCAGCGGCGATAGGGAATCGTGGGCCGTGAAGTCGGCGTAGCCGCCCATTTTGTTGAATGGGACAGCCTGCTCGATATGGCGCGCCATGTGGGTCGGGCGGAAATGAAAGACCGGGATATCCGTCGTTTGGACGATGTCCATCAGAGGCTCGATGCCGGCGGGGTCCGCTCCCACGTGGATGTGCAGCACGCCCGGTTTGCCGCCGATCAGGCCGGCCATGCGGACCTCGGATACGAGGCGGATGATCTCGTCCCGGGAAGGATGGCTTGCCCGGTGGTCCGAGATCGCCAGTTTGCACCCCAGGACCTCCGACAGGAACACGATATCGCGCATGACCGAGCCGGTCAGCGTGACGGGAGGGTAGTTGTAGGCACTGGTGAGACACCGGGCCGTTACGCCCTCCTCGTTCAGAGCTTTCGTTTTCGCGAGCAGCGTTTCGACGTCCCGCGTCACTCCATCGGTCCCGAGCACACCGACGAGCGTCGTGACCCCGGCTTTTACGATATCGGAGAAGACGAGCTCAGGCACGCGGGATTTGGGCCCCTCTTCGCCGCCACCGCCGATCACATGAACGTGCTGATCGATGAGCCCCGGAACGAGGATCATGTCGGACGCGTCGATCACTTCCGCGTCGTATGCCGACGGCGCGATGGAATCCTCCACAGCGAGGATCCGGTCAAAAGCGATCAGCACGTCCTTCTTTCCCCGGTAAGCGGGATCGTACAGGACCGCGTTTTTGATCAGCAGCATGCGGAAGCCGTCCTTCCGTTCCTGCGGTTTTGCGGTCAGACCCGAATTGGAAATCATATGCAACACCCCCATATCTCTACTGATTATAATAGAACCCTACGGAATAGTAAAGATTTCCTGATCCAGTCAGGTCGAACCTTGCGCCGTTTTTCGTATCGTTCGGACATGACCGAAGCCCCGCGCCGGCAGGAAACAAAAGGATCGGCGATACCGGAGGCGGCATCGGACGATCCTGTTTCGACGGGGCGTGTTTTCGTACAGAACAAAATCAGATCATACCGGTCGATTTGAGGACGTCCTCGATTTGATTCATCCGTTCGAACATGTTGGTCTGGGCGCCGGCGCTGGTGGCGATGCAGAAGTAATCTACCAGGCAGGCAGGCGCGATGTAGGAGTTTTTGATGCCGCCGATATCCAGATAGCAGGGGATCAGCGCGTCCGCGTATGGGGCGAGGGCATCGTACGGATAGGAGGTGACCAGGATGATGTTAGCCCCCTGTTTTTTCAGGATCGGCAAAGCGCGGACGGTCAGATCGGTATACCGGCGAAACACGAATACCAGACACGCGTCGTCCTCGTTCAGGCTGAGGAGAGATTCTACCATACCCCGGTCTCCGGCGCCCAGATGGAACACATTGTCTCGCACCGTGATGAGCCGGGAATAGGCATAGTGACATAGGGAAGTGGATTCGCGCATGCCGAAGATGAACAATCTCTTTTTGTTGGAAAGCAGATCGACCGCGCGGGTCAAAGCTTCCTGAGGCACTTCGTTGAACGTCCGGTAGATATTATGAACGGCCCGCTGCACGGTGCGCTCCAGAAGATCGCTGTCCGCATTGTCGTCCGAGATGCTCAGAAGCTTGTCCGGCAGTTTGGCGAGGGGCTTGAGCTCCTGCCGGATCGCATACTGAAACTCCTTGTACCCCTCATAGCCGAGCGTGCGGCAGAACCGGATGATGGTGGTCGTACTGACCCCGATCTCCCGAGATACCATGTCCAGCGTGGAAAAAGCAAAGCTGTCAAACTTATTTAAGAAAGCATCTGCAACCTTTTGCTCAGCTTTCGTCATGTGGCGATAGTGCTCCCTGACCAAGCGCAACAGTTCCAAAAGGATCGCCCTCCTCCCTCAAAAGATGACCACAACATAATTAGTATACGCTGTCTTATGTCGCTTTTCAAGAAAAAGAATGGAATTCCATGCGATTTTCAGTAAACCTCATATTTTTATGAGTTTTTATCGAACTTTTTTGCATAATAATGAAATCCGCCTTGACAATAAAAATACAAAATAGTACAATTTATATGTAATCTTCTGAGGAAATGTACCATTTAATACATTTTCCGAAGAGTACAGAATACTATCACAAACGAAAAAGGAGAGTCAAGATGAAAAGATCAGCAAGTATGTTCCTCGTCGTTCTTATGCTCCTATGCCTCCTGGCACCGACCGCCATGGCCGCGCCGAAGGAAGACCTCATCATCGTCATGCCGGAAGATCTTACATCCTTCGATCCTCTCGGCGGCACCGGCGTTCCCACCCAGAACATCATTCGTATGATCTACACCCGTCTGTACATCGACAGCGACGACGGCTCCATGGATCCCGTAGCATGTCTTGCCAAGGACCTGTACGCCGTCTCCGACAACGAGATCGATGTGAAGATCTACACCGGCTGGAAGTATTCCGACGGCAGCGAGATCACCGTGGACGATGTGGTGTTCTGCCTCAACCGGGCCAAGGGCAGCGCCACCTTCGCCACCACGCTGAAGATGGTCGACGGCTTTGAGAAGATCGATGACGAGACCATCGCCATCAAGACCCAGGCTCCCGTTCCCTCCATCAAGCACACCCTCAAGCACGTGGGCACCTCCATCCTGCCCCAGGCCTACGTAGAGAAGGCCCTGGCCGACAACGACTGGAGCAACCCCATCTGCTCCGGCCCCTACAAGGTGGCTGAGCGTTCCATCGGCGAGTACACCAAGGTCGTGAAGAACGAGTACTATGGCGGCAGCATCGCCATTCCCCAGAACAACAGCCTGACCTTCAAGTATGTGCCCGAATCCACCAGCCGCACCATCCAGATCGAGACGGGCGAAGCTGATCTGAACTTCTCCTTCGGCACCGCCGACTATGCCCGTTGCAAGGAGAATCCCGAGCTCAAGGTGTACGAGAAGGCCGGCATCAACACCTTCCATATCGCGGTGGACACCACTCGGGCGCCCTTCGATGATGTCCGGGTCCGCCAGGCTCTGTGCTATGCCATCGACCGTGACGATCTGCTGCTGGCCGCTGCCGAAGGCATTGGCGTCACCGCTTACTGCGTAGTCCCGCCCACCACCATCGGCCATTTGGACAACCCCGGCAACTACACCTATGATCCCGACAAGGCCCGCGCCCTGCTGGCAGAGGCCGGCTATGCCGACGGCTTCACCACCAGCCTGCTGGCTTTCAACGAGAAGAACAAGAACGTTGCTGAGATCGTGGCCATGTTCCTCGCTGAGGTGGGCATCACCGCCAACGTCGACCTGTATGACGCCAGTACCCGCGCCGGCATGGTGGCGGATCACCAGGTGCCCATGCTGATCAACACCTGGGGTGCCAGCCCTGACGCCGATCTGGTGCTGCCCCGTCTGTTCACCGAGAGCGCCATCGGTGCCTCCAACCTGACTTTCTACCACAACGACGAACTGGATGTGCTCCTGCAGAAGGCCGGCTCCATCTATGACGAAGCGGAGCGCACCGCCCTCTATGAGGAAGCCGTCAAGATCCTGGCCGAGGAAGCCCCCTGGTGCCCCCTGTTCATCCAGAACTCTCTGGGTCTTGCAAGGGCCGATCTGCAGGGCGTGGTCATGAGCCCAGAGAGCCCCCGTAACTTCTGGGGCCTGCATTATTGATCATAAGACACATAGCGGCGTCTTTGTTCAGGAATAGTTGAAACCGCAACCTCAGGGGCGCTCATTCGATGAGTACCCCTGAGGTTATACGCAAGGAGATTAGTATGTTACGATATATTGCACGTAGGCTCCTCGCTTTGATCCCCATCGTATTGGGCGTCGTTTTGATCGTTCAGCTCATATTCTATTTCTCGCCGACGGACCCTGCGGTGGTCATTCTCGGTAACGACTTCACGGTGGAGGGCGCCGAGCAGGTGAGGGAGGAGCTGGGACTGAACGAACCGTTCATCACCCAGTATCTCACCACCATAGGGAAACTCGTCCGGCTCGATTTCGGAACGTCCTATATGTCCCATGAGCCGGTGGTCAATCAGCTGGCCAAACGCTTCCCCAACACATTGATTCTCAACTTGTTTTCGGTGGCCCTGTGCGTCATCGTCGCCATCCCCATAGGCATCCAATCCGCCGTAAAACCGAATTCTGCATTATCCAACATCTCCTCTGCCTTTGCCATGATCGGCGTCGCCATGCCGACGTTCTGGATCGGGCTGATGTTGATGTTGCTGTTCTCCGTGAAGCTCAGGTGGCTGCCATCTGCAAGCGATATGAGTTTCAAGGGATTGTTGATGCCGGCCATTACCCTGGCGCTCAACTTCATGGCTTCGAATATGCGCACCACACGCTCGGCGATGCTCGACTGTCTGAATGCAGACTATGTGCGCACCGCGCGGGCCAAGGGTGTTTCGAATATGAGCGCGATCTACAAGCACGCCCTGGGAAACGCAAGGCTCCCGATCATCACCGTTATCGGTATGAACATCGGCACCCAGATGGGCGGCTCCGTCATCACGGAGACGGTCTTCTCCTTCCCGGGCCTGGGCATTCTGATGACCAACGGCATCAGCCAGAAGGACACCCCCGTCGTCATCGGCTCCTTGGTCGTCATGGCGCTGTCGGTGGGCGTCTGCAACCTGCTGGTGGACCTCATCTTCGCCTTTGTGGACCCGCGCATCAAATCTCAGTATAAGAAGAAGGGGTAAGAGCATGGAGACAGAAAAGAAAACACATGTTTCCCGCAGGGAAATCTTGAAGCAATATAAGAAGAAAACGCCCATGCAGGAGGTGCTGAGCCGCTTTATGCACAACCGGCTGGCCGTTCTGGGGCTCATCATCTTCACCATCATCCTGCTGCTTGCCATCTTCGCGGATCAGATCGCGGATTATCAGAACGTTGCCCTGAAGATGAATATCAGGAGCCGACTGCAGGGCCCCAGCGCCGAGCACTGGTTCGGAACGGATGAAGCCGGCCGGGACGTATTCGCCCGGGTCATCCATGGGTCCCGGACGTCCCTGTGGATCGGCTTTGCCGCCACCTTCATGGCGCTGCTGGGCGGCGGGACGTTGGGCGCCATCGCCGGGTATTTCGGCAAATTCATCGATGAACTCATCATGCGGATCATGGACATCATGATGTGTCTGCCGGGCGTGCTCCTCGCCATGGCCATCGTGTCCGCTTTCGGCAGCAGCGCGTTGAACATGATCATAGCGATCGCCGTTTCACGATTGCCAAGATTTGCGCGTGTGGTCCGCTCCTCCGTGCTGACGGTCCGCACGGAGGAATACATCGAATCGGCCAGGGCTATCGGCGCAAAAAGCCCCCGGATCATCACCCGGCACATCCTGATCAACTGCATGGGCCCCATCATCGTGCAGATCGCCTTGGTGTTCGCCAGCAGCGTTTTGGCCATCTCCGCTCTGAGCTTCCTGGGCCTGGGCATCAAGCCCCCGGCTCCGGAATGGGGCAACATGCTGGCGGCAGGCCGGGCACAGATGCGCGATCATGCCAACCTGGTCCTTGCGCCGG
Organism: Christensenellales bacterium; assembly: GCA_045224495.1. Classification (GTDB taxonomy): domain Bacteria; phylum Bacillota; class Clostridia; order Christensenellales; family CAG-138; genus RUG472. Next base: position 8,384 of record JBGVAK010000071.1, read on the forward strand.
GCCTTGCGTTGTTCTTCAGCATATTCTCTCTGAACCTCCTTGGCGACGGCCTTCGGGACGCATTTGACCCGAAGATGAAGAAGTGAGGAGGGCGGATATGGAAACGAAACTGCTGCAAATCAAGGATCTGCGGATCGAATTTCACAGCGACGGCGAAGTCACATACGCCGTCAACGGAGTCGACCTGGAGATCGAAGAAGGAAAGACCCTGGGGCTGGTCGGAGAGACCGGCGCAGGAAAGACGACGACGGCTCTTTCCGTTCTGGGCATGGTCCCCAAACCCGCAGGCAAGGTCCGCTCCGGTGAAGTGCTGCTCAACGGCGTCGATATCCTCAAACAAAGCGAAAAGCATCTGGAGGACATCCGCGGCAATCAGGTCGCCATGATCTTCCAGGACCCCATGACAGCACTGAATCCTGTCATGACGGTGGGCAAGCAGATCGCGGAGGCGATCATCGTCCATGAACATATCGGCAAGGGGGAAGCCATGGAGCGCGCCCGCGCCATGTTGGAAACGGTCGGTATCCCGGGGGAGCGGGCCAATGAATATCCGCACCAGTTCAGCGGCGGCATGAAACAGCGCGTGGTCATCGCCATGGCCCTTGCCTGCAAGCCGAAGCTCCTGCTGGCGGACGAACCGACCACCGCGTTGGACGTGACGATCCAGGCCCAGGTGTTGGAGTTGATGCGGAACCTCCGCAAACAGTTCAGCACGGGCATGCTGATGATCACCCATGATTTCGGCATCGTGGCCGAGGTCTGCGATTCTGTCGCCGTCATGTACGCCGGCAAGATCGTGGAGAGCGGCACTCTGGAAGACGTGTTCGATCACAAGCGTCATCCCTATACCGAAGGTCTGTTCAACTCCCTGCCCGACGTATCCGACAGAAAGAGCGAGCTCAAGCCCATTCGCGGCCTGATGCCGGATCCCACGAACCTGCCCACCGGCTGCCCCTTCCATCCGCGCTGCGACTATTGCATGGATTGCTGCTCCCAGCAGGAGCCGCCTAAGGTTTGGATCAACGATACCCATTATACTCGTTGCTGGCTATATCAGAACACCACGGAAAACCAACTTCACAGCAAGGAGGTGGCTCCATGAGCGACATTTTGCTGGAGGTCAAAAACCTCAAAAAATATTTCAAGACGCCCAGAGGTATCCTGCATGCTGTGGATGACGTGAGTTTTGCGCTGGAGCGGGGCAAGACGTTGGGTGTGGTGGGAGAATCCGGCTGCGGCAAAACCACCACAGGCCGGGCGATCCTTCGCCTGGTGGAGCCCACCAGCGGAGAGGTGATCTTCGAGGGCAGGGACATCACCAAGATCTCTGCAAACGAGATGCGGCTCATGCGCAAAGAGATGCAGCTGATCTTCCAAGACCCGTTCTCCTCCCTTGATCCGCGCATGACGGTCAGCGAAGCCATCGAGGAACCGTTGATCCTCTCCAAGCTCCACAGGAATAAGGATGAACGCTTCGAACGGGTCCTGGAGCTGATGGACACCGTCGGCCTGGCTCGCCGCCTCCTGAACGCCTATCCTCACGAGTTGGACGGCGGTCGCCGCCAGCGTATCGGTATCGCCCGGGCCCTGTCGGTCCGGCCCAAATTCATCGTCTGCGACGAGCCGGTGTCCGCGTTGGACGTTTCCATCCAGGCACAGATCCTGAACCTGATGAAGGAGGTGCAAAAGGAATACGGGCTCACATACATATTCATCACGCACGATCTGTCCGTTGTAAACCACTTCTCTGACGACATCGCCGTCATGTATCTGGGACGGTTGATCGAAAAAGCGCCTACCGAGGCGCTGTTTGAAAAGCCCTTGCATCCGTATACGCAGGCGTTGCTTTCCGCCATCCCGATCCCGCGGCTGCACGACAGGGGGACTCGGATCCCCATCAAGGGCGAGATCACGTCGCCGATCGACCCCAAACCGGTTTGCCGGTTTGCCAACAGGTGCCCCTATTGTACGGAAAAATGCCAAACTGTCGAACCGGAATTGGTCGAAGTGAGCCAAGGGCATTTCGTCGCCTGTCACAAGGTGATGGAAGATCTGAAACTGAATTGATCCTTTCCCTGTCGAAAGCGGTTTTGGACAGGACCTCACGAAATAATACAAGCAGCTTTTCACTGCAGAAAGGGAAAAAAGATGGGTAAATGTACGGAATTCTTGTATTTGAACGAGCAGGAGATGATCCAGGCGGGCGTCCTTGATTATGCCCGCTGCATCGACGTGGAAGAGGAGATATTCGGCCTTCTCAGCAAGGGCGATTATGTGATGGGCGGGGACAAGCACAATTCCCACGGCATCATGATCAAGTTCCCGAAGGAGAGCGAATTCCCCAACATGCCGCTGGAGGGACCGGACCGTCGCTTCATGGCCATGCCGGCGTACCTGGGCGGCCGGTTCAACGTATGCGGCGTCAAGTGGTACGGTTCCAATATCATCAACCCCCAGCGCGGCCTGCCCCGCTCCATCCTGATGGTGATGCTCAACGACCCGGACACCTGTGAACCCATCGCCCTCATGTCAGCCAACCTGATCAGCTCCGTGCGGACGGGCTGCGTGCCTGGCGTGGGGACGCGCTACCTGGCCAGGAAGGACGCGGCGGTGTGCACCTGCATCGGCGCCGGCCCCGTGAGCAAAGCCTGCTTCGATGCCATTGTGGTTGAGGCGAAAAACCTGAAGGAGGTCGTCATCTTCGATATCGTCAAGGAAAAGGGGGAGGCCTTCGCCCGGGAGGTCACGGAGAAATACGGTCTCAAAGCGCGGGCTGCGGATTCCCTGGAGGAGGCCGTCCGTGCAGGCGATATCGTGAACGCGGCCACCTCGTCGGTGGTGCCTCTCAAGCTGGACGGAGAATGGCTCAAGCCCGGTTCCCTGGCCCTGTTCTCCGGCCGTTTCACCATCGATGAACCCTATTTCCAGTCCGCGAAGATCTTCTGGGACAATCCTAAGATGCACGAGGAGTACTTCGAGGAGCACCTGCTGCTGCCGGAGGATCAGCGGTTCGTCAACGGCATCGGTGTCCAGATCTATAGGATGATGTACGAAGGGAAGCTTCCTCCGGTCACGGAAGCGAAAGGACTTGGCGACGTGATCAATGGTACGATACCTGGCCGTGAGTCGGAGGACGATCGGATCTGCTTCATTGCCGGAGGCATGCCCGTCTGGGATGTGGGCTGGTCCTTCGATCTGCTTCAGAACGCAAAGGCCATGGGCCTTGGGCAAACGCTCAAGATCTGGGATTCTCCCTACCTCAACTGAACCCTGTGGCTGCATACCGGCTCAAACTGAACGCATAAGGGGATTATCGAGATGAAAAAAACTGTTTTGATCACCAGTACATGTACGTTCGATGCGAGCAAAAGCAGGTATTATTACAAACTCGATCAAGCCTATGGGGATGCCGTCGCTGCGGGCGGCGGCATCCCTGTCATCGTCAGCACCGAGAAGATCCCGGAAGACTATGCCGATATGGCGGACGGTCTCCTGCTTACGGGCGGGGAAAGCGTCCACCCGGCATACTACGGCGAAACCTTCGATCACCTCGCCAACGACAAAATGGACACGATCCTGTTTCTTCGCTATGGATGCAACGCCGTGCGGGATGAAACGGAGATGGCGCTCTTTAGGGCATTCGCCCAGCGCGGCAAACCGATCCTGGGCATCTGCCGGGGCATGCAGGTCATCAACGCCGCCACCGGCGGAAAGAACGATCTGGATTTCCCCCGCAGGCATCCTGTGGAGCACAATCTGGGCGTCTCCCATGAAGTCGTTGCGGAGCCGGATTCCCTGGTGGGACGCCTTTTCGGTGAGCGATTCATCACCAACAGCTATCATAGGGATTGCGCTGTTTCCCCCGGCCCGGACATGCGGGTGACGGCACGATCGGTCGATGGCATCATCGAAGCGATCGAACATATACGGCAGCCCATCTGGGGCGTCCAGTTTCACCCGGAGCGCATGCGCGGGGATCATCCGAATCCGATCTTTGGACAGGACGCTACGGAGCTGTTCCGCTTCTTCGTCGATCGCTGCTGACGGCATTAGGATAGAGCACAGGCAAGATTGCCCGCGCCTTGCGCGCGGGGCGTGGTTTTTGCAGGCTGAAATAGCATCGTTTGAGGGAAAGATCATGAAAAGCAATCCGACGCATAACAGCAAAGGTGTCAGCGTAGTCGATTTCTTCTGTATCGGCTTTGGAGCGATCGTCGGCGTGGGTTGGGCGGTCTCCATCAACTCCTGGATGGTGAATTCCGGCGGGCCTTTACCGGCAGCGCTGGGGTTCATCTTGGCCCTGGTGATGATGATCCCCGTTTCCCTGGCCTACTGCGAGCTGGTCCCCATGTATCCGGAGGCAGGCGGCGGCATGGTCTTTGCCCTGCAGGCGTTCGGCCGGCTGTTAGCCCTGTTTTCGGGCTGGGCGGCTTTCGGCGCGTTCGTCGCCATCATTCCCTGGGAAGCCATCCAGATCACCACCATGCTGGGGTATCTCATCCCGGGGCTCGTTTCGGGGGAGCCGCTGTACACCCTGGCGGGGTCCGGGATCTATCCGGCGACCATCATCATCGGCACGGTCTTTTCCGTGGTGCTGTTTCTGCTGAACCGGAAGGGGCTTGCCATGGCCGCCAAGGTCCAGAAGGTCCTGTGCTTCTTTTTGATTGCGACCGCGCTGATCGGCGCCGTAGCCTCCGTGTGCGCCGGCAGCCTCCACAACCTGGAGCCGTCGTACAAAAACGTTTCTGACACCTCGATGCACGGGTCCTTCTTCGGCGGTATGCTGGCGGTGATCGCTTCCGCGCCGTTCTTTCTGGCTGGATTCGAAACCATACCCCAGGGCATCGAAAACGCCTCCGGGAGCGTGAAGTCCGTCGGGAAGACCGTCGTCTTGTCGGGCCTGTGCTCCTGCCTGTTCTATGCTCTCTTGCTGTTCTGTTTCGGCATGGCGATGCCGTGGCAGACCTTTGTCACCCTGGAGAAACCGGCAGCGGCGGTCATGATGCGCGAAGTGTATCCCGGTACCACGGGCAGGCTGCTGTACGGGGTCCTGGTCGTGGGTGCCATCGCCGGACTGGTCACCACGTGGAACGGCTTCTTCACAGCGTCCGCAAACCTGCTCATGGCCATGGGGCGGAAAAAGCTGGTGCCGTCCGCGCTTGCCAAGCAGGATGAGAACGGCATCCCCGTCAACGGATTATACATCTGCCTGGGACTGTCCCTTTTGGGGCCTTTGCTGGGCGACGGCCTGATCGATACGCTGACCTGCTTTTCCACGGCTGCGTTCGTGCTTTCCTGGTTGATCACGGCCATGTGTCTGGTCAAGCTTCGCTATGCGCAGCCAGACCTGCCGCGTCCCTACAGCATCCCGGGCGGGCTGAAGATGGGCTGGTTCGCCGTCATCGTAGCGGCTATAGTGTTCCTGCTTCTGCTCATTCCGGGCAACCCGGCTTTTGTGGGGACCAAGTCGTTGATCACCTTCGCGGCCTGGATGGGCATCGGTCTGCTGCTATACGCGCTCAACAACAGATCATAGAAGGACACGTCGAGCGAGGGAAGCGTTCGACAGGCTGATGGAAGGCATGACTCTTTGGTACCCGTTCGAATCCATTCTTGTATTAAAACGACCTCCCAAAACCTTGGGGGGTCGTTCTTTGGTATGGAGGCCCAGTTGTTACCAATGGGTGATTTCCTATCTTAGTGCACTTTTTACTCGATGGTCAGGATGTCCAGGAAGCCTGTGACCTCGAAGATTTCCATGACAACCTCGTTTACATGGACCAGCTTCATGCTCCCCTGCTTGTTCATCTGCTTCTGCGCCGACAGCAGCACCCGCAGGCCGGCGGAGGAGATGTACTCCAGCGCATCAAAATCCAGCGTCAGTTCCTTCACGCCGCTGAGGCAGCTCTTGAGCTCCTGCTCAAGCTGAGGCGCGGTCATGGTGTCGAGTCTGCCCTGCAGAGCGATCTCTAGCACGTTGCCGTTCTCTTTTTTTATGATGTTCATTCCAGAATTCTCCTTAATCAAAGCTCTTGAAAACAGTCATGTCGACGGTGCCGCCGCGGATGCCGATCTTCACCTCGTCGGCGACCCTGCGCAGGATGGACTGCTCGTATTCGTCCCATTCGGGGATCTCGATGTTGCGGTTGACCATATCGTCCATGGCACGGTTTCAGCAGCAGCCGGGGACGCCCTTGGCGCGGTGGTGCTTGACGCACGCCACACAGTTGCCGTGGCGGGGGCAATTTCGGGTGCAGGGACGGTCTTCGGTGAGGACGGGCAGGGGCTTGGTTTCTATGATGCGATGTTTCTCCTTGACTCAGTCGAATTGACGGGAATACTGGGTGACGTTGGCGGTGAGAAGCTTCAGGGACTTCACGTAGAGGCGGGCGACCTCCTCTGTCACGGCGATGAAATCCCGGGCGAACTGGGGCATGGGATCGTCCCGCCGATAGACAAGGGACATGGCGTTCTTTTGGAGGGAATGGCAGATAGGGAAGGAGATCATGCCGTCCAGCTCCTGCTGCCGGTCGAAGAGGGCGATGGGCGAGATGACCGCGAGGCCCATGTTCCGCCGGGCCAGCTCGTAGAGAAGGAGCTGGGAGTTGGATTCAAAATAGATGTAGGGGCGGACGCTGCCGTCCAGATAGTATTTGTCCAGTTGGCGGCGGATGCGATTGGAGGGCTGGGTGACCAGCAGGGGCAGGCCGTGGAGGGTGCGGATGTCTCGCTCGTTGTTTAGGAAGTGCTGCATCTCCGATTCCTCGGAGAACTGCGCCCGGAAAAAGCTTTGGGAGGAGCAGCCCCAGATCTCCTCCTCCACCAGAGGCACCTGGACCTCGTTCATGCCGGTCTCCACGTTGACGCCCACGTACATGTCCACCTTGTTCTCCAGCAGCAGTCCCTGTAGCACGTCCGTACTGCCGTCCACCAGCTCGATGGTCACGTTGGGGTAGGCCTTCCGATATCGCTCCATGATGTCGGGCATCATAGCGTTGGCCCTAAGCCGGGCGATGCCAATGCGGATGCGGCCCCGGCAATTGATGCTGATGTCGTGGAGGTTGGCCCGGAGGGCCTTTTCGGCGGACAGGATCTGCTGGGCCCAGTACCGCAGTTCCTCCCCCTTTTGCGTCAGGGACAGGACGGGCTTGCGGTGAAAGAGCTCCGCGTCGTATTCCGCTTCCAGCCGCTGGATGTGGCTGCTGAGGGCTTGCTGGGTGATGAACAGACGCTCCGCCGCCCGGGTGAAGTTCATCTCCTCCGTGACCACCAGAAAGTATTCCAGACTCCGCAGGTTCATAGAACCACCTCACAAGATAAATAATGAACAATATAAAATATAGACTCAAAAGGTCTCAAGCAGCTGGAAAAATCTTTCTCCGGCTGCTCGTTTTTTGTGCAAATTCTGAAGAAAAAAGACAGGGTGAAGATCAGCCGTGTTGTCAATTTGTTGTCAAAATGTTGTCAAAACCCGAAATGAGTGCAAATTCGAGCCGTTTTTCCCGATCGCTAAATACGAAAAAAGCCCGATTTCTCGGGCTTCTTGAGTGGTAGCGGCGACGGATTTGATCGTTCACATAAGACAGCACCTGCCCATCCTGCTGGGAACGCATTTTTCGGTCCCTCGGGAGAACACATCACACAGAGTAGCTATATAAAAAGGAGGCAATATCCATGGAACTGACATACACGGAGAAAGACGGACTCCTATTCCCAAACCTTGAACTTGACGAGCAGCCAGAAGGCAGCATCGGCAAGTATGGCCGGATGCGCAAGCGCTACCTGGAGCAAAAGCACGACGGCACTTTCACCGCCCTGGTCCTCTCCGGCAAACTGACGGAACACTTACTAGAAATCGACCACACGGCCAGGGAACAACTCGAAGTCACAGTCGTTCAAATGGCAGCCGCAGAGGGCATCACCGAACAGCTAAAAGCCACAGACCAAATGGAGTGGCTCCGTCGCACGAACAGCATCCGCAACCGGGCGGAAGAGATCGTCATCCGGGAAGTGGTTTACGTGGAATAACGGATAACGGTTATACACAGCATTTAACCCCTTTAGCCTATAAGTCTAAAGGGGTTAAATCGTTATCAATAAATGTGATTTGTTCGATTCAGTCTGCCAATGCTTTGGGTTCATCCTCTACAACTTCGATTGTCGTTTTCAAGAAACGTGTATCACAGTTACATATTGTCGAAATAAAGTAATCCATTTTTTGAACTGATCTGCAAACACGATTGTGATAAGCCATCACCCAAATATATTTCTTTAGGATCTTTTCTCGTGTTTCTGCCTCTTTGATATTCTCCAATGCAATATCAACATAGTTCCCAAATTCTTTTAACTTATTTTGCACTATTCTTTTATGCGCTTGCAAAAACAACTCCTGTGTTTGCTTTTGCTGATCCTGGATATTTGCTTTAGGCATAAACATTTCAGCATCCTTGGGAGAAGCTGTGAGCACTGCTTTACTGAACTGTTCAATAACATCAGGAGCTATAATACTGGACAAATCAATGATATACAGATAGTTTACAACCCAACAGTTATCATCCCACGATACCATAATATCTTTGTTCAGATATTGAAATAATTGATCAAGAAAGCAATTGTTGTTCGCAACAGCACATTGCTTAGCATCTTCCTCTGAAACATTTTCTCCATTCTTCATTTTTTCTACGATTTTCAAAGCGTGCTCATACGCTTTGTGAGAACAGAATCTCGTATTATTAAGCTCGTTGACTATATCTTTGCTAATAAGAATACGAGGATATTGTGCTGTTCCTTCCATTGAAACCGCATCTATTACTCCTTGGCCAAAGACATAGTCATCATTGAAGGACAATTGTCCTTTGACAATTCCTCCCCTAACAAATAAACCATAATCCAGCACAAAGCCACGTTGGATATCGGAAACCGCCTTGATAAAAGCGAGCGATCTAACCGGTTCCAACCTATCATCACTGGTTTCCATGCAGAGTAATATGTTGTCCGAAAATAATCTTTCCCTAATATCTATTTGAGCAAACTCTCCCAGCAACGGTGACTGTCGTAGGATACTGATATGCTCCTTGGTCCTTTGGATCGCATTGTGAATCGAGTTCAACAGTTCCGGAACTTTATCAGGATGTTGCCGGAAAAACTCTTTATATCCTAGAATATCGAAATAAGCAATATAATACTCTTTAATCAGATTCGGTACCGAATACGCCATGTTTACAGTCCTTTCCAGATGCAAACAGAAATTGCATCACATATAACAAATTAATATGTGCAATTACGCTTTATTTCAGCCGCGTGCAACGCGAGCAGATCAGCTTTTTCAGCGCGTCTTTCATATCTTGCGGCAAATAGGAATTGTCGCACAGCTTGAAATAGTCTTCCTCGGCGGCAAGCACCTTTTTGATGATCTTCTCCGCCGCTGCTCTGGCAATGCCGCATTGTTCCGCAAAATGCAGGAAGTCGTTGAGGCGAAGATGGGTTTTCTTTCCATTCATCGTCAACGCAAACTCCTCCTGATCCTCCGGCAAAAGGAGATTGACCGGAAGTAGGTCATATGCCGCTGAAAGCGCATAGGTCCCGCTGCCAGGCGCGGTCTCGATCAGCGAAAAGTTCTTCAGGTGCATGTCCGAATTGCCGGTGACGAATGAGATCACCAGCCGCATAAACAGCTCCGACAGGTCCAGACCCGTTCGCACGGAATATCGCGTAATGATTTTAGCGCAGCGCTCGTAGGAGCCGCGATACTTGTCCTCTGTCAATCTGCCATCCAGCTGACAGAAATCCTCCATGGCATACTTCTGCACGCGAAGGCGTTGTTTTCCGGTGATCTTCCGATCGATTCGCTTGGTGATATAGGCAAACTGCCCGTTCATCTGCAGCAGGCCATGGGGGACGGTCTTGACGCCCGCCCGCTCCGCGATCCGCATGGCCAGGTCCTCCGCCTCCGGCATATTGCGGAATTCCGGCGTTTGCGGCTTCAGGATATACCCCGTGGGATAGTTCACCAGCGTGAGCCGCGGCGTATCCTGCTGATCCAAATGCAGCGACATCTTCCGCTGCACGCCCGGCACAGTGAGGCCCTTGAACACCGTCTCCGTCACATATGCCTGCAGCGCTTCTTCCCTCAGGTCCAGCTCGGGCAGCACATCCGTCCCAAAAAACTTTCGGATGCAGCGCGCATGCCAGCCCTGGTTGCTCTCCTCCGGTAGGATCGGTTTTCCGCAGCACAGACACTTCATTGGGCATCCTCCTCGATCCGCACCGCACCGATGCAATCCCTGCAGGCGACCAGAAGCAGTCCAAAGCGATCCTTCTGATCTATCTTCCAGTTTTTGCTCACGATGTGCAGGAGCCATCCCTCCGGGATCAGCCCATCGAAGAAGGAGAACAGTGTCTTTGATTCAAAGGGAGCTTTTTGGAGGGGAAGCGTCAGGGAGACCGGCGCGGCGTCCGGCGACGCCAAGTAATTCGCATCGTAGGCAAACGCATAGCCATTGTCTGTTTCCATCAGGATGCCGGCGAAGGTATCCCGCACATACACGGAGGCTTTTCGAAATGCACTCATTCGTCATCCGCCTTCCCCGGCACGGCCTTCATGCCGAACATGGCCAGCGCCTGATTGACCTTGTCCATGCGCACCGTTTCCTTGCCCTGTTCCAGATCTCGGACGAAGCGCAGCCCAAGCCCCGCCCGGATGGCAAACTCCTCCTGGGTGAGTCCCGCTGCTTTTCTATTCTCTTTGATAAATGTCCCGATATTTTTCATAGGCCAATTTTATACCTTATCGGGTACATTGTCAACCTGCTTTCTTTATTTTATACCATATCGGGTATATTTTAAACGATGCTGTTTAGGATTATACCCGTTAAGGTATATTTTTCAAGGGTTATCAATTGTAAATAACGATTAGCTATGTTTTCATCAAATTTGTCTATTCAATGGGAACCGATCTGAGATCAAATGCCCAAAGACAGAGGCGGGAAATCGGTTAGTGCCTTTGCCGGATATGTTGGTCCCAATCCTTCGCGATGCAAAGAAAAAAGGTTCTCTCTATGTATGTCCTTCGGCGGACGGGCAGAGAATGACGGAAACTGCCTGGAACACGTCCTGGAATTCTTATCTCCATTTTCTGAACATCCAGGCAGGCGGCAGAGACGCCAGTCGAAGCAGGCCTAAACTCGTCGTGGTAGACAGATTCACCGCTCACCAACTGCGGCATACGTATGATGCTCTACGACGCTGGTGTGGATGTAAAGTCTGCTCAGGACATGCTGGGGCATGCCGATGCTTCCGTGACCATGGGCATATACACCCATCTGTCAGCACAGAAAAAAGCGAAGGCCGTGGCTGCATTGAATCAACATATTACGGAAAACGTAACTCCGATCGTAATGAACGCACAGTAAGGTATGGGCCAATTATCCCTGGGCACCCAAGAAACCTCTCTTGGGTGCCCACACCCGGAGTCGCCAGGGCTAGGGCAATAAGACCGAGGATCACGGCGCGGACCTTCTGCCGCTGGAACGGGGGTAAAAGGGATCGGAACAAGCAAAGCGAATGGGCGGACGAAAACGCAAATGCGCTTCTCGGAAAGAATTTGTGTTCCCGTATAATGGAAGCAGAAACAATGAGGAAAGTGGGGAGAAACTATGACCATACCGGAACGGATCGACGCGGCGAATCAGAAGGTGCTGGATATCTTCACCAAGGCTAAGCCCATTTGGAAGGATGTGTTGCCTGCGGGACGGGTGGTGCCGGGCTTGACGAAGAACATGGTGCTGATCCCCGGCCCGCCCATCGCTTTGGATAAACTGCCCATCCCCTTGAAGACGGCGGCCTGCGGCGCGGCGGTCCATGAGGGATTGGCCAAGGATATAGACGAAGCCTGGCAGATGGCGCTCAGGGGGGAGATCGTCATCGAGCCCGCCCAGAACCACAACTGCTCCAACGCCGCCTCCATGGCCACCTCCTACAGCATGCCCGTGTTCGTGGTGGAGGACGCCACCTACGGCGGCACCGGCTTTTGCACCATCCATCCCGGTCCGTCCCCCCGCGTGCTGCGTTGGGGCCTCTACGGGCCGGACGTGGAGGAAAACCTGCGGTGGCTTCGGGACGACTTCGGCCCCATCCTGGGCGAAGCGGTCCGCGCTTCCGGGGGCATCGATCTTGTCGCCATCCTGGCCAAGACCGCCGGTATGGGCGACGAAAATCACAACCGGCAGCCTGCCTCCTCCATGGCACTGGCCCTGCAGCTCATTCCCTGGATGCTGGAGGTGGACCATCCTCGCATCAAGGAGAACATCGCGGCCCTGGCGAAGAACGACCGCTTCTTCCTCCAGCCCCTGATGGCGGGCGTGGAAGGCATCATGGCCACGGCCAAGCAGGTGCCCCTTTCCACCGTCATGGTGGGCATGGGCGGCAACGGCGTGGAGTTCGGCATCCAGATCGCCGCCACCGGCAACGCTTGGTACACAGCGCCCGCGCCGCTGATTCTGGGCACGTTTTTGAACCCCACCTACACGGTGAAGGACATGCTGGGCTACATGGGCGACAGCTGCGTCACAGAGGTCTACGGTCTGGGCGGCATGAGCGCCATCGCCGGGCCGTCCTACCTGCGCATGACCGGCTCCACCTTCGCCGAGGCCAAGGAACGTACGGAGAAAGCCCGCCGGGTCTCCCTGGGCGAGCACAGCTTCGACCCGGTCCCCTGGGACGGGTATCGGGGCTCCCCGGTGTGCGTGGACGCCCGCAAGGTGGTAGGTCTCAACGTGCTGCCCATCAGCCACGGCGGCTCAGGGTTGAAGACAGGCGGCCAGGCAGGGGCCGGGGCGGCGGAACTGCCCTTCGAGTGCTTCAAAAAGGCGCTGATCGCCGTGAGCAAACTGGTGAAATAAAAGGAGACAGCCATGTACTGGATCATTGAAAAAGGACACTATATCGATTCTTTGGAATCCCTGTTCGCCACCACCGTTTTGAACGAGCAACCCGGCATTCAGCGGGCCCTGGTGGGCATGGCCACGGGGCCGGCGAAACTGATATTGAAGGACGTGGGCCTGGTGAACGAGGAACTGCTCTCCTGCAGCGACGCCGATTACGTGATCGTGGCCGAGGCGGATTCCCAGGAGGCCTTCGAAGCCGCTGTGGAGGAGATGCGCCGGGTCATGAAGCAGAACAACGCCGTGGAGGCGGAGGAAAGCTATGCCACCGTGGCGGAGGCCGTGGCGGCCCACCCCAAGGCCAATCTGTGCTCCATCGCCGTCCCCGGGGAATATGCCCTGGAGGAGGTCAAAAAGGCCCTGAACGCCGGGCTCCACTGCTGCGTGTTCAGCAACAACGTGCCTTTGGAAGACGAGCGGCAGATGAAAGAGCTGGCCCGGGAGAAGGGGCTTCTTTGCATGGGGCCGGACTGCGGTGTGGCCAACATCAACGGCGCCGCCCTGGTCCTCTCCAGCATTAACGCCCGGGGACCCTTCGGCATCGTAGGCGCTTCAGGCACGGGCATCCAGCACGTGGCCGCCATTCTGCACGAGGCGGGCAGCGGCGTCAGCCAGACCATCGGCACCGGCGGCAACGATTTGAAGGAGCCGGTGGGCGGGCTCATGATGCTCTGCGGCATCGACGCCCTGGAGGCGGACCCTGAAACCAAATACATCATCCTCATCTCCCGCAAGCCGGCGGAATCCGTGCTACAAAAGGTTCTGGATCGGATCAGCCGGTGCAAAAAGCCCCGGGTGGTCCTGTTCATGGGCTGCGAGCGGGCGCGGATCGAAGCCACCGGCGCCATCTGGGCGGAAAATCTGGACGACTGCGGCCAGAAGGCCCTGGAGCTCATCGGGAAGTCCGCCGAGTTTGAGACGGAGGCGCAGCTGGACGCCATGGCCGCCGAGGCCGTCAAGGGCATGGCCCCCGAACAGAAGTACGTCCGGGGCGCTTTCTCCGGCGGCACCTATATGGACGAGGCGGTCCACGCCATGGAAGCCGTCATCGGCCCCATCTACGCCAACAATCCCAACGCCTCCCCCCTGCAGCTCCCCGATCTGAACAAGAGCATCGAAAACACCTGCATCGACTACGGCGAGGAGGAGTTCACCCAGGGGCGTCCCCACCCGGCCATCGACGCCGGGGTACGCAAGCCCGCCATTCTCAGGGAGGCCGCCGACCCGGAGGTGGCGGTCATCCTGCTGGACTTCATCCTCACCCCGCCGGGCCACCCCGACCCCGCAGGCTATGTGCTGGACGACGTTCGTCGGGCCCAGAAGCTGGCCCGGCAGCGGGGCGGCCGAATCGCCTTCGTGGCCTCCGTGCTGGGGACCACGGCGGATTTCCAGAACATCGACGACCAGCGCCGCAAGCTCATGGAGACCGGCGTGCTGGTGTGCTCCACCAACTATAAAGCCGCCCAACTGGCGGCCAAGATCATTCGCTTGAAGAAGGAGATCGGATAAATGGATTGCAGCAAGATTTTGGAACTCTTTCAGTCGGAGCTGGTGGTGGTGAACGTGGGGCCCAAATCCTTTGCCAACGCCCTCATTCGCCAGGGCTACCAGGCCGTGCAGGTGGATTGGACGCCGGTGGCCGGGGGCGACAAGGAGGCCCAGGCCCTCATCGAGCTGCTGGGGATGTGAAGCGATGATCGTATTGGCCTGCAACGTGGGAAGCACCTCCCTGAAATTCAAGGTGTACGACATGCCCCGGGGCAAGGTTTTGGCCCGGGGTGCCGTGGAGCGGGTAGGCTCCCGGGACGACGCCCTGTTCCGCTACAGCAACGAGGATACAGGGGCTGGGACGGACCTCGATCATCAGGATATCCCCACCTATGAGGTGGGCATCCGCAAGTTCCTCGCCTGCCTGACGGACGAGGGGATGGGAGCGCTCGGCTCTGTCACCGAAATAGAGCGGGTGGGCTTCAAGACCACCCTGTCCAAGGGCTACTTCGGCGTCCACGAGCTGACGCCTGAGGTGATGCAGGGCATGGAGGACTGGATCAGTCTGGCGCCGCTCCATAACCGGGCATATCTGGATGCGGTCCGGGTCATGCAGAGCATACTGGCCGACGCCCGGTTCATCGGCGTGTTCGAGACCGCATTTCACCGGGATATCCCCCTGGAACGGAAGATCTTCGGCGTGCCCTACGAATGGTATGAACGATACGGTGTCCAGCGGCTGGGCTACCACGGGGCTTCCCACGGCTATATCGCGGACGTGCTCAACGGCAAGGGGAAGGAGTACGCCGCCATCTCCTGCCATCTAGGGGGCAGCTGTTCCATCTGCGCCATCGAAAACGGCAGGAGCGTGGACACCAGCTTCGGCATGAGCCTGGAATCGGGGCTCATCCACGCCAACCGGGTGGGCGACATCGACACGGAGATCAGCTATTTCCTGCGGGATCAGGGCTTGTCCGACCAGGAGATCTTGGCGGGCCTGCAGAAGAAGGGCGGCCTTTTAGGCATCTCCGGCGTCAGCAACGACCTTCGGTACGTGCTGGAGGCCGCCGAAGCCGGAAACGAGCGGGCTCAGCTGGCGGTGAACGTGTTCGTCACCGGCATCCTCCACTATATCGGCGCGTTCTATATCGACCTGGGCCGTCTGGACTACCTGGTGTTCACCGCGGGCATCGGGGAACATTCCGCCCTCATCCGCCGCCGCATCTGCGAAAAGCTGAAGGCCATCGGCGTCATTCTGGACGGGGAAAAGAACCTGAATCCCCCGGCAGACGGCTGCATCAGCGCCGCCGATTCTAAAGTGAAGGTGCTGGTCATCCCCACGAACGAGGAGCTGGGGATCGCCCGCCGGACTTACGAATACGAAAACTGATGGAAAAGTAAAGACAAAAAAGCGCTCGCCGGTGAAAGCCGACGGGCGCTTTGCTTTTTGTTTTTTACCCGATGAGACGCAGCACCAAGGGGAAGACGATGGCCGTGACGAGGCCCGCCACGGTCAAGGAAAGGCTGGACGTCGCTCCGGCTAAGGGGTCCTCCGCCAATGCCCGGGAGGTGCCGATCACATGGGCCGCCGTACCGTAGGCCGCGCCTCTGGCTAAGGGGTCGGACAGGCGGAACAGGCGACACAGGACCGGTCCCAGCAGATATCCCACGTTTCCCGTGAGGATGATGGCCGCCGTGGTCACGGAAGCGCTGCCTCCGTTCTCCTCGCTGAGGACGCTGCCGATGGCTGTGGTCACGCTTTTGGGGAGCAGGGATACGGACAGGGCCCCGTTCAGCTGAAAGAGGCGGCACAAAAGGACCGTCACCAGGAGGCTGGAAACGGTGCCCGCCAGGATGCCGGCAAGGAGGATCGGCAGCTCTTTCTTCAGCTTCTGCAGCTGCTCATAGAGGGACAGGCCCAGGCAGATGGTGGCCGGGGTCAGCAGATAGGCGAGGAACCGGTTTTCCCGGGTATACGCGGCGACGGGCATACGGATAAGCTTCAGCACCAGGAACACAGCCGCTGCCGCCAGGATGATGGGGCTCAAAAAGCCCCAGCCCGTCTTCTTCTGAACATAGACGGCCAGTAGATAGCATCCCACCGTCAGCATCACAGGAAGGTAGGTCAAAGAGGAAAAGAAATCGGTCAGGTTCATCTTTGCCTCCGCTTCAGAAGCCCCTGGACCACCGCGCCGGACACGCCGAAGGTGATAAGAAGCCCCAGGGCGATGATGACGAGGATGGGCACAAGGTCGCCCTTGATAAGGTCGAAGCTGTCCGCCAGGCCCACCAGAGGCCCCACGAAGAACAGCGGCAGCAGCCCCACCAAAAAGCCGGAGGTCTCCCGGATCTGTTCGGGTTTGACGAGCTTGGAAAAAAGCGCCAGGAACAGCAGGATGAGGCCGTAGACCGCCGCCGGTATAGGCAGGGGCACGAGGGCGTGGAGCGATTCGCCCAGGAGGGTGAAGGCCAGGATGACGGCAAATTGTTTCAGGTATCTCATAATGCGAAAAAAGGCGGGGTCTGAGGCCCCGCCGTTGGTCCGTGGTTATCGACCGATCAGGATGCCGGCCAGGTATTCGTAATACTGGGCGATGGCGCTGTGGTCCTTCTGACCGCCCTCACGGTTGTGCATCCACTGAAGGACCTCCTGGACCTGGGCCGTCATGGGCACGGGCGCACCCACGGAATGGGCACAGTCGAGAGCGTTGTTCAGGTCCTTGATGTGCAGGTCGATCTTGAAGCCCGGCTTGTCGTTGCCCGCGATCATCATGGGGGCCTTGGCGTTCATGACCGTGGACCCGGCAAGGCCGCCCCGGATGGCCTCGAACACCAGCTGGGGGTCCACCCCCGCCTTCTGCGCCAGGGTCAGGGCCTCCGCCAGGGCCTGGATGTTGCAGGCCACGATGATTTGGTTGGCCAGCTTCGTGGTGTTGCCCGCGCCCACCTCGCCGCAGCGGACCACGGAAGCGCCCATGGCGGAGAGCAGGGGCTTATAGGCGTCGAAGACCTCCTGCTTGCCGCCCACCATGAAGGACAGCGTCCCGTCGATGGCCTTGGGATCACCGCCGGACACGGGGGCGTCCAGCATCTCCACGCCCACCTTCTGCAGCTCCGCCGCGATCTCCTGGCTGGCGATGGGGTTGATGGAGCTCATGTCGATGAACACCTGGCCGGGACGCATATAGGACGCGATGCCGTTCTCCCCCAGCATGACCGACTTCACATGGGGGGAGTTGGGCAGCATGGTCATGACCACGTCACAGGTCCTGCCGATCTCCTCGTTGGTGGCCGCCTTCGCGCCGCAGGCCACCAGCTCCGCCACGGGAGCCTGGTTATGGTCGTTCACCAGCAGATCCGTGTAGCCCTTTTTCAGCATGTTCTTGGCCATGGGCTTGCCCATGATGCCGAGACCGATCAAACCGATTTTCATATCAAAATCTCCTTTTCAAGTATTATTCCTTCACGCCGCCCCGGGCCATGCCCTTCTCCAGCCGCTTGATGAACAGGGGGAACATCAGCAGGATCGGGAGCGTCGCCAGGATGATGACGCAGTATTGGATGAGGTAACGGGTGTAGTCCGGGTTGGTCCAGTTGAGGAAGTCCTGATTGCTGGCCACCAGGTCCCGGATCCAGAGCTGCAGCGGCCACCGGGTCTTGTCCGTGGGCACATAGATGGAGGCGGAGAACCAGGCGTTCCAGGCGATGATGGCCGTGTTCACCATGGTCACCAGACAGAAGCTGAAGCACTGGGGCAGCATGATCTGAAACATGACCCGAAGGTGGCCGGCGCCGTCCATGCGGGCGGCCTCCACCGTGGATTCGGGCACGGAGTCGAAGGCCTTGATCATCATGACCATGAAGGCGCCGTTGGTGCAGTGGGGCAGGATCAGCGCCCAGCGGGTGCCCACCATGCCGAGCCTCCGCACCACCATGTATAGCGGGATGGTGCCGCCGGTGAACAGCATGGTGATGGCCACCATGGTCATGAGAAGGGAGCGCCCCTTGACCTTCCGGCTCAGCACATACCCGCCCAGCACGTTCAGCACAAACCCAAAGGCGGTGCTGCCTGTTACATAGATGAGGGTATTGCCGTAGGCCCGCAGGATGCTGCTGTCCCTGAGGGCCAGCTTATAGCCGCCCAGGGTGGCATTGCCCACGGGCAGGATCACCAGACCTTCCGTCCGAAACAGGGTCTGTCCGTTGGATATGGAGCTCATGAGGGTGTGCCACAGGGGCACGATGGCGCAGATGGCGACGAGGAGCAGGAACAGGCAGATCAGCACATCCACTAAAATGCTCACCGGCGAGGAGCTTTCGATCATACCGGACTTCAAATTCTTGCGCTTGCGGAGCGCGGCTTTTTCAGCGTGCGTCATTGTCGTTTCCCCCTTAGATCATGGAGCTGCCGGTGAACTTCTTGCTGAGCTTGTTGGAGACCAACAGAAGCGTTGTGCCGATGACGGACTGGAACAGGCCCGAAGCGGTGGACAAACCGTAGTTGACCGTCTGACCGAAGGCCATGCGGTAGGTGTAAGTGTACAGGCAGTCGGAAACCTCGTAGGTGGCGGGCATGTAGAGCAGCAGCACTTTGTCGAAGCCCTGGCGGAACACGAGACCGATACGCATGATGAACATGACGATGATGAGGGGCAGGATGCTGGGGAAGGTGACCCGCCACATGCGCTGCCAGCGGTTGGCGCCGTCGATGGCCGCCGCCTCATGGAGATCTCCGTTGACGTTGGAGATGGCGGCAAAGTAGATGATGGACCCCCACCCGGCCCCCTGCCAGATCTCGATGAAGGTGTTGATGAGCCAGAACACGGGGATATGGGGATTGGCCAGCCAGTTCTGCCGATCGAAGCCGAACCAGCTGAGCACCATGGTCAGCGCGCCGGTGCTTGACAAAAATTCGCTGGCCAGGGTGGTGACCACCACGGCGGAAACGAAGTAGGGCATATAGGAGATGACCTGCACCGTCCGGGAGAAGCGGCGGATGCGGACCTCTGAAAGGAGCATGGCGAGGATGACCGGCGCGGCGAAGCCAACCGTAAGGTTGAGCAGCGCCATGGCCGTGGTGTTCCGAAGCACCAGCAGGAACGTATCGCCCACGAACAGGTCCTTGAAGTTGTCGAACCAGATCCACTGGCTTCCAAAGATGCCTTTGGTGGGCTTGAAGCGCTCGAAGGCCATGGCGAGGCCGAACATGGGCGCATAGTGGAAGGTGATGAAGTAGATCGCCACGGGAATGAACAGCAAATAGATCTGCCAGTTCCGCCTGAGATCATACCGCCAGGTCCCTTCCTGCAGCCGAATGGGCTTCTTGGGGGAAGAGTGCTTTGTCAACGATTCCATCCTGCGTTTCCTCCGTTTTATGCTCCTAAATACACGCCGTCCTCTAAAAGCTGCGCTTTCAGGGCAGCGAAGGGGACTTGACGCGGCGGTACGTTTTGTTGGGCGGCCATGGCCGCCAGGGTGCCCGCCGCCTGGCCCTGGGCCATGCAGCTGACCGTGTTGCGGGTAGACATATAGGCGTAGTAGTCCGAAGAGATCATCATGCCCACGGCGAAGAGGTTGTCGATCCCCTTGACCAGGATGGCCCTAAGGGGGATGCCGTAGCTGCCGTCGCCGCCCACGTGCATCTTGGGGGCGCAGTCGTGGAAGCCGAAGAGGGCGATATCGTCCTCGTGATGGACGCCGTCTAAAATCTCGCTGTTGGGGATATCGTAATCGCAGACGATGGTGCGGCCGCGGCGGGTGCAGAGGGTGGGCGACGTGCGGGCAATGAAGGCGTGTTCGCAGCCGGGGATGTTTTTCTTCAGCAGCTCCAGGCTTTCCCGCTGACGGCGCCTGAGCTCGATTTCGGCCTTGGTCATCTCCGCCTGGCTGGTGACGCCCTGCTTCATCACGT
This sequence comes from Christensenellales bacterium, assembly GCA_045224495.1. GTDB lineage: Bacteria > Bacillota > Clostridia > Christensenellales > CAG-138 > RUG472. The sequence goes on from JBGVAK010000071.1 coordinate 28,724, forward strand.
AATTGACCTTCAGGTACATGAAGTAGTTGTCATGGAGGGTGGTGAAGCCCATGGTGAGGGCCAGCCGGGCCATCTCCTTCTGGACCTCCAGGGGGATATGGTTGTCTTCGTTCGTTTCCAGGTTCAGCAGATGGGGGTTGCTGCCGCCCTTCGTCCGTGCGTGCTGCTCCATGAGGGTGGACAGGACCTTGTGGAAGGGAACGCCCACGCGCAGTATCTGGTCCTCCTTCCCGTCCCGAAGCCCGTAGGTGATGCCGGAAACGCCGCCGTTCTCCTGCAGATACCGGGTGTATCTCTCCACGTCGATCCCGGCGACGCCTACGCTGTTGGCCACGGAGTATTCCTGGGGCAGGGTGTATTCGGCGTCTGCACAGGCGGAAAGGTCGCCCCAGCCCGTGGCGTCGATGAAGGCGCCGGCTTCAAAATACAGCCGCCCTTCCACCCGGCTTTGCACGATGACGCCCTTCACATGGCCGTTCTCCACGTCCGCCCCGGCGACGAGGGTGTTGAAATAGATGGTGACGCCGGCTTCCTGGAGCATCTCGGCGGCCACGATCTTGTACACTTCCACGTCGATCAGGGTGCAGTGCTCGTCGTAATCGATACCCACCTCATCGACGAGATGACCGGAGCAGCCGCCGGCGGCCACCAGCCGGTCCACGATCTCCTGGGGGATGCCCTTCACGATCTGCCGGGATTCCCGATTGAAGAACTTGCCCAGGGTAAAGAAGCTGTGCATGGTGGTGCCGCCCTCCAGCAGGGTGCCACCCACATACCCTTTCTGCTCGATGAGCACTGTTTTTGCGCCGGTACGGGCGGCGGCGATGGCGGCCACCACGCCGGCGGTGCCGCCGCCTGCCACGACCACGTCGAAGCAGCGGACCGGAAGCTTTTGCGCTTGTTCGGTAAAGGTTTTCATTTTTCCCCCGTAAACAGTCTTTTTGCTGATCTCATCTTATCTTGATTGGGGCCGGCGGGGAATGAACAGATTTGCTTTCCTGTAAACTGATTCGCTATCCTTCGGAAAAAGACGACAGCAGCCGGCTCGTCAGGCCGGACAGGACCTTCTCCGCTTTTTCCCTTCCCTGGGGAGCCAGGGCCAGCAGATACCGTTCCTCCCGCGGCACGGCCACCCAGTCGATGAGGGCGTGGAACCGGGCGGAATACTCCTCGTCCTGCGGATCGTACAGGACCACGGCCACGGGCTTTCCGTCCGCGTTGAACACGAAGCGAAGAGTAGCGCTATCGGGCATGGTTTCCGTCGGCAGCGCGGGCACGTCGCCGTCGAACACAGCGGAAAACACGCCCTCGGGCAGCAGGAGACATTCCGCGTCCAGGGCCCCGTAGGTGGCAAAATACTGATAGACTGTTTCGTTGTCCAGGGTGTTCGTGTAGCTGAAGGCCAGCCGAGGCAGTTCATTCTCCTCGAACCAGGCGATGATGTCCCGTTCGCTCTCCTGCCGATAGGCAGGCGTGCACACAGCCACGGCTACCGTCGGCGTCCGGTGCGCCCGTTCGTAGAGGGCATAGCCGCCGCCCAAGCCCACCGCACACAGCAGGATCACCCCGCCCAGCACCAGGGGGGAGACGGCATAGCAGCCGCCCTGGGGCTGCACCCGGCAGCATGAGCAGGGGTACAGGCTCAATGCGACGCCCTCCCGGGCCATGATCCGGACCGTTTCTCCCATCGGGATCTTGGGCAACAGAACGGCGGGGACGTTCACTTCCCTGGGGGCCGGTTCTCCCCGGACCGTTTCTCCCGTATCCAGGATGAGGATCCGCGTCATGACGCCGCGCAGGGTATTCTTTTCCTCTTTCCATCCGAGAACGACGCCCTCTATGGTTTCGGAAGGCTCCGTGAGAAGGCGGGCATAGAGGCGTCGGGTCAACAGCAGCGGCAACGCGACGCGCTGACCATACACATACAGGGCGCACAGCAGGGCAGCGGACCCGAGACCGGCCCAGATCACGCCTGCTCGGCACAGCCATGGGGCGACGACCGCCCCGATCGCCGCCAGCAGCACCGGAACGGCCACGAGATACAGACAGATCTGCTTCCTGTCGATCTGTTCGTACAGGTCCATCATACGTCCTTACGGCGGAGCGCCTTTTTGAAGGCCTCCTCCAGCCGTTCCTCCGGTTCCAGCAACAGGGCTCTAGGGCCGCGAACGCAGCCGACCACGAGATCATCCACATACGCCAGCGCGAGGGCGGGGCTGTCGCTGTTGCAGCAGGCGAACAGGGCCTTTTTGAGCAACAGGAGCTCCTCGTCCGTGAGTTCGCTGTATCTTTTGTACCAGCGCACATCCTTCAGAGAGAAATGGCAGAAGAGCTTTCGCCGGTTGTGGGCGACTCGGTACACGGCGAAGCTTTCGCCGGAAAGTTCGTAATCAAACTCCGCGCCGATGCGGCCGATCATGACCTCCAGAATGCCGATGAGAGCCAAAATGGGCGTCCCCAACAGCAACAGCTGCAGCGTTCCCGCCCAGAAGGCGCTCCTGTCGCTCTCCCACAAAGCGGAAAGCAGCGTGAACCCCAGCACATAGCCCAACACCAGCGCCGCACCCAGCAGTATCTGCCCGATCCGGTAGATGCGTTTGCGCCGCTGCTCCGGCCCGTTGTTCAGCTTTGAAACGGTCTGCTCGATCATGGGACGGCCTCACATCTTCAGCTCGATGGCCCGGTAGTTGGAGGGCCACATACCTGTGACAGACTCGAATACCTCGGAAAAATAGCTGCGGGAGCAGTAATTGAGCTTGTCGCTCACGTCCTGGATCGTCAGCGTGGGATCGGCCAGCAGGACCTTGGCCTCCTCCACCTTGCGTTCGTTGATATAGTCCCAGATGCTCATGCCCATCTCCTGCTTGAATTTGCGGGAGAGATAATACTTGGTGTAGCCGATCATCTTGCCCAGCTGCTCCAGCTCGATGGTATCATAGATGTGCATGTCGATATAATCGCAGCACACCTGGATGGGCTTGGAGATGTCCGCCCGCTTCTTCAGCTTGTGGACCCGGTTGATGAAGTCCGCATACATGGTATCCAGAATGTGCTTGCGTTCCGCGGTGCTCTTGACGCTGGCGATCTGGGTCTCATAGTAATCCCCCACGGAGTAGGCGATGACCGGGGACAGCCCGCCGCGGATCGCCGCAGCCACTGACAGCGTGATGAACTTGATGGCGTAGGTATAGGCCTTCTCGTTTGGATTCCCAAAGTTCTTTGCGCCGTAGGACGCCTTGCTGACGGCGTGGTTCAATGCGCCGGCGTAGTTCAGATCCCCCCGCTCGATCTTGCCGAACAGCTCCTGCTGGGTCTGATAGACGCCGGCATGATCGCTGGAGTGTTCGTTTGAGGATTCGTCGGGGACCAGCGAGTTCTTTTTCTGGGGTTTCTTTTCCTTGGCGGTGGTATACCGGAAAGCTTCGATGCCGATCTTTTCCTCATTGACCGCAAAGTGCAGCATCTGCACATAGGGCCAAAAGCGCGTGGCGCTCAGCACCGGCTGCCCCGCCAGCATGTTGAGGGCCCGGCGGCGGAAGCGGGAGGACATATAGTGGCGGTCCAGCTCCTTCTCGATGCTGTCCACGGTGATATCGCTTTGATACAGTGGGCCGAGGATATGCAGGCGATACAGGGCGGCGTCGGTATACTCGAACACGAAGGCCGAGCACAGGTCGATGTCGTTATAGGAGATCACGGGCGTGCGCATGGCTTCGCCCAGGGCTTTGACCTTGGCGAACGTGGTTTCGTCGCCGAACACCAGCCGCACGAAGGTCTTCTCATCCTGATAGGGGCTGGTGGACCGAAGGAGCTTCCGATCCATGTCGAAGCACCAGTACCCGATGTTCTGGCTGCAGCTCATCAGCTCCAGAAAGTAGTCGACCCGCTCCGAAATATCCATGTTGGCCTCCTCGCTGTCCTTTGAGATACACTCATTATACATTGCGTTCTGTGATTTGCGAATATGCTATTTGGTTATTACGTCAGCTGATTTGCTTTTATCCGGAAATAAAAGACCAGCCGATCCGGAAAACGCGGTTTTTTTAGCGACTTTCGCAAAGCAGTATACGCGTTCGCAAAAGGGGATGCTGTCAAAAAGGGGGCAGCCGTGCCATAATAGATCATGGTATTTCGTGGAAGACACGGGAGAAAGGAGTATCGCCCCATGCCGAAGATCCGCAAGGTCGTGACCACCGTTTGGTACAACAAAAAGAACATGTATGCTCTGCGCCGGGTGTTCCCGGAGGCCCAGTTCGTCTACGTTCCCTTCTATGACAAGGACGCCCTTGAACGGGAAGCCCGGGACGCGGACGTGGCCATCCTGATGGGCGACGTGGACCCCGTTTTGCTGGGTGAGAACACGCTGAAGTGGATCTTCTGCGACCACGCCGGCCTGAACGGCTCCGCGAGGCCGGAGGTATTCGCCCGCGGCATCCCCGTCACGGGCGCCGCCGGACGCAGCGCCCCGGTGCTGGCCGAGCATTGCATCTACTTCATGCTGCAGGGCTGCTATCACACCCGGGAGCTCCTGGCCGCCCAGGAAAAGGGCCAGTGGGGCGTGGACGGGATGCAGACCTGGCGGGGCCTGTACGGCAGGACCGTGGGCATCGTGGGGCTGGGCAACAACGGCAGGCACCTGGCCGACCGGCTCAAAGCCTTCGGGATGCACATCATCTCCTACAACCTCGCTCCGGTTAAGGGCTACGATTTCATCGACCGGCAGCTGACCATCGAAGGCGGCGATACCATCGAGCCCCTGCTGCGGGAATCCGATTTCATCGTCCTCACCATCGCGCTCACCGATCAGACCTTCCACATGCTGAACAAGGAGACCTTCAAGCAGGTCAAGAAGGGCGCGTTCCTGGTGAACATGGCCCGGGGCGGCGTAGTCTGTACGGAGGACATGATCGAAGCGCTGAAGGACGGCACCCTGTCCGGTGCGGGATTGGACGTGTTCGAGGAGCAACCCCTGTCCCCCGATTCACCCCTGTGGACCATGCCCAACGTGTACATCACCCCCCACTCCACCCCCCAGGTCCCGGACCGGGCGGCGGCCAGCATCGAGATCATCCGGGAGAACGCCAGGCGTTTCGAAGCCGGCGAACCGCTGCTGAATCTGCTGCGCCCCTCCGACGCGATGGACAACAACAAAGCCGAGGGCGGCTGGGCCAAGATGCTGCACGCGAAGCTGACAAAGGAACAGATCGCCCAGATCGACTTTGACAAGTATTTCGGCAAACGGGACTGGACGGACCCCTCCGAATGGATGTAGAATAATAGCATCGAACAAGCGCAGCCGAGCCTTCGGGCTCGGTTGTTTTTGATGAATAAGCAAATAAACAGCGGCGTCGCGTTTCGACGCCGCCATATGGGTTTGACCTTATTTGAACTGATCGCAGATGCGCTGATAGGCGTCCGTGATCTTGCCGGGGCCGTACTTCTTAATCATCTTGCAGTAATCGTTCCAGGCCGTGTCGTCCTTGATGTTCAGCTTACCGGTGATGAACTGCGGGATCTGGGTGGACATATAGGTGTCGATGTTGGCCTTGGTCTTGTTGTACTGCGCGGATTCATCCGCCGTAAACTGGTCGTTGGTCTGCTTCTGGATGTAGCCGTAGTTCTGATAATGATCCCAGGCCAACATGCACTGGACGGCTTCGGGGGTGTAGCTCTGGTTCAGCGCCGGGACGAAGCCCCAGTCATAGAGGCCGATGGACATGCGCTTGCCGGCCACGGCGGAGGCCAGGTTGTTGTCCTCCCGGGTGGCGGGATTGCGGACATAGACGGGGACGCCCTTCTCATCCACGCCGTCGGCATAGTAGCCGTACTCCAGGTTGAACTTGGCGTAGACGGGATCTTTGACTTCCTGGACCTCCTCTTTGGTCAGGCCGAAGCACAGTTTCAGCCCGCCGTCGGTGGTGAAGAGGTAATCCATGAACGTCAGGAGGGTCGGCAGGTCCTCTTCGGACACCTTCTTGGTGATGACCTGGGCGTTGCGCACGTGGCTGTACTGATACATGCTGTAGGGGACCTGGAGCTTGACGGCGTCGGAGCCGTAGACGTCGTTGATGGGCTGATAGGCGCCCTGGATCATGATGCCCTTCGTCAGGGGCATATCGGCCACCTCCAGCAGGTCGCCGGTCTCCGCCCGGCGGCCTACGAACATGCCGATCTTGCCTGCGTGGGACGCGGAGGTGTTGATGGAATAGGCCTGATCGGTGGTCCGCTCGGCAAACTGCTTGTCCAGCCAGCCCTTGGTATACCAGTTGTTCAGGCATTCGAGATAGGCCCGCATGGATTCAGAATCTCCGCCGAAGCCTGCGTTGTTGTCAGGAGTCAGGTACCACAGAGGCGCGCCGCCGCCAAAGGCCGTGAACAGAGAGCCGTCCTCGTTGTATCCCTTATAGAAGATGGAGAGGCAGTATCCGTCCGTGATGCCCAGGTCAGCCTGAGCCTTGGTGAAGATGTCGAACATCCATTCCCAGTCGGAAATGAATACGGGGCAGGTGCCGTCCCAGTCGGGATCGACGGTCAGATAAAAGGCCTTCAGTTGCTCGTTGTACCAGCTGGGGAACACTACGTCGTCATGCCAGCCGTTCTCGTCCTTGGACCAGGTGAAGGCGGCGCCGGTTGAGGGGTTCACCCCGTACTTGGCGATCCAGTCCCGCCGATAGAGCCAGCCCATGAAGTTGTTCAGCGTCTCGTTGGTGATGGAGGAGATGGCCAGGATCTTCTGCTCCCCGTCCACGTTGGAATACAGGAACTGCCTGCTTTCAGGGTGGGCCTCCAGCGCCTTCTTGTAGTTGGGCATATACTGGTCGATATAGGGCGTGAGATCATAGATCACGTCGTCTTCATAGAGCTCGGAGGCGCTGGTGGTGGAGCGGCTCATGTCCATGATCATGGCATAGTCCTCGGTGGCCAGGAGCGTATTGAAGTTGTCCAGCTCCGCGCCGGAGATGGGGACCTGGAAACGGAACTTTAGCTTGCGCCCGTTGAAGTCCATGGTCTCGAAATATTTCACGACGGGGTTCTGCTCATAGGAATCGTAATAGGTGGAATCCTCACCCGCCGGGATCCACCAGGTCACTTCCAGGGGCTTGGTGCCGTCGCCGCCGGCGGAGGCGTCCTCTTTGCCGCCGCAGCCCATGAGCAGCGCGGTGGACAGCAGCATCACGAGACACAGTATCAGGGAAATCGCGCGTTTCATCTTTTTTCTCCTTAATATGCTGTATTGTTCATTCGGTGATTATCACGCAGGCGTGAGCGCCCAGGCGCGGCACAGTGATGGTCAGCACGCCGTTTTGCAGCGTGTACACGAGATTCCCCGGTTCATCCATATTTTCGCATACCGCGGTATCCTTTGTCCAGGGGATTGCAATGGTCTGGTCCGTCAGCAGGGCGGGGTCGAAGAAGCTGTTCCCGAAGTGGCCGCTGCCGTTGACGAAGTGGATCGTCTCAAAGCCTGCGCCACGGCCGCGGGTGATCTCCACCATGGGGCTGAGGGAGACCGCCGGAGAGATCAGACCGCACAGGCTCTCCAGCACGTCCTCCATGAACAGCAGCCAGTTGTCGAAGCCGTTCTGGTAGTAGGCCGTCCCCGGATACCAGGGAACGTACAGGACCTGCCCCTGTCCATAGGGGCGGCTGGTCGCGGCGGGGAAGGATGTGGCCTCGGCCGTGGGATAGCACAGTTCCGGCGGGCCGAAGGGTTCCGGCGGCAGCAGGACGCCGTACTTCTGCGTATCCTCCGCATATTCCGCTTCCCAATAGCTCTTGCCCAGCATGACGAAGGGCCTGTTCGAAAAATGGGGGAAGGCCGCCTGCTCCTCCCGGCGGATATGGAGCATGGCCCCCAGCAGCCGGTCGTTTCGCTTCGCCGTTTCCGCCAAGCCCAGGCAGGACAAAGCGGGAGGCTGGCCGATGCAGAGGACCGTGCCGCCCTCTTGCACAAACCTATCCAGCCGTTGGGCGGCTTCCGGACTGAGGCGGGGCTTCTCCGGCAGGACGATGGCCTTGTACCTGCCAAGCTCGATCTTGCCGAGGCCCCCCAGCAGCGTCTCGTCGAAGGGGATGTGCAGCTCCGTCAGCGCCCGGATCCAGCCCCGCTCCTCCGGGTTGGGGATCACGTAGGCGTCCCGGACCAGCAGGACATCCGCCAGAGACTGTACGTTATATAGGTGCTTCTCATGGGCGGCGGCGTAGGCGAACACCTTCTTGACCCGATCGTAGGCCGAGGCATCCGCCTTGTTCTCGGGTCGGCCCATGATGTAGTAATCGAGACCGGCGAAGTTAGAGAGGGTCTGATAGAGCCGCAGCTCCTGCAGGGCGAGCGTCGCCGCCACATGGCGATAGGAGAAGCCCATGAAGTCCACGTCGGCGCTGGTGCCGTTCACGCCCATGCCTCGAATGGCCCGGGCGTTGGAAGAAGCCTGATACTGCCAGTGGGGCAGCTCCCGGCCGTACTCCGAATTGGCCTCCTGGCGCACATAATCCACGGAGCAGTAGGCAAGCTCCGGCCGGATGCTCCGAAGGAGCTTCGTCACCCGCTGCTTCTGGGCGGCGGCCAGCTCCTGCTGGAAGCGGAAATAGATCATGCTGGCCTTGTCCCCGGGTCGGAGGGTCTCCGGTATGGACATGCCATACTTTTCCCGGAACGCTCGGCGGCAGTTCTCGCAATGGCAGGGACCGTGACGGTTCATGCTGTAATCCACGATGTACCCCGTGGCGGTGCCCATGTTGCAGTAGATGCCGTCGAAGGGGATGGCGGTCAGCAGCTCCTTCAGTATCTCGTCCATATAGCCGCCCTGGTAACCGCCTGAAAGGCAGGTCTGCACATATCCATTATAGATAAGGGGCGTTCCGTCGGCGTGGCGATAGGCCCAATCCGGATGGCGCTCGAACACGCTTTCGTCGATCTTGGAGAAATCCGTCCGAGCGATGACCCGGATGCCCGCCTCATGGCAGCGGTCCACCAAATGCTTCAGATCGAATCCGTCGAGAAAGGCGCTCCGGGGCTGGTCGGCAAGCTCGGTCGGGTAGCTGGCGATAAGGCCGGCCGCGTTGAGCATGACGGCGTTGCAGGAGAAGGAGACCAGCTCCTCCATGAATCGATCCTCGTCAAATTCCCGGGTGTCGATCTCCCGGAAATTGGGCTGGATCATGCGCCAGGGGTAATTTGTCCACCAACCGTCCATACCTTGCTCCTGTGTTTGATGCCTATATTGTAAAAAACCGATGGGCCATCGTAAATCTGACGATTTGCTTTTGGGTCCGTCCATTTGCTTTCGTGTGCAGAAAAAAGGATCTTCGGCCGAAATAACACCGTGACAATCAGCAGACAGCAACGCAAATCCACGGATAGAAAAGCAGAAACATGGCTGGTATCCTTGTGGCAGCAAACATCAAAACGAGGAGGAGAACCATGCGAAGGATCATTCCTTTACAGGATCAGTGGCTGTTTACGAAGGAAGGCGAAACCGCTTCGGTCACACTGCCTCATACGTGGAATGCAATCGACGGCGCGGACGGCGGCAACGATTACTACCGCGGCGTATGCACCTATCGCAGAACAGTGAAAAAGCCGCCGATGAACGAGCTGGATCGAGCGTACCTGGAGTTCCTGGGCGTCAACGCCTCGGCCAGCGTCTACTGCAACGGGATCCTGTGCGGGACCCATGGCGGGGGGTATTCCACCTTCCGGGTGGATATCACGGATGCGCTTCAAGCCGAGAACGAGCTGTGCGTCAAGGTGGACAATCGGTTCAACGACAGGGTCTATCCCCAGCGGGCAGATTTCACCTTCTACGGCGGCATCTATCGGGACGTCAATCTGATCGTGGTTCCTTCCTGCCACTTCGCATTGGATCACGACGGCTCGGCGGGCCTGATCATCCATACCGAAATGGAAGGCGACGACGCCGTGATCCGGCTGCACGCCACGGTGGACGATCTGTATGATCGCATCATCTACAGGATCACGGAAGAGAAAAGCGGAAACCCGGTGGCTGAAGCAGAGGGAGAGCGGGCTGAGGTGCGCCTGTCTTCGCCCCATCTCTGGGACGGCGTACGGGACCCGTTCCTCTACCGCGTCACCGCCACCGTGTATCAGGATGAGACGGCAGCAGATGAAGTCTCCCTTTGCTTCGGGTGCCGCAGCTTTGCCTTCGACGCCGAAAAGGGCTTTTTTCTGAACGGACGCTCCTACCCGCTGCACGGCGTCAGTCGCCACCAGGACCGGGAGGGCGTGGGCAACGCACTGACGAAAGCTATGCACGAGGAGGACTTCGCCTTGATCATGGAGATGGGCGCCAACGCTGTGCGCCTTGCCCACTATCAGCACGATCCCTATGTCTACGACCTGTGCGACCGGCTGGGCCTCATCGTCTGGGCGGAGATCCCGTACATTTCCGAGCATATGCCCAACGCCAAGCGCAACGCGGAGCAGCAACTGTGCGAGCTGATCCATCAGCATGAGCATCACGCCTCCATCGCCTGTTGGGCCCTGTCCAACGAGATCACCGCTTCGGGGTATTCCCAGGACCTGTACGAAGCTCACCTGTATCTCCATGATCTGGCCCGCTCGCTGGATCCCACCCGTCCCACAGCCGTGGCCAACGCATTCATGCTGCCCCAGGATTCACCGCTGCTGGAGGTGCCGGACGTGATCGGATACAACCTTTACTTCGGGTGGTATCTGGGAACAGCGGAGCAGAACGGAGAATTCCTGGACAGCGTCCACGCCAAGCATCCTGCGAAGCCTCTGGCCTTGACCGAATACGGCGCCGATGCGTTCCTGGCCTGGCAGACGGCAAAACCCCGGCGGGGTGACTACACCGAGCAATACCAGGCGGCATATCACAAAGCGCTTCTGGAGATATTGGAGAGCCGTCCGTATCTTTGGGGCGGATTCGTCTGGAACATGTTCGACTTTGCCGCCGACGCACGCAACGAGGGCGGCATGCCCGGGCGCAACGGCAAGGGCCTCATCACCTTTGACAGAAAAACGAAGAAGGATGCGTTCTATCTCTATAAGGCCTATTGGTCTTCCGAGCCCTTCGTCCACATCTGCGGACGGCGCTATGTGGATCGGATCGAGGACATGACGACGGTGACAGTCTATTCCAATCAGCCCTCTGTTACCCTGTATCGAAACGGTGAACGGTATGAAGAGCAGATCGGACGGCGCATCTTCACTTTTGCGGTGCCGAACACGGGCGTGACCGAGCTGAAAGCCGTGGCCGGCGATCAAACCGATTCGATCCGGTTCCGGAAGGTCGATGAGCCGAACCCGGCGTATACGCTGCCCGGGCAGGAGATCATCAACTGGCTGGATCAGGAAGTGCTTCCCCAGCCGGAAGGCCGATTCTCGGTGTATGACACCATAGGCAATCTATGTGCCGTGCCGGAGGGACGAGCGTTTGTGATGGGCATGATGGGGCGCAGCAACGGAACGAACATCCATGTCAAATTTGATGACGCCATGCTGCAGATGACCAGATCTGAAACCATCGCCGGCATCGTCGTCCGCAAAAATGTTCCTGATCCCAAAGCGACCCTGAAAGAGCTGAACGCAAAGCTGAATCGGATCGCCAGGACGTAAGGACACAACGTGTTTATCCTGCCGCCCACGTGGGCGGTTTTTTGTGCGCAAAGGCCGCTCCCCATGGGGAGCGGCCTTTGCATAGGAGGAACCGTGCATGAAAAAGAGTGGTAAATTCTTTATTTCACAAGATTGATGGGATCGCCGTCCAGCCAATGCCGGAGATTATCGAACACGATTTCGGCCCGCAATGTCATGGATTCCTGGGTGGCAAAGGCGATATGGGGTGTGAGGATGGTGTTCTTCGCCGCCAGCAGGGGCTCGGAAGCGTCCAGGGGCGGCTCCTTATCGAACACGTCCAGGGCCGCGCCGGCGATGACACCGGTATTCAGCGCGTCTGCCAGGTCCTGAGATTTCACCACCGGACCACGAGCCAGATTGATGAGCACCGCGGTGGGCTTCATCTGGGCGATGGCCTCCCGATCGATCATGCCGCGGGTGGAAGCGTTCAGGGGGCAATGGAGCACCACGATGTCGGAACGCTCCAATAGAGCTTCCTTCGTCACCTGCTCGATATAGGCAGGCGCATCGGAATGGACCGAGCGGCTGGAAGCGAGGATGCGGCATCCGAAAGCATGGAACAGCTCCGCGCTGCGGGAGCCGATCTTGCCGAGGCCGATGATGCCCACGGTCTTGCCCCTGAGCTCGTTCCCCACCAATCCGGCCTTCGTGCCCAGGGCACGGCAGCGCTCGTCCACCTTTGGCACGTTCCTGAGCAGCGAGATCGCCAGCCCGACGCCCAGCTCGGCAACGGATTCGTTGGAGTAACCGGAGGCGTTGGAGGCAACGATCCCCTTATCCCGGACCACGTCCATGGCCACGTGATCGACGCCGGTAAAGGCGATATCGATGTATTTGAGCCTGTCGCAGGCACGCAGCACTTCGGCGGGCATGGGCATGTTGGCGAGGATCATCACGTCCGCGTCCTTTGCCTCCTCGATCAGTGCGGGAACATCGGTCCTTTTATCATATTCGACAAAGCTGTGGCCTTCCTTTTCAAAAGGAAGCTTCCGCGCCGCCAGCTCCTCAGCGCTGATCCCCAGGGATTCCATAATTGCTATCTTCATTGGATACCTCCCGCCTGAATTTGATACTCACAGTATACCTTGATCAGCCGTCAAATGTCATCCCATGATTTGCTATCCTGTTTGCTGATTCGTCATGTTCGTCCGAGCATTGACGATCTGCCGCCGACACAGCAGGACGCCTGTCGCCGCACAGAGGATCGTCGTAGCGGATGCAGAAAAAACCAGGCCAATGAATCCGAACAAGACGTTCATCCCAACGAGCAGAAGGAGGTGCGCGATCTGCCGAAACACGGCAAAACCTGTAGCGGCTGAAACGTTCCCTGTTCCTTGCAAATAGACGATGGACAGCTGGAGCACGCCCTGAAACGGGCCCCCGGCCAGGGAACCCAGTACCATGACGCTGCCGTAGCGGATCACCTCTGCGTCGTTGATAAACAGGGCGATCAACGGGTTACGGAACACTGCTCCAGCGACGGAAAGCAGGATCCCGATGGCAGTCGTGGAAAGGAGCGCAACGCGTAAAATGCGCCGCATCCGATCCCGATCTTTTGCCCCGTGATAATAGGAAATAGCCGGCTGGATCCCCATGCAGACCCCCATGATCAGCATATAGACAACCATTCTGAGTTTTGAGGAAACGCCGTTGGCGGCCAGGAACAAATCTCCGTACTGTGTCAAAAACCGATTGTTTATCACACCGGAAAAGCTGGTCAGCAGCGTGTTGACCATCATAGGCAAACCCAGGAGCAAAACGGCGCCGGTCAGATCCCATATGAAGCGAATATCCCGGGGAGAAACCGAGAACAAACCCCGTTTCCTATATAAAAGGCCCACCAGCCATGCGGCGTTGAGTATATTGGCGATCACCGTCGCTTCCGCCGCGCCTCGGACGCCTCTGCCCAGGAGCAGGATAAAAAGCGGGTCCAGGATGATATTGGAAAGGGAGCCGATCATGTTCCCGTACATGGGTGCGCGGACCTCTCCATCCGCACGAAGGAGTGCGGACATGGATTGGCAAAACAGCATCAGCGGGATCCCGCATGCCATGACCGTAAGATAGGATCGGGCAGGAGCGAATGTGTTTTCCGATGCGCCGAGCAGCGAAAGGACCCGGGGCAGAAACAGAAGCATCCCGACAGAAAGCAGCGTGCCCATAACGATCACGCCCCAAAAACAGAAAGCCGAAGCCGCTCGCACCTGCTCTCGCTTTTGCTCTCCCAGGAGCGTGGCGCAGCGGATGCTTCCACCGTTTCCGAACAGCATACCGACGGCGGACACCAGGGAAAAGATCGGGGAACACAGGGACACGGCGGCCACCTGCATCCGATCGTTCAGCTGCCCCACGAAGAATACATCTGCCATATTGTAAAGAAGCATAATGAGCGTGGTCAGCACAGAAGGGATGCTGAGCGTCAGCAGCAGCCTCCATGGCCGATTCGTTTCAAACACGGTTGATTGTATGGCGCGTCCTGATTTCACCTTCGGTCTTCCTCTATAAAAGTATACGTCCTCCCTTTTTTTGACGCATCAGGCCATTCGCTTTCGTGTTCAGCCATTCCTGACAGATGAACGTTCCGGAGGAGATCCTGTGTCCGCCTGCCGTTTCCGTAAAAGAGGATAGCCAAAATCTTCACAAAAGACAGCGAATCATCCGACAGGTAAGCGAATGGTCTAACTTCATTGAAAGCGGAAAGCAAGTACAATACGATCAAGAGGAAGGGAATGACTCCTCAATACACACAGAAATATTAGATCAGGAGGATACTATGAAGAAGATTTTTGCTCTGCTGCTCGTGGCTGCCATGCTGTTCAGCCTCGCCGCGTGCACCCAGTCCGCTGCGCCCGCCTCCGAAGCCCCTAAGGCCGAGGAGCCCGCGAAGGCCACCGAAGCCCCCAAAGCCGAAGAGCCGAAAGCTGCTGAAGTCCCTGCCGCTGCAGAACCCGCGTATACGGACGGCGTCTGGATGTGCTCCAGCGATGCGACCCATTTTGTCCTTCTCAAACTGAAGGAGGACGGCACCTTCTACGCCCGCGGCCTCATGGGCCAGCAGGGTTTCTTCGGCAAGTACGAGGTGGTGGATATGGCCGTCGAGTATTACGATGCCAAGGCGGACGGCGTTCTCAAGCAGGAGGATATGCCCTTTGACGTGCTGAAGTCCGAAAAGGCTGTGAAGTTCATGCACGAGGACGGCACGCCCTACGAAGTTCGTCAGGAGCCCGCTTCCGTAAAGATCGACGGCAATCCAACGCCCATCGACGCCATCAACGACGGCCTCGGCAAGGAGTATGTGGCGCTGGCCGGCGAGATGCTCCATCACGTGGCTTTCGACGATTACAGCCGTTCCCTGACCCACAAGCCCAATGAGAAGTTCTCCGAAGCCGACGAGATCCGGAACCTCCTCTACAAGTTCATGGTGGCTGAAGTCTCCGAGAAGAACGCCGCCGAGGGCTGGAAGCAGCAGGAACTGACGTTGGAGCTGTATCACAACGGCTATGTGGATATGGCGACCGGCGATGAGCTGGTGGACGAGTCCTATCAGAAGATCGAGGGCAACGTCTATACCCTGGCCGACGGTGCCACCGTCACCGTGGACCCCGATGCCTACACCGCCGTTTACCAGAAGGGCGATGTGAAGATCGACTTCGTGAAATTCAATGAGAACGGCTCCGAGGCTGCCGCCGCTGTCAAGGCCCAGTATGAGGGCGAAGCCTTCAGCGGCAAGGTCAAGCTGGTGGCCAAGATGTTCGACGACGGCACCATCGTGATCTACGGCAACGACAAGGAGCTCTCCAAGGGCACCTATGAAGGCGCCGGCCTCCCCACCATCACCCTGGACAAGGGCACCGCCAAGATCAAGGCCACCTCCGCCACCGACGTGAAATTGATTTTCACCGCCGATCTTGGCAACGGCTCCGAAGCCGACTACGAGTTGGCTAAGGTGGAAGTCACCGCCGAAGCCCCCGCTGCCCCCGCCGTGGTCGCTCGCTATGAAGGGGAAGCCTTCAGCGGCGCCGTGAAGCTGGTCGCTGAGATGTATGACGACAACTCCATCGTCATCTGCGGCAACGACAAGGAACTGACCCGCGGCACCTACGAGGGCCAGGGTCTGCCCAAGATCACCCTGGACAAGGGTACGGCCGAAATCAAAGCCACCTCTGCCACCGACGTGAAGCTGGTCTACACCGCGGATTTGGGCAACGGCAAGGAAGACAGCTATGAGCTTCCCAAGGTGGAGATCGTCGCCGAGACCCCGGCCGCTGCGCCCGCTGTGGTCGCCCGGTATGAAGGAGAAGCCTTTGGCGGCGCGGTGAAGCTCTTCGCCGAGATGTATGACGACAACACCATCGTCATCTGCGCCAACAAGGGCGGCGAGGACGTGGAGCTGGCTCGCGGCACCTACGAGGGCCAGGGCCTGCCCACCATCTCCCTGAACAAGGGCACTGCCGAAATCAAGGCCACCTCCGCCACCGACGTGAACCTGGTCTTCAACGCGGACATCGGCACCGGCTCCGCTGCCGATTACATTCTGGCCAAGGTGAACAACTGAACGGACCATACGACGTAATCCCAAACGATTTACCGGCCGGGGCGCTCTACTCCACAGACAATAGACGCCCCGCCTGAAAAAAAGGAGGAAAGACCGGCATCTCCCGGTGCGGCAGTGTGGAGACCTGTCGTAATGCAGAGTGACATCTGCGAGGACGCCCCTTGCGGAGGCAGAGCGTTCAGAGACAAGCAAAATGGCAACCGTACAACTCAAGAACATCAAGAAGGTCTACCCCTACATCAGCGGCGAACAGAAGAAGTCCAAGAAGAAGGAAGACCAGCCGGAAAAGAAGAAAGTCAACCTGCAGATCACCGATGAGGGCGTCGTCGCCGTCCAGCAGTTCAGCCTGGACATCGCCGACAAGGAGTTCATCGTCCTCGTCGGCCCCTCCGGCTGCGGCAAGTCCACCACGTTGCGCATGGTCGCCGGCCTCGAGGAGATCACCGACGGCGAGCTCTTGATCGACGGCAAGCTGGTGAACGACATCCCGCCCAAGGACCGGGATATCGCCATGGTCTTCCAGAACTACGCTCTGTACCCCCACATGACCGTGTACGAGAACATGGCCTTCTCTCTGAAGCTCCGCCATGTGCCCAAGGCCGAGATCGACAAGAAGGTGAAGGAAGCAGCGGAGATCCTCGACATCACCCAGTATCTGAACCGGAAGCCCAAGGCCCTGTCCGGCGGCCAGCGGCAGCGTGTGGCCATCGGCCGCGCCATCGTCCGGGCCCCCAAGGTCATGCTCATGGACGAGCCTCTTTCCAACCTGGACGCCAAGCTCCGCAACGAGATGCGGGCCGAGATCATCAAGCTCCGCAAGCGCATCGACACCACCTTCATCTACGTGACCCACGACCAGACCGAGGCCATGACCTTGGGCGATCGGATCGTCATCATGAAGGACGGCTATATCCAGCAGATCGGCACCCCCCAGGAGGTATTCAACCATCCCGCGAACCTGTTCGTGGCCGGATTCATCGGCATGCCGGTGATGAACTTCTTCGACGCGAAGCTGGTCCGCGAAGGCAGCAAGTACTTCGTGGAGGTAGGCGGCTATCGCCAGGAGCTCTCCCCCGAGAAGGAGGAGCGCCTTTACAACAAGGACGTCCAGAGCCAGGACATCACCCTGGGCGTGCGTCCGGAGCACACGGACGTGGCGGACGAGGGCGTGGAGGCCCGGGTGGACGTGGCCGAGATGATGGGTTCCTCTGTCCATCTGCACGTGAACGCCGAGGGCCGGGACGTGATCATCATCGTGCCCACCACGGACATGAAGGGGAACTACGAGATGGGCGACACGGTCCGCTTCTCCTTCCAGGGCAACGTAGCCCACGTCTTCTCCAAGGAAAACGATCGGAATTTGGAGTTCTGACCAATAGCTTTTTCGTGCTAACCTCCTTAGCATCGCAGGAAAGCCAGCCGAAAAGAACCGGCTGGCTTTCCCATTTTTTGATCAGGTTTCTGCCCGTTTTCTGGCTCTTCAACAAAAAGTGTGGAATGGTCTTCTGACAGAAGGCAGAGACAGATATTTGATCAAGGTGAAAAAGTAGTCGTCGTTGCGGAACCCGTAACCGATACGCTTGGCAACCTTGATCTTGTTATTGAACCCTTCCAGCTTGCCGGTGCTGATCGGATAAACAGCGTGGGAGATCAAACCTTCCAACCGCTTTTCCTTCAGCTCCGCGAATTTGACCAGCTGCGGGATATGGCTCGCTTTCGCGGCGTTGAACCAGGCAGTCCATCTCTCTTCAGCGATATCCGGATCGTCCAGCTCAAACAATTCGGACATCTCTTCCTTCATTGCATAACATAAAGCCAGGCTGCTGTGATCCGACAGGATCTGTTTCAAAGATTCGGCCTTGCTGCCCTTCAGCTTCCGTCCGGACATCAGCAGATTCCACCGGCTGGACTTGATCGCGGAATATGTATGAAGTTCCTCTCTGGCGGCTGCTTTGGTCTCTTTCCTCTTCGCAGGGTCTGCCTCCCGGAGAAGAGCGTCCTGATACTCGTGTGACCGCGCCTGATGCGCCTTTGCTTCCTCCAGCCTGACGGAACCAAGAACATCCTTCCCGAACTGCGCCTGCATATGGTATCTGTCGTACACGATCCTTGCCTGCGGCAGATGTTTTTCGACCAATATATGGTAGGACGCATTCATATCCATGGCGATTGCCTTTACTTCTGAAAGAAGGGAAAGGTCATATTCCTCAAAGAACTTTCGAAAATGCAGAGTATAATCTCTAAATCGAGGGAAGAATTGTCGCATGACATGCGACCTCCTTTGTTCGTGCTCTGCTATACTATGACCATCAACCAAGCAAGGAGGTTACCATGAGGACCATTCGAGTAAAAGGTAAAGGACAAATTCGCGTTAAGCCTGACGAGACCCGGATCACCCTGTCGTTGGAGGGGCTCTATCCCGAATATGGCGAGACCCTTCGCCGGTCCGCGGAGGATACGGAAAAGATCAAGGATCTCCTGACGGGGTTGGGGTTTGCGCGGACAGACCTGAAGACCCTGAACTTCAACGTGGACACGGAGTACGAGAGCTATCAGGTGAAGAACACCTATAAGCAGCGCTTCGTGGGTTACAAGTACCACCATCAGATGAAATTGGAGTTCGATTCCGACAACCATCGGCTGGGGAAGGTGCTCTACGCTCTGGCCAATTGCCCGCTGCAGCCGGAGTTTCGCCTGAGCTACACGGTGAAGGACCCGGAAGCCGCCAAGAACGAGCTGCTGGGCAAAGCGGTGGCGGACGCCCAGGCGAAAGCCCAGACTCTGACCCAAGCAGCGGGCGTCACACTGAAGGACATCCAAAGCATCGACTATTCCTGGGCCCAGGTCAACTTTGAGGTCGAACCCATGAGCCGGATGCTCATGAGGTCGGACTGCGCCGCCAAGGGCGTCGACAGCTACGACATAGACATCGAACCTGACGACATCCAGGTTTCCGATACCGTGGCGATCCTGTGGGAAATCGGCTAAGTTGACACCTTCCCTCACAAAATGAGCTCAGCTTCAATCGGTGTCATTTTATCATCAGTTGCGCATGCCCGGATTATTCGGCTAAACATTTGCACACTTTTTTCAGCAGTCCTCTGAAAAAGAGCAATAAAAAGCGGAACGGGGTGCATATTGTACCCTGCTTCGTTTATAGTAAAGTTTTGTGAAAACACTGCCTCTGGCATGCTGATTGGCCTTTGTTCTCGGCAGATATTTGTTCTTATCAAAGATTGGCCGAAAAATGATTGACCGTCATGATGTAATTGAAAACATAATACATTAATTCTGTATGGTATCTTTGATTATTGACTCTGCAAAATCTTTTGCCCCTGATAACAATTTGTGACAAAGCGCTTTTTTGTTCTGCTCATTCTGCGTAGAAGTAAACATACTTTTGTTACGTTTGAAGACGCCATTCACCTTGTCATAATCTGCTGGCACTTCAAATACATTTACCAAAAGATAAATGACATCATCTACAGTGAACCACTCGCCTTTATTCTCGTTAGTCACAATGTACATCGCCATGATGACCTGCTCCTTTGCGCCTGAGAGTGATTTTACTGCAGGGTAGTTTCCCACATTGAGGTCATCAGCAGTTACAGAAGCATAAGCAGAAGGCGCTTTGTTTGTAGCCTTCCGTGTCTTCGTATGGGGTTTCTTGTCTGTATTATTCTCTTTCGGTTTATAATCCTTAATATAGGCTATACCAGCATCTGTCAACATATAGTACTTACCCGCTTTTGCACCTTCTGGCGGTTTAGTGTCCATTATATGACCTTTTTCAACAAGTCTGTATAATGACACACTTGGATTTTTAGGGGGTGTTCGCCTTGCCTCGGAATAATATCTTTTTACATCATCAATAAAGAACTCTTTCATCCCGTTTTTCATTTCGTCAAAATAGGCAGCAAACAAAGTAAAATCCAGTTCAGATAGCGCCCCATACTGTTTCAAAAAGGCGGACAAATTGGTGCGAGAAAGATCATTTTCCGGTGAAGGTACAATCGTTTCCAGCTTCGACTCTTCACCCGCTTCAAGCATTGGTGCTTGAGATGCAGTTCCAATAAAATCTGACTGTACAGACGCTGTCTGCGTCCGAACCATTGCCTCAACAGCAGCGGGAAGAACGGCGTTCATGAAGTTTACACGCTGCTGCTCAACGACATCAGCTGGCCCCTCAGCTTTAAATTCAATAGCCCCAACCTTATATTCCAGTTTCAAAGTATCCTTCATTATTATTCCTCCTTACATTAAACCTGCACGGTTATATAGGTCTTCCAACATAACCCGATACTCTCGGGCTATTCTATCAATATCAAGCTTCCCGGCAGTATAGGTTATCGAATGAGCTGAATAGTTCCCTACATCACGAAAAGCATCAAAGTTATTAGAGATTCTCGAAGGAATCCCCAAACTGGGGTTTTGACGTGCATCCTTAACGATTCCTTCAAGCATTTTGTGTGTTCCATCAGGTCTTGTTATGGCTGCTTCTACACCCTTGTTTTGATAAGTCAAAACGAGCAGCACTTCAAACAGTCGCCGCATAAGAACAGCACATGCATCGTAGCAGTTTTGCCCATAGCAGTGATTAATCTGATGAACTAACTTATCCAAATAGGGTTGTTTTCCGCAGAACTTTACTTCTTCTAACAACTCGTTATTTGATTCAATAGTTACCGTATCTTGCCACAGTTGCCCGTATTCACGATCCAATGCCTGCAGCACTGCCGGTACAAATTCGAGTGCGTTCTTATCAGTTTTTGAGAAACAAAACGCTTTTCCCTTACCCTTTGTGAGATTGGTTTTCAATCTAGAAGTGTTCGGTTTACTGAAATTACACTCTTCCATCCAGGTTGCAATACTGGATACTTTGAACGCAACATCTCCCTCCTCCTTATAGTGAAAATAACACAGCATCTTCGCACGATCGACTTCAAGCATTTCTTTAAGTTCAGTAGTTTCCATATATTCTAATAGTTTCATCGAATCACCCCTCATCTAATTACCCTATCACTAATTTGTTCGTCTTCTTCAGATACTTCGCCGGGATCGGTTGATCGAGGCGCCAGGTGATGTTCATGGGGCGGGAGCCGTCGTGCTTCACATAAGTGGCCGTGCCCAGGAAGGTGTAGGCTGCTGCGCCGCCGGAAAGGCGATCCGATTTGAATTCGCGGACGAACAGGAGGACGCGGCTGCCGCGCTCCTGATGGTGGATGTACCGTTGA
>JBGVAK010000072.1:0-24398 GCA_045224495.1 Christensenellales bacterium
CACGGCTTTGAGAAGGTCCGGCCCGAGGCGGCCAAGAAGATGGTGGCCGTCATCGGCGACTCCACCTTCATGCACAGCGGCATGACCGGCCTCGTGAACCTGGTGTACAACCAGGGCGTGGGCGTGGTGCTGATCCTCGATAACTCCATCACCGGCATGACCGGCCACCAGCAGAACCCCCTGACGGGCATGACCCTGAAGGAGCAGCCCACGGCCCAGCTCTCCGCGGAGAAGATCGCGGAGGCATGCGGCGTAAAGCGCGTCCGCGTGGTGGACCCCCAGGACCTGAAGGCCACGGAAGCGGCTATCAAGGAGGAGCTGGCGGTTGACGAGCCCTCCGTCATCGTGGTCCGGCGGCCCTGCGCGCTGTTGAAGTGGGTGAAGCATAAGCCTGCCTTCCACATCGAACAGGACAAGTGCAGGAGCTGCAAGGCCTGCATGCAGATCGGCTGCCCGGCCATCGTCTTTAGCGGCAAGGCCGCTATCGACCCCACCCTGTGCGTGGGCTGCGGCCTCTGCCAGCAGCTGTGCAAATTCGGCGCCATCTGCGAGTAAGAAGGAGGTAGCTATGGAAACGAAATCCATCATGATCGTCGGCGTAGGCGGCCAGGGCACCCTGCTGGCTTCCCGTCTCATCGGCAACGCTCTCATCTCCACGGGCTGCGACGTGAAGCTCTCCGAGGTCCACGGCATGTCCCAGCGGGGCGGCTCCGTGGTGACCTACGTGAAGTACGGCGACGCCGTCCGCTCCCCCCTCATCGATTTGGGCGAGGCGGACTATATCCTGTCCTTCGAGGCTCTGGAAGCGGGAAGGTTCCTCCCCTACCTGAAGAAGGGCGGCACCATCATCACCAACACCCAGCACATCCTGCCCATGCCCGTGATCACCGGGCAGATGGCCTATCCGGAGAACGTTCTGGACGACCTGAAGCAGAAGGCCGACGTCATCGCCGTGGACGCTCTGGCCCTCGCCGAGCAGGCGGGCAGCCCCAAGGCCGTGAACGTGGTCCTGACCGGCGTTCTCTCCAAGGCCATGGACCTCCCCGAGTCCGTCTGGCAGACCTCCCTCGAGACCACCGTTCCCCCCAAGTTCCTGGAGCTCAATAAGAAGGCGTTCCGCCTGGGCCGGGAGTCCTGACCCCAAAGCGCACGAAAGCCTCCCCGAGAAAGGGAGGCTTTTTTCGTTGGGTTCAAAGCTGGGACAGCCAGCGGTCCGCCTCTTGGCGGGAGATGAAGATCAGGGCTTGCTTGTCAGGGTACTTTTGGAGGAGAGAAAGGACCTGGGGCCGGTCGTCCCGGGCGTAGTTTTGGACCAGGGCCACCAGTTCGGGGTCCAGGGCCGTTTCCGTCCAGGGCATGTCGGGGCGGACCTCCCCCACCCGAGCCGTGATGCCGGCCATGCAGACGGATTCGGGGTAGTCGAGGAAGACAACGGTGTCCGCGGCTTGGATGCGGACCTCATAGGTCCGGCTGTAGTCGCCGTCCAGGATCCAGCGTTCGTCCTGCAGGAGTGCCGCCAGGGCCCGGTCGAATTCCTCCCGGCTCACGTGGGTCCCGTCCGCCCGCCACCAGACGTTGTCCAGGTGTACGAGGGGCAGCCCCGTCCGCGCCGTCAAAGCCCGGGCGAAAGTGCTCTTCCCGCTCCCCGGGCAGCCCAGGATGATGATGCGGTGGCCGATGGTCATAGCGTACACCTCCGTTTCAAAAAACTGCGTTCAGAGGTCCTTCGACTTCGCTGCGCTCCGCTCAGGATGACAAAAAGGAGAGTGGCGCAGGGCATTGCAAGATGGAGGTCCGCAAAAATACTTGTCATCCTGAGCGAAGCGAAGGACCTCTGAACGGCATCGGCCTGCAGGGGCCCCTTTACGAACGCGGTATCGGCCCTGCAGTGAACCAGTCTCCTGCCAGGTCCTGCCAGGTGGGGTTGACGCTCTCAATCAGGTCGTTTTTCCTGGCCCGACACCATCCCTTCAACTGCTTCTCCCGGGCGATGGCCGCCTGCACGTCCGTGGTGGATTCATAATACACCAGCTTATGGACATGATACTGCCGGGTAAAGCCGTCGGCCATGTCGTTGCGGTGCTCCCACAGGCGGCGCATGAGATCGTTGGTCACCCCGATGTACACGGTGGTGTTGGTCTTGTTGGCCAGGATGTATACGTAATACTGATTCTTGTACGGCATCTTTCACTCCCAACAAACAAGCTTGTCATCCTGAGCGAAGCGAAGGACCTCTGAACGCAAAAGCTTCTCCGCGTTTCGGTCATCCCCGGGGCGTCTTCACCATGACCCGGTCAGTGGCAGTCTCGAAGCCGAATTTACGATAGAGGCCGTGGGCGTCCTGGGTGATGAGGAAGCCCCGGAGGGGCCTATAGTCCGGCAGGGAAACGATATGGGATACCAGCGCCGTGCCCAGGCCCCGGCCCCGCCAGGCCTCGTCCACCACCACGTCCGAAAGATAGAACATGGTGGCGCCGTCGCTGATGACCCGGGCGAAGGCCGCCAGGGTGTGGTCGCCGGGGAGGCAGATGCCGAAGCAGCGGGAATTGCTCACGGCCTTTTCGATGACCTCCGCGGGCCGGTCCTTGGCCCAGTAGGTGGTGTGCAGCAGCCGGACGATGTCCGTTAGCTCCATGTTTTCCAAGCCTTCCACGATCCGATAGTCCATGGCGTCCTCCCCGTCCTAACCGTTTTCCTTTACCACAGCCACAGCAAATATCTAAGATACCACAGCGTATACCAGGGCACCGTTTTCTCCAGCTCCCTGCGGGCGGCCTTCACGTATCCGGTCATGGCCTTCTTCTGGGCCTCGCCCAGAGCGTGGTCGGAGAAGGCTGCCTCGTCCGCCAGGGCCTTGGCCTTGTCGCTCAAAGTAGCCCCGTGGCGAGTGAGTTTTTGGAGCTCTCCGTAGCCGTAGAGCACCGCCGAGCGGCCGTCCCCCTGGAGCATGCGGCGCATGCGGTTTTTGCACACCTGCTGGCGCAGGCGGATGTACAGGAACACCAGCAGCGGCAGCAACAGCAGCCACAGGATCCAGACGAAGGACCGCTGACGGCCTCCCGTGGGATCCTCGCCGGGCTCCGGCTCCGGCGTGGGCGTGGCTTCGCCTGCCTGGGGCTCGTCCGGGTCCGGGGTGGGCGTGGTCACCTGCACCTCCGGCGTAGGCTCCGGGGTAGGCTCGGGCGTTGGCTCCGGGGTGGGTTCAGGGGTCGGCTCCGGCGTGTCCTCGGGTTCCGTGGGCTCGTCGGGGGTCTGGGTGGGCTCCGGCGAAGGCTGCTCCGGCTCGTCGCCCGGGTCCGCCTCGGGGGCAGGCGTGTCCAGCCGCGGGTCGTCCCCGCCGGTGGCCTCCACGGGCACCCAGCCCCAGCCGTCCACGTAGACCTCGGTCCAGGCGTGGGCGTTCTCGTCCGTGACCTCCACCCAGGTGTCCGCCGTCTCCACGGAAAGCACGTATCCGATCACAAACCGGGCGGGGACGCCCTTGGCTTGCAGCAGGGCCGTCACGGCGCTGGCGTAGTGGACGCAGTAGCCCCGCTTGCGCACGTTCAAAAAGTACAGGGCAAAGTCCTGGTCCCGGGGCGTGTCCCCCGGCTCCAGATCGTACTCCGCCGTGCTGCGGACGATGGCCGCGATGGCCTCCGCCAGAGCGTAGGGATCGTCGGTATCCGGCAGCTCGTAGGGCTTCAGAAACTCCAGGAACGACTCCCTCTGGGACCGGGTCAGGGAAAGATAGGCCTTCCTGGCCCAGACGGCGTAGGCCTGCTCCGCTTCGTTCCCCAGCCGGGGCGTCAGGGTGGCGGGCACGGACCGCCAGGCCCAGCTGTAGGCGGACAGTATGTTGTCTGCCACGATATAGTTCTCCCGGACCTGCCCGGCGACGGTGCCGGGGACCAGGGCGTAGGAGGTGTACAGGAGGGAGGTGGCCGCATCCCGGACCTCCACCCGTTCCTGATCCCCCGGCAGCGATCCACCCAGGGTGAACAGGGACTGGCCCTGAGCGTATTCGCCGCCCATGTTCCAGGACCGGCCGTCATACCGGCCGTAGGAGGTGCCCCTCAGGTACAGCCGCCCGGCCCGGGAGGTCTTCACGTCCATGACGTGTTCGCCGGTGGACTTGAGTTCCCCCTCCCGCATCAGGTCCTCCCGCTCCTTGATATCCCGGTCCATGAGCCGGCTCAGTTTCTCCCAGACGCTGGCCGCCTGGCGCATGACCTGCTCCACCCGTTCCTGGGTGGACTGGGGCTCATACTCCTCCTGGGGGAATATCTTGGCCAGCAGCAGCACCGCCAGCAGCAGCACCCCCAGGGAAAAGAGTGTGACCCGACCGATGCCGCCTCCCTGATGGAGCCGCAGCCCGCCCGTAAAGAGGACGCCGCCGTAATAGAGCGCTACCAGCGCGGCGGCCCAGCCCGCGGGCGGCAAGTCCGTATAGATAAGGGATAGGGCCACCAGGGGGAGGGGCACCAGGAAGGGCAAAAACATGGACTCGCCGGACACCAGGCCCCAGCTGATGAGCAGGGCCATGGCCACCATGACCGCGCCCACGAAAAAGCCGATGAAATAGGCGTAGTTCTCCGTCCCCGCCGGCATGTCCCCCGGATCGGGGATGAAGGCAATGGTGCGGGAGAGGACCGCCTGGATGGTGCGGATGGCCACCGCCGCACCGCTGTAGAGCTTCCGCCAGCGGAAGATGCTGATGAGGAGCACCGTGACGCCGAAGGGGATCAGCAAGTATGCCCCCAGCTCCGGCACGGTGAAGAGCAGCGTCATAAAGCCGCTGATGAGCAGGGCGGTCAAAATCAGGGCAGAGAGGTGGAAGGGCAGGTCGTAGGCCGTCACCACGCACAGCGGCGCGCCCAGCGTCCCGCAGAACACCAGCAGCCAGGTGCTGAAAAAGTTGAGGTAAGGGAATTTCTTCACAGCTTCTTCCCCCCTCCCCCCGCGGGCCGGATGCTGTACACCAGCTCGTCGGACTTGTTCCTGTCCACGGGCCCCCGGGACCCGTCGGGTTGGGTGGAGAGGACGGTCAGCAAAAACTCGTCCAGACTGTTCTTATCCTTGATATACGCCTCCAGGTGGGCGCCGAAGCAGATGCGATGGGGGATGCCCTTCTCGATCAGGTCCTCGGAGAGGTACAGCAGCTGATCCAGCTGGCTTTCCAGCTCCTTGCGGCCGGCGTGCGGCGTGACGGACAGGGCGACGCGCTTTCGCTGCATGAGCTGAGGTTCCCGGACAATGGGCTCGTCCAGCTTGGAGGAAAGCTTCCAGTGGATCGTGTTGAGGGGGTCACCCTGCCGATAGGGCCGTAGCTCGTGCTCCTCGGAGTAGCCGCCGCCGGGCTTGGGCTTCAAGGTGATGGCGGAATCCTGATCCAGCTCCGGCACCGGCTTAGGCTTCTCGGGGATGGGCAGCACGGTGTAGATGGCGGGGTCGCAGCGCTTCACTGGGATGGCGAAGATGCCCATGTAGTCCCAGGCCCAGATGCGGCCCAGGCCGCAGGAGATGACCCCGCACCGATCGCTGGGCAGCGTCAGCTGCTCCTCCGCCTTCAGCACGCCCCAGTACCGGAACTTCCGCTTTTCCACCGGGTCGCCCGTGAACCTGTTCTCGCCGGAGAAGGTCAGGGACAGGCACCCCACGGGCAGGAAAAAGCGGCTGTCGATCTTCAGCCGTGCCGCCGCCGCTTCGCCCCGGGGGGAGGCTCCGGAAGCGGACAGGAACACCCTAACCCGCAGCATGGCGGGCAGGCTCACCAGCAGGGACAGGAAGGGCAGCAGGATCAAAAAGCGCAGCAGCATATAGGACAGATACTGTCCGTACAGGCTATGGAACACCGCGCCCATAATAAGACCGGTGAGATAGACGAACCGGCGGCTGCTCATTATTTGGCCACGGGGGCGGGGATGGATTTGAGGATATTGTCCACCAGGGCTTCCGCCTTGCGGCCGGCGGCCTCGGCGTCGGGGGTCAGGATGATCCTGTGGGCCACGGTGGCGGGATAGATCAGCTTCACGTCGGCGGGGAGCACGTAGTCCCGGCCCTGGACCCAGGCCGCAGCCTTGGACATGGACGTGACCGCCAGCGACGCCCGGGGGCTGGCCCCCTGGAGGATGGCGGGGTCGCTGCGGGTGGCGTTGTTGAGGCGGATGATGTACTCCAAAATTTTATCGCTGACGTAGGTCTTCTCGCACTCCTGGCGCATGGCGGCCAGGCCCCCCTTGTCCGCCATGCAGCGGACGGTGTCCAGGGGGTTCCCCTGCTGCTTGCGGTTCAGCATCTCCTTCTCGTCGGCGGGCTTGGGGTAGCCGAGGGACAGGCGGACCATGAACCGATCCATCTGGGAGTCGGGCAGCAGCTGGGTGCCGGAGGCGCCCACGGGGTTCTGGGTGGCGATGACCACGAAGGGGTCGGGCACCGGGTGGGAGACGCCGTCCACGGTGACGGTCCGCTCCTCCATGGCCTCCAAAAGGGCGGACTGGGTCCGGCTGGTGGCGCGGTTCAATTCGTCCGCCAGGAAGAGGTTGCACAGGATGGCGCCGTCCTTGTACTCCATGGCGCCGGTGGCCTTGTTGTAGACGGAGAAGCCCACGATGTCCGAGGGCAGCACGTCCGGGGTGAACTGGACCCGGTTGTATTTGAGGCTCAGGGCCTTGGAGAAGGCCAGGGCCATAGTGGTCTTGCCCACGCCGGGGATGTCTTCGAGGAGGATGTGCCCCCCGGCCAGGATGGCTAAGAGGGCCATGACCAGCACGCCGTCCTTGCCCACCACTGCCTTCTTCACTTCGTCCAGGATGCCTTTGGGATCGTTCATATATGCCTCCACAATAGTTCTACAGTTTATAGTATACACTAAGATGTCACAGAATTGCGACATGGAGGTTAATACTGCGTAAATCTTTTTGGGGAAACGGGCAAAAACAGCTAAAATGTTGGCATGTATAGGGGCCCCGGCCCCCGGCGCAGCGGCGAGCTTGCTTTCGCACACATATATGCCCCCATGTATCCGTTGTATCCTTCTTGAAGAAACCGACGGATTGTGGTATGGTGAGGACATCTGAACGAAGGAGTGTGTTTTCTATGCTTTCTGTTGTCTATCGCGGCAAGGGCGACTTCGCGCTGCTGGAAAAGCCCATGCCGAAGCTGTTGGACGAGAAGGACGCCATCGTGCGGGTGACCCTTAGCTCCATCTGCTCCAGCGACCTGCATATCAAGCACGGCAGCGTCCCCCGGGCGGTCCCAGGCACCACCGTGGGCCACGAGTTCGTGGGCGTGGTGGAGGAGGTGGGCCCCGGCGTCAAGAAGCTGAAGCCCGGCATGCGGGTGGCCGCCAACGTGGAAACCTTCTGCGGCGAGTGCTTCTTCTGCAAGCGGGGGTTCGTGAATAACTGCACCGACAAGAACGGCGGTTGGGCTCTTGGGTGCCGCATCGACGGGGGCCAGGCCCCCTACGTGCGGGTGCCCTTCGCGGACAACGGGCTTACGCCCATCCCCGAGGGGATCAGCGACGAGAAGGCCCTGTTCACCGGCGACATCCTGGCCACGGGCTACTGGGCCGCGGAGCTGGGCGAGATCAAACCTGCCGACACCGTGGCCGTCATCGGCGCGGGGCCCACGGGCATGTGCACCCTCATGAGCTGCCGGCTGTACAGCCCCGCCACGCTCATCGCCATCGACACCAACGAGGATCGGCTGGCCCTGGCCCGGGAGAAGGGGCTGGCGGACGTGACGCTGAACCCCCTCACATGCGACGTGGAGTCGGAGGTGAGGGCCCTGACCGAGGGCCGTGGGGCGGATACGGTGCTGGAGGTGGCGGGGGCCAAGAACACCTTCGACCTGGCCTGGCGGATCGCGCGGCCCAACGCGGTGGTGTGCGTGGTGGCGCTCTACGACGAGCCCCAGGTGATCCCCCTGCCCGATATGTACGGCAAGAACCTGATCTTCAAGACCGGCGGCGTGGACGGCTGCAAGTGTGAGGAGATATTGAAACTGATCAAGGCCGGGCGGCTGGATCCCAGCTTCCTCATCACCCACCGCTACCCCCTAAAGGACGCCATGGCGGCCTACGAGCTTTTCGAGCAGAAGCGGGACGGCGTGATCAAGGTGGCTCTTATTCCGTAAGATTTCCTTTCTGCGCCTTTTTCTCTTTGTACAAAGGAGAAAAAGGCGCCCCAATAAGAGAAACTCGTATGGGATAATGGGGACGTTTACGACAGCTATATATCCCGAATGAAGTTCTTTTTGGTCCTTTTTCTTACAAGAAAAAGGACGAAGCTTTCAATAAAATCCAATTAAAAGAGGTCCCAATGAAAACACTGCTGTATGTGGATTGCTGCATCCGCCGGGAGGCCTCCCGGACCCGGAAGATGGCGGAGGCGTTTTTGGGGAACCTGCCCAAGGGCTGGCGGGTGGAAAAAGTCACGCTCATGGACGAGCCCCTGCTCCCCCTCATGGAGGGCGGGTTCCGGCAGCGGGAGGAGCTGCTGCAGAAGGGCGACTTCAGCCACCGGCGGTTCGACTACGCCTGGCAGTTCCAGAAGGCGGACGCCATCCTCATCGCCGCGCCCTTCTACGACCTGTCCATTCCGGCGCTCCTGAAGGTGTACATCGAAAACGTGTCCGTGGACGGCATCACCTTCCTCTGCGATGAACAGGGCATGCGCGGGAACTGCCGGGCCAGGAGCATGACCTTCCTGACCAGCCGGGGCGGGTTCTACGAGGACAGTCCTGACGAGATGGGCTCCCGGTACATGGAAGCTCTGTGCCGCTTCTTCGGCACAGGCGTCTACCGCTGCGTCGCCGCCGACGGGCTGGACATGGACCCGGCCAAGACCCCGGCCATCCTGGCGGACGCCTGCGAGCGGGCCGCCCAGGCGGCGCAGGAGTTATGACTTATATTTTTGCCGCTTTTTCTTTTCAGTGAAAAGAAAAAGCGGCGGAAAAAGAAAAGCTCAAAAATAATAAGAAATCCCTCGGCCTTATTGCAGCCGAGGGACTTGTGTTTTTGGGTTTGTTCAATACCGTTTCAAAAGCTCAGTCACCGTCTCGAACAGCTTCGCCTTATCCACGTCCAGGAGGACCAGGGCGTTCTTGAAGGTGAACTGCTTGTCGGAGTAGAGGTCCGTCACCGTTTTGCCGTAGGTGATGGTGCCCTTGGTCTCCACAGCCACGCCCGCCTCCTCGCCGGAGAAGAGCTCCGGGTACAGGGGATAGAGCACGGCGGTGGGATCGTGGAGGGCCATGCCGTCGATGCCGTGGGCCTGGGAGTAAGCGAGCCCGTGCTGGGCCGCATCCCGCAGGAACTTGGCCGTGGGGTTCAAGGCCCCCATGGCGTCCAGCTCCGCCGGGGACATGACGGTCTTCAAGGTCATGTCGAGGCCGCACATGACGATGGGCACGCCGCACTGGAACACGGTGCTGGCCGCCTCCGCATCGCAGAAGATGTTCGCTTCCGCCGCGGGGGTGGCGTTGCCGTAGGAGGCGGAGCCGCCCATGATGACGATCCGTTTCAGGAGTTTCGGCAGGGTGCCGTACTTGCTGAGGGCCAGCGCCACGTTGGTCAAGGGCCCCACGGCCACCAGCGTCAGCTCGCCGTCCGCGGCCTTGGCCGCCTCATAGAGAGCGTCCCAGGCGGGCTGTTGCTCCACCGGGGCGTCGGAGGCGGGCAGGGGCACGTTCCCGAGGCCGTTCTCGCCGTGGACGAAGTAGGCTGTCCGAGGCGCCCGGAACAGGGGTCTGTCGGCGCCGGCGTACACGGGCACGTCCTTCCTTCCGAAGAAGGCCACCAGGTCCCGGGCGTTGCGGAAGGTCTTTTCGAGCTCCACGTTCCCGGCCACCGCCGAAACGCCCTTCACGTCGTACTCCTTGAGCGCGAACAGCAGCGCCATGGCCATGGCGTCGTCCACGCCGGGGTCCGTGTCCAGCCAGATGGGTATCTTTTTCTCAAGCATAGGTCTTCACCGCCTCTACCAGAAGATCCACGAAGCCCTGCCGGTTGATGTCCATGATGCAGGAGGCGTTGGGCGCCTTGCCGGTCACCCCGTACCAGTCGCCCACGGTGCAGCCCTTGCAGTAGTCGCCGGCGGTCTCCACCTGCACGTACAGGTCCTTGAAGGTCAGCAGCTCGGGCTTGACTAGGGCCGTCACGGCCACCGCGTCATGGACCGGCGCGCCGGGATAGCCCAGCTTCCGATGGAAGCCGTAGAAGAATTCCAGCCAGTCCGCCACCACCTGGGCCACCTTGTTGCCCACGGCCCGGATACGCTCGAAGTCCTCGGGGAAGACCAGGGCCTTCTCCGTCACGTCCAGGCCCGCCATGTAGAGGGGGATGCCGCTCTCGTAGACGATCTTGGCCGCCTCCGGGTCCACCAGAATGTTGAACTCCGCCGCGGGGGTCCAGTTGCCGTAGGCGATGCCGCCGCCCATGAGGGAGATGCGGGCGATCTTCTTTTTCAGGTCCGGCCGGGTCAGGAGCAGCGCCGCCACGTTGGTCAGGGGCCCCGTGGGCACGATGGTCACCGGGTCCTCGCTCTCCTCGATGACCTTCTCCATGAGAGCCGGGGCAGAAAGACCGCAGGGCTCGAAGTCGGGCTCCGGCAGATCCGGCCCGTCCAGACCGCTCTTGCCGTGGACCGTAGGCACCACGATGGGCTCCGCCACCAAGGGCCGGGGCCTTCCCACGCCGAAGGGGGCGTGGTTGCCGATGAGGGTGCAGATCCTGAGGGCGTTGTAGGTGGTCTTCTCGATGGTCTGGTTGCCGCACACGGAGGTGACGGCCTTGATATCCAGCAAGGGAGAGGACTTAGCCAGGACCCACGCGATGGCGTCGTCATGGCCCGGGTCGCCGTCCAGGATCACGGGTATCTTTTTCGTCAGTTCCATCATGCCGCCGCCTTCTTCTGCTCTTTCTTTTCCTGCCGCGCCCGGATCTTACGGGTCTTGTTGAAGGTGGTGATGGCGTAGATGGTGATGCCCAGGACGGTCACCACATAGGGCAGCGCTTCCACCAGACGGGCGGGCAGATTGGTGCCCTTGACATAGTTGGCCAGAGCCTGAGCAAAGCCGAACAGCAGGCTCGAGAGCATGACGCCCACGGGCTCGCCCCGGCCCATGGCCTGAGCCGCCAGGGCGATGAAGCCGCGGCCCGCGATCATGCCCTTACTAAACATGGTCATGTAGGACATGGACATATAGGCGCCGGCCATACCGCAGAGCAGGCCGCAAAGGATCAGGGAGGTGTACTTGATCTTATACACGCCCACGCCCACGGAATCGGCGGCGTGATCGTTTTCGCCCACCGCCCGGATACGGATGCCCAGGGGGGTCTTGTAGAGCAGGATCCAGACAAGGATCACGCAGAGGAAGGCCACGTAGGTCAAAACGGACTGGTTGGTGAAGAAGATCTCGCCGATGACGGGGATCTTGGAGAGCACGGGGATGGTGACCCTGGGCAGGCTCCAAGCGCCCATGACGGTCTGGGTGTCGCCCTTGGACCCGGTCAACAGGTACAGCAACAGCACGGCGCCGCCCTCGCCCAGGGTGTTGACGGCGATACCGCAGAGGATGATGTCCGTCTTGAACTTGAAGGCGAAGAAGCCGATCATAAGGGACAACAGCACGCCCAAAACCATGGCGCCCAGTACGCCTACGAAGGTGCTGCCGCTCTTCCAGGCGCAGGTCACGGCGATGAGGGCGCAGAGGGACATGGTGCCCTCGAGGCCGATGTTCACGACGCCCGCTTTCTCCGTGATGGAGGCGGCCAGGGCCGCAAAGAGGATGGGCACCATGATGCGGATGATGGAGGCCGCGAAGGACGTGGTTAGGATGGAGGACAGGATGTTAGACATGCGCCTCACCTCCTTTCCCGGTCTGCTGCGCAGCTTTTTCGGCCAGCTCCTTCTTGGTCTCCCGGACCACCAGCTTCTGCCGGAAGCCGGAGAGGAACTGATCGGCGGCGAAGAACAGGAAGATGACCACGGAGATAAGGTCCATCATTTCCACGGGCACCGTGGTCCAGGTGTTCATGAGCTCGCAGCCGTACTGGAGGTACGCCACGAAGAAAGCCGCCACGGGGATGAAGATGGGGTTGTTGGCCGCCAGGATGGCCAGTGTGATGCCGTCCCAGCCGTAGCCGGTCAGGGCCGTCCAGCGGTACTGGGAGAAGTAGCCCAGCTGGGTGACCACGCCGCCCATGCCCGCGAGGATGCCGCCCACCACCTGGCAGAGGATGATGATGGCGCCCACCTTGATGCCGGAATACTGGGAGAACTCCTTGTTGATGCCCACCATGCGGATGGCATAGCCCCAGCGGGTCCGATAGAGGAAGAACCAGCACAGGACCGCCATGGCGATGGCGATGAAGATGCCGTAGCTCACCTGCTCCCCCTCGAAGATCTTGGGGATGATGGCCGTGCTCTTATAGGGGAAGGTCATGGTGGCGCCCTGGGACCGGTCCGCGAAGTTCTGAGTCAGGAACTGCATGGTCACGTCCAGGATGATGTAGTTGAGCATGAGGGAGACCACCATCTCGGAGACCCCCCACTTGGTCTTGAGGAAGCCGGGGATCAGCATGATGAGGCCGCCCATGAGCGCGCCCGCCAGTATGCAGACGATCTGATGGAGCACCGTGGGCATGGGGCAGTAGATGGCCACCAGGGCCCCCACGAAGCCGCCCGCGGAGATACAGCCCTCGCCTGCCAGGTTGAACTGGTTGGCGGAGAACATGATGCAGGTGCCGAGGCCCGTAAACGTGATGGGGATCATGTAGGCAAGGACCCGGCAGATCTTGCTCCAGCTGGCCGCGGGACCAAGGAGCATGTACCGAAGGGCCGTCAGGGGCTCGTCGGTGCTCAGGAAGATCAGCACCAGAGCCACCAGGAAGGCCACCAGCAAGGCTGCTGCGCCCCGCACGTAGCCGAACAGACGTAGGCTTTTACTTTTCATGGACCACCCTCCTAACTTCCTCCGGGCTCTGCCGCTTGAGGCCCAGCATGTATTCGCCCATCTCCATTTCGTCCATCTTCTTGGTGTCCTCGAAGTAGGCCACGATCTCGCCGCCGTGGAAGACCACCAGGCTGTCGGAGAGCTCGATGACCTCGTTGAGGTCCGCGGAGACCAGCAGCACCGCTGCCCCCGCGCGAGAGAGCTCCACCAGCTTCTTGCGGATGAACTCCGTGGCGCCCACGTCGATGCCGCGGGTGGGCTGATCGGCGATGATGAGCACGGGCTCGGAGGAGAACTCCCGGGCCACGACCACCTTCTGGATGTTGCCGCCGGAGAGCATCTTCACCTGCTGCTGGGGGGACTTGCAGAGGACCTGGTACTCCTTCACCAGCCGCTCAGACTCGGCATGGATGGCCTTCATGTCGAACAGAGGCCCGTTGTTGAACTTCTTCTCGTCGAACCGGTCGGAGATCACGTTCTCCTCGATGCTGGCGGAGTCTGCGATGCCGTAGATCATGCGGTCCTCGGGGATCAGGGAGATGCCCATGTCCCGAAGCTTGTCCTGGTGGAGGCCCAAGGTGGACTTGCCCTCCACAGAAACGGAGCCGGCGTCGGGCTTGGCGAAGTTGTAGAGGATATCCACCAGCTCCCGCTGGCCGTTGCCCTCCACGCCTGCGATGCCCAAGATCTCGCCCTTTCGGACCGTGAAGGAGACCATGTTGAGCATCTTCCTATTCCAATCGTTGGTGAATTCCAGATCCCGCACCTGCAGCACCGGTGCCGTGGGTTCAGCCTGCTCCTTCTGGACGGTCAAAATGACGTCCCGGCCCACCATGAGGCGGCTGATCTCCTGCTCGGAAGTGTCGGCGGTGTTGTACACGCCCATGGACCGGCCGCCGCGCAGGATGGTCATGCGGTCCGTGATCTCCTTGATCTCCTTCAGTTTATGGGAGATGAAGATGATGGTGTAGCCCTGCTCCTTCAGGTGGATGAGCTCCCTAAATAGCTCCACCGTCTCCTGGGTGGTGAGCACGGCGGTGGGCTCGTCCAGGATCAATATTTTGGCGCCTCGGACCAAAGCCTTGAGTATCTCCACCTTCTGCTTCATGCCCACGGGGATGTCCATGACCTTGGCGTTGGGGTCCACTTCCAAATTAAACTTTTTGCTGTATTCCTCGGTGAGGGCGATGGCCTTGCTGAAGTCCACGAAGAGCTTCCCCTTCTTGGGTTCCATGCCCAAGACCACGTTCTCCGCCACCGTCAGGCTGGGCACCAGCATGAAGTGCTGATGGACCATGCCGATCCCGTGGGCAATGGCCACGGTGGGTGAGGTGAGGGCCACCTTCTCCCCATTGATATAGATCTCGCCGTTGGTGGGCTGCTCCATGCCGAAGAGCATCTTCATCAGGGTGGACTTGCCCGCCCCGTTCTCCCCCATGAGGGCATGGATCTCGCCTTTCTTCACCAGGAAGTCCACCCCCTGGTTGGCGGCGATGCCGTTGGGGTAGATCTTGTCGATGCCCCGCATCTCAACGACATATTCGTTGTTCTGCATCCGCGTTCCCCTTCCTTTGCTGTATGTGTGGGTCCCGGGGAGAGGCGCCTCTCCCCTCATAATCCAAATGGGGGAGCCTGTTCGTTGGCTCCCCCTTCCCTTAGCGTGTGCCTAAGGATGCTGTGAAATTAGTTGCCGGCCTTGACCTTGTTCATGAGGCCGTAGTAGTCGAAGTTGGCATCGAAAGCGGTGTCGACCTTGACTTCGCCCTTGAGGATCTTGTCCTTCACGGCGTTGACGGCATCTTGGATGTCCTTGGACTGCTTGGCGAAGTTGCCGGCGGTGGCGATGCCCACGCCGTCCTCAGCGAGGCCCAGGTAGGAGCAGGTGCCCCAGAAGGACTTGTCGCCATCGATGTACTTCTTGATGACGTACTCCAGGGAGGTGCCCACGTTCTTGAGGCCGGAGGTCATGGTGATGGCCGCGTACTTGGGATCCAGAGTCTGCTCCTGATCGGAGTCGACGCCGATGAAGTACATGCCCTTCTCATAGCAGGCTTCCACGGCGCCGGTGCCGGCATTGCCGCCCACGCCCCAGATGATGTCCGCGCCCGCTTCGATCTCGGCAGCGCCGATCTCCTTGCCCAGGGCGGAGTCGGTGTAGTTGCCGATCCAGCGCCAGTCGATCTTGATGTCAGGATCGATGGACTGGGCGCCCTCGATGTAGCCTACCAAGAAGTCGCAGATGACGGGGGAATCCTCGCCGCCCACGAAGCCCAGGATCTTCTGCTCGTTGAGGCCCTTGAGATCGGACTTGGTCTCCAGGAGCGCCGCGTACACGCCCACCAGATAACCCATGTCGTTCTGGTTGTACTGGATGGAGGCGATGTTGGGCAGGTACTTGTCGTCCACCTTCACTTCGGTATCATAGATGATGAACAGCTGATCGGGGTACTTCTGCGCCACGGGGATCAGGTTGTCGGGCATCTGCCAGGTACCGCAGACGATGATGTCGTACTTCTTGGAGGCAGCGACCTCTTCCACGTAGTTCTTCCAGGTGCTCTCGTCGGTGCCCATCTCGATGGTCTTATACTCCACGAGACCCGCATCCTTCAGAGCCACCATGCCGCTCTCCGCGGAATCGAAGAAGGACTTGTCGCCCAGGTTGCCGTTGACCAGGTTGACGACCTGGAGCTTCTTAGCTTCCTCCGTCTTGGTCTCTTCGGTCTTGGGGGTTTCGGCTTTCTTGCCGCAGGCCACGATGGAAAGGACCATCACGAGGCACAGCAGAACAGCAACAAACTTTTTCATGACATTTCCCTTTCTATTTTTTTATTATGCAACGGACCGGAAGGCCCACCACATATCATTGAGGATTGTATCACACATCCCAATCATAGTCAACCGTCGTCCTCCACCATCCAGCGCCGAGCGTCCCGGGCGCGCTTGCGCAGGAAGAGGACGAGGATCGCGCTCAGGAGGATCAGCAAGAGGCCGATGACGAGCAGCATGATCACGCCGCTGTTAGAGCGGCTGCCCGTGGACAGGGCCTGAACGCCGCCGGAAAAGCCCGCGCCGAAGGCGGCGGCGTAGGAAGCGTTGGCGGGATCGGCGTAGGCCGTTTCGATGGCGGACAGAAGGTAAGCTACGTCCTCCTGAGAGAGGCCGCTCCCCTCCCCCGCCCGGGCGGACAGGTAGTAGGTGCCCTCCTCCCACTCGTCGTAGACCACCAGCACGTGGCCGCCGTCGGTGAACAGGGCGTCGTACTGGTCCTGCACGAACAGATCCAGCTCCTCCGGGTCCACGCCCGCAAGAAGGGTCAAAAAGGGCCGGGCGCCGGTCTTCTTCTCGAAGGCTGCCATGCCTTTGACGAGGGGCTTGTCCTCCTCGATGCGGCCGATATCGTCCCTGTACCAGCTATCGTCGCCTGCCTTGGCAGCCGGCACGCTCGTTTCAGGGGAGGGGCGCAGGGCCAAAACAAGGACCAGCACCACCACCGTCAGCAGCACCAGGAGGCCCAGCAGGCGGGCGAGCCGACGGACCCGTTTCTTCTTCTTTTTCACGTAACGCTTGGCCATAGGCTACATCGCTCCCATCAGGAAATTCAAAAGCAGGTAGATCAGCGGCGTCGTGGCGCAGCAAAGCGCCACGGTCAGGGCCATGCACTCCCCGGCGAGGACGCTGTTCTTATCGTACTGGACGCAGAACATGAGGGGTATGCTCCCCACCGGGAACCCGGCGGCCAGGACCACGATGGTGATGAGCATGGGGTCCACCGGCAGCCAGAAGAGGAGCAGGGCCACCGCCGCCGGCAGCAGCAGCATCCGCAGGAAGGAGATCTTATACACCATGGCGTCCTTCAGCCCCTGCCGGAAGTCGGCCCGAGCCACCACCGCGCCGGAGATCAGCATGGCCAGGGGAGTGTTCATGTCCCCCAGCTTATTCAGGGGCGAGGCGATCATGTCCGGCAGCAGCAGCCCCGCCGAGAAGCAGACGAGACCCACAACCACGGAGAGCAGGGCCGGGCTCATGAGCCGCTTCACGGTGTTCCGGAGGCTGTCCCGGCGGCCCGACATGACGATTATCCCGTAGGTCCACACCAGCACGTTGAACATGGTGATCATGGTGGTGAGGAAGAACACGCCCTCCGTGCCGTAGATGCCGGCGATGAGGGGGATGCCGAAGAAGCCCGTGTTGGGGAAGGCGCTGACCACCAGACCCACCTCCCTGTCCCGGCTGCCCTTGCGGAAGAAGAAGTAGGGGATCAGGATCATGACCAGGAAGGCCGCCGCCGCCATGGCCATGCAAACGAGAAAGTCTCGCAGCATGCCCCGATCGAAGGCGCGCTGATAGGCCATAAAGAGGTACACCGGCTGGACCACCTTCAGCAGGAGGCCTGTCAGCTTCTTTTCCGCCGCCTCGTCGATGAGGCCCACCTTGCTGCAGAGGAAGCCGATGACCAGCAGAAGGATGAGGCCCAGGACGGTCTTGAGGATGGTCACGATCATGGGTTTGACGCCCTTTCTTCCCAGGTTGCCTCCAGTGTATAGCCTCCTTCCCCTTCCGTCAACAAAACTTTGCATGAATACCCATCTGAATTCACAGTGGGTTCAAAATGATGCGCCATACTGGTGCCAATGAAAAGAGGGGTGGGATACGAATGAAGGAACGATTGCGCAAGTTTATGGAGGGCCGCTACGGAGCCGACGCCCTGAACCGGTTTTTGACCGTCTGCGGCTGGGTGCTGCTGCTGCTGGGATTCGTGTTGTCGGCCTTGGACAGCAAGGTCGCCCTGTCCGTCGGTTCATTGCTGGTGACGTTATCCTGGGCACTGCTGATCTTCAGCATCTTTCGGACCCTGTCCAAGAACACCAGTCAACGGGCCTCGGAGAACTACAAGTATTTCGTCTATAAGAACAAGGTCACCGGCTGGTTCCGCCGCCTCAAGACCCGCTGGCAGGATCGGAAGGTCCACCGGTACTTCAAATGTCCCCAGTGCCACGCCACCGTCCGCGTGCCCAAGGGCAAGGGCAAGATCCGCATCACCTGCCCCAAGTGCAAGCATCAGTTCGTGAAAAAGAGCTGAAAAACACCTCATCCACCGTAAACGGTCCCCCTTCCCCTCAAGGGGAAGGCTTGGATATAGCCGCCGAGAGCTTTATTTCACCTCATCAGCCACGGCCTCCAGCAGTTCCCGCAGGAGGCTCTTGTTTTCCATCTCCGTGACCAGGAGCATGGGTTTGCCGCCGGGGTAGGGCTCCTCCCGGGGTGCGTCGGGAAGAAGGGAGAGGGCTGCGGGCGTAGCCTTCACCAAGAACCGGTCGTCGTAGACGCCCCCCACCACCTTGTTCCGACAGTAGAGGAGATACTCCCCCATCATGGGCCGATACCGCAGGCCTTCCACCTCTGAAAGCTGTTCCAAAACGTATTCTAAATAGTCCTTGCCGGACGCCATCACCCATCCCTCCTTCTCAGGCTCTTTAGATACTCCTTCCGGTCCGCCGGGACGCGGTAGCTCTCCACCGCCTTCTGGATGGCCTTGTTGTGGGTCCAGGTATCCAGGCGCCTGTCTTCCATATAAGGCACCGTGGCCTCGTACTGCTTGGCCAAGGCCGTGGCGAAGTACCAGGCCCTCATCATGTTCACGTAGTATTCCTGCGAGCGCAGTTCCGCCACCCATTGTAGATACTGGGGCTCGAAGTCCTCGTCCAGAAAGTGCTGCATCAGCATGCCCACGCCGAAGCGCACGGGATAGGTCTCTCCGGAATCCATCCAGCGCCGGACGGCTGGCAGCAGCTCCTTTCTGTGCTTTTTGAAACACTTGGGGGACAGCTGGTCTGAGGTGGCCCAGTTGTCCACGTAGGGCAAAAACCGCTCCACCTCGGCAAGGCACCGGTCGAAATCCTTTATTTCACAGAGAATAAAGGCGTGGAGCTGATCCTCGTCGAAATAGGCGTGGGGCAAGGCCCGTAAAAACGCGTCCGTCTCCGACTGTTTCACCAATGCCTTCGCAAAGGCTCGGAGGGCCGGGGTCCTGACGCCGATCATCCGTTCAGGGTCCATGGTGGGGATGAGCTTGGCCTGAAAGTCCCGATAGCACGGGTCTTGGAGCCGAAAGAGCTCCGCTTCTATCTGTTGTACGTCCATATCCTTCTCCTATGCGAAAAAGGCGCCGGGGACCCCGACGCCGTCGTTTGTTCCTTTAGCCGATCCGGTAGGCCATGAGGAAGTGCTGCTTCCAGTAGGTGCCGG
The DNA here is from genome assembly GCA_045224495.1 of Christensenellales bacterium. Lineage (GTDB taxonomy): Bacteria > Bacillota > Clostridia > Christensenellales > CAG-138 > RUG472. The sequence goes on from JBGVAK010000072.1 coordinate 19,186, forward strand.
AGAAGAGGGTGCTGGTGATGCGGACCTGGCCCGCACCGGAGCTGGCATCGATCATGCGGCCGCCGCCCAGGTAGATGCCCACGTGGCCCGTGGCCATGGAGTTGCCCTTGAACACCAGGATATCGCCCCGCTGGATCTGGCTCATGCTGTTGATCCGCGGGTACCGGGAGCAGGAGCGCCAGGTCCGGCTGGTCATGTACCCGCCGCTGAAGCCCGCCTGCTTCATGCAGTAGTAGACGAAGCCGGAGCAGTCGAACCGGTCGGGTCCCTTGGCGCCGCCGGAGTAGGAGCAGCCCACCTTGCTCTCGGCGATGGCGATCAGCTTTTCCACGCCCCTCTTGTTGGACACGTCCACGGTCTTGCCGCCGCTGGCCGGTTTGGCGGTGGCCTTGGTGCCGGACTTGGCCGTGGTCTTGGAGCCGCTCTTGGCCGTGGTCTTGGAGGTCACCTTGGTGCCGGTCTTCTTGGTGGGTTTGGGGGTGACCTTGGGCTTTGCCGTGGGTTTAGCCGTGGGCTTAGCGGTGGCCTTGGCCTTCTTGGCGGAGTCGCTGTTCAGCTTTTCCAGGGTCTTGGCGCCCACGGTGCCGTCGGCAGAGAGGCCGTTGCGGCGCTGGAACTCCTCCACCGCGTCCTCCGTGGCCTCGCCGTAGTAGCCGTTGACCTGGGAGTTGGTCTTCAAATACCCCAGCGCCTTCAAGCGCTTTTGGACCGCCTTCACCTCGACCCCCTTCATGCCCAGCTTCAGGGTGTAGGCCTTGGCGTCCTTGCTGTCCATGGCGGACATGGTGGTGGGCCCGAGGCAGCCGTCGGGGGTCAGATCGTTGTTGTCCTGGAACTTGCGGATGGCGTTGATGGTGGCGTCGTCCATCTTGCCCTTGACCTTGTACGAGTTGGCCAGGTACCCCAGCTTCTTGAGCCGCTCCTGGTAGGTGGCGATGGTGTCGTTCACCTCGCCCTTCGTGAAGAAGTTGCCCACCACGTTGTCGGCGTAGAGCACGTCCAAGGTATCGTGGCCCACCATGCCGGTGGTGGCGATGCTGTTGGCCTTCTGGAATTCGGACACGGCGGCACTGGTCTTCTCGCCGTAGGTGCCGGTGATGAAGTTCTTGGCGAGATACCCCAGCTCGTAGAGCCGGGTCTGCACGTCCTCCACGTCGTCGCCTTCGTCCCCGTCCTGCATGACGCAGATCTCTACGCCTTCGTTCATGAGCAGGTTCCAGGTGCCCTCGCCCAGCTGGCCGTCTGCCTTGATGTCGTTATGCTTCTGGAAGCGGATCAGGGCGGCCTCGGTGATGCTGCCGAAGTGCTCCGTGGGTTCGTCGGAGTCCATATAGCCCAGCTCCATGAGCCGGGTCTGGACGACAGCGATGGTGGGAGAATCGTCCCCCTTCTTCAGGATCTCACCCTGGATGGGCTCCGGCACGATGGTGGCCGTAGGCGCCGCCGTGGGGGCTTCGGTCTCCGTGACCACGGGGAGCACGTTGCTTTCGGGGGTGGCCTCCGCCGCCTTCATGGCGGTCCTGGACACGTGGGCGCTGACCATGAGGGCGATGATGAGGAGCACCAGCGAGGCGCTGACGGCGCCGATGCCGATCTGCATGGCCTTGTTGAGACCCTTGAAGCGGCCGGCCACATAGGACGCGCCCGCCTTGACTTTGCTGCCCAGGAAGACAAATCCGGGGCGTATCAGCGACCACAGCTTTTTGAGCGCCGGACCGATCACCTTCCAAACGGCTTTGGCGGCAACGGCGACGCCATGGCCGATCTTCTGGCAGATGGGGCCGATGACGGCCCAGATCTTCAGGCCGAAGGCAGCCACCGAATCGAAGGCGCCGCGGATGGCCCGACAGAACCCGTTCCGGCCCTCCACCAGCTTCTTCCGGGCGGGGGCCGTCTTCATATACGCTCGCCGCAGGGCCCGTCGAAAGCTCTTGGAAGCCTTCTTCTTCGCCTTGGGGGCGGCTTCCGGCGATCCGCTGGACTCTATGATCGTTTTTTCTTTCGTTTCTTGGTCCATACCGTATATACCTCGATGGATACCCATTTTCAGATATAACGATTGTACCTGAGCCGCCCGTTTTTTTCAACCTCCTCCCGGCGACAAGGTGCGAAAAAACCGTGTCCGAAGTGTAAATTCTCTGTTTTAAGCGGGGCCGAAATGAGGACTTTTGGTAGAAAATGGCTAAAACATTTGTTTTTTGTCGGCAAGGTGGTATACTCTATCTATCCTTCACACAAGGGGGGATATGCATGGAAGCATCGAAGCAAACCAAAATGAAGAGGAAGCTGAAGTCCGCCGCCATCAAGACCGCGGGCACGGTGACCGCTGCCGGCATGCTCCTCAACGCCACGGTAGAGCCCGAAGACCTGCTCACCAAAAAGGAGCGGAAGGCCGAAAGCGCCAGTGCCGCCCATATCCAGGCCGGCAAGGCCCCCGTCTACACCGTCCGGGGCACCCGGATGGAGCCGGTCAGCGCCCCCGCCCCCACGCCCCGGGAGCTGTTCCGGGAGAAGGTCATAAGCCTGCCTGCCCCGGTGAAGGGCCTGATCCTGCTGCCCCTCTGGACCGTGGGCGCCGTGGCCAACTACGCCCTTTCCCTGCTGCTGAGCCTCTTTGCCAGGTTCTTCGGCGGGTCCGTCCTCACGTTCCTCTTTCAGTTCGCCCTGCTGTTCGGCCTCTTTGCCGGAGCGCTGAAGCTCCTGTTCCCCAACAAAAAGCTGAAGGAGCTGCTGACGAAGAAGAACCTCCTTTGGATGGCCATGGCCGCCCTGATCCTCACCACGGCGGACATGGTCCTCAAGACTTGGTACGAGCCCTACGCTCGGGTGCGGAGCCTCGTTTTGCTGGTCCTCGCTCTGATTTTGCTGTCCCTGCTGGCCTGGCGCATCCTCTATAAGCGGAAGAAGCCCGAGCCGGAACCCCAAGTCGCCACCTACGAGATCGTATAAATGAAGGACGAGACCCTGCTCAAGATCGCCGGACGCATCCGGCCCCTGACCGCCTCCGCTGCCGTCCGACAGATGGCCTACGAGGACGCGGAGGGGTTCTATTCCGCCTGGCAGGTGACCGATGGGCAGGGGGCGTACCTCCTGAAGGCGGCCTCTGAAACCGAGCTGGGCATCTACCGCCGCCTGGGCAACGGCTGCACCTCCCTGCCCCGGTTTTACGGGGCCACATCCTATTATAATAAAGAGTACATCCTGCTGGAGTTCGTAGAGGGGCACAGCCTCATGCGCTGCACCCGGCCGGATCTTGTTCGGGCCCTGGACGCCATGATCGCCCTGCAGGACGCCTTCTGGGGCACTAAAAAGCGGATCGGCGAAAGCGCGAAGACCGTCCTTATGAGGTGCCGAAAGCGGCGGGAATATCTGCCTGAACCGGACCTGCGGCAGGCCTTCGACAAATTTTTAGCCCTCTACCCCACCCTGCCCCGGACCCTGTGCCACGACGATCTGCTGCCCTTCAACCTGATCGTGGGGGACGAGCGAACGGTGTTCATCGACTGGGAAACGGGCGGCGTGCTCCCCTACCCCGCCATGCTGGTCCGGCTCCTGACCCACGGCAGCGAGCACGGGGAGACCCCCTTTTTCATGACCGAAGGGGACAAAGCCTTCGCCGCGGATTACTATTACGAACATCTGATCCAACATAAGGGCATATCCCGTGACGAGTACCGCCGCGCCCTGGCCCTGTTCCGCTTCTTCGAGCTCACCGAGTGGGTCTACGTCTACCGCAAGTACCGCAAAAAGCCTGACGCCCTGTACGAATATTATTATAAGGAATTATTAAAAGCACGCACCCTTTCTTGAAAGAAAGGGTGCAACCGAAAGAACTTTATGAAGGGAATCAACTGTCAGGCCGATCGTTGATTCCCTTCTTAAGCTTTTCTTTTTCCGCCGCTTTTTCTTTTCACTGAAAAGAAAAAGCGGCAAAAAGCAAAACTCTATCGTTTATTCGACTGCCGCCAGATGTTCTGCTTCTCGGCGGCGGCGATGAGCTCATCCCGGTAGGCGGGGTGAGCCAGGTCCACCAGCATAGCCGCCCGCTCCCAGGTGGTGCGGCCCACCAGGTTCCGGACGCCGTACTCCGTGACCACGTAGTAGGCTTCGCTCCGGGGCGTGGTGACGATATCGCCGCCGAAATGGGGCACGATGCGGGAGTGCATCTGACCGTGCTTGTCGGTGAAAGTGGAGGTGAGGCAGATGAAGGCCTTGCCGCCCTTAGATTTGGCAGCGCCGGTCATGAAGTCCAGCTGCCCGCCGGTGCCGGAGATATGCCGGGTGCCGGAGCTCTCGGAGGACACCTGGCCGTAGAGGTCCACGGAAATGCAGTTGTTGATGGCCACCATGTTGTCGATGGCGCCGATGAGCTCGGGGGAGTTCACGTATTCGAGGGGGCACACGGACAAACCCGGGTTCCGATCCATCCACTCGTACAGCTTCTTGGTGCCGAAGGCCATGCCGAACATGCCCTTGTTCCGGTGCATGTTGTTCCGGGCGTTGGTCAGCTTCCCGGCGGCGTACAGGTCGTAGTAGGCGTCGGAGCAGAGCTCGGTGTGCATGGACAGGTCCTTTAAATCGGAGTTGGCGATCATGTTGCCCACGGAGTTGGGCATGGACCCGATGCCCAGCTGCAAACAGGAGCCGTCCTTGATGTATGGCACGATGCTGGCCGCGATCTTCTTGTCGAGCTCGCTGGGCTCCGGGATGGGCAGCTCGAAGAGGGGCTCATGCTCCCCCTCCACCACGTAGTCCACCTGGGAGATGTGGACCACCTCGTCGAAGCCCCCGCAGAGCCAGGGCAGGTGTTCGTTCACCTCCACGATGACGATGTCGGCCTTGTCGATGATGCCCTTGCTGACGCCGGTGGAGCAGCTCAGATTGAAGTAGCCGTGCTTGTCCATGGGCGTGACGCTGACCATGGCCACGTTGACCGTGAGAAAGTGAGTGTAATAGGGGACCACGTTGCGGAAGACCATGGGGATGAAGTTGCACAGGCCCCGATCGCAGAGGCTCCGTTCGTAGCCCGAGCAGTGCCAGGAGTTGTAGATGAAGTGCTCCCGGGTGGGATCGCTTTCCACGGTCTCCAGCTTGTTGAAGACCAGGTTGCCCCGGATCTTCACGTCGAACAGCTCGTCCCGCCGTTTACTCAACGCCCGATCCAGCAGGATGGGGAAGCCCAGCTGGGAGGTGTAGTCGATCCAGTCGCCGCT
>JBGVAK010000073.1:0-7526 GCA_045224495.1 Christensenellales bacterium
GACACCGTGTTGCGGATGCCGTAGCCTCGGGGCAGCTTCACGGAGAAGTGGCTGATGGGGATGATGGAGCCCATCATGTACAGCACGATCAGCTGATAGATGCCGTTCATGAAGAAGCTGATGATGTAGCTGGTGATCATCTCCCGGCCCTTGGCCATGTTCAGGATCTTGCCGCAGAAGGTGCCCAAGAGGACCGAAATGGGGATCGAGAGAATCATGGCGAGGACCACCCCCGGGATGCCCCAGATCTGCCAGTCGGACACGAAGATGAGGGCGATCTCCCCCGCCATGGCGCCCAACGTCATGCCGAAGTTCAGACCCATGCCGGACATGATGGGGATGAGCAGGGCAAGGATCAGGAAGATGTTCCGACCCATGCGGGTGACGATCTCATTGAGCAGATAGCTGAAGGAGAAGCCGGAGAGCGGGATGCAGAACGCGCAGATGAGCACGAACATGATGGGCACGGTATTGTCCCGCACGAAGGTGATCAGTTTCGCGCCAAAGCTCTTGTTTTTCATTTGCTCGCCTCCGTTTTTCTGGTCAGCGCGTAGAGGATCATGCCCTGGGAGGCGACGACCCGGATGACCTCGCTCATATCCATGTGGATCATGTTGTTCATGACCGTTGGGGTCATGGTGACGATGCCCTGGAACAGGAAGGTGCCGATGATGACGTTGGCGATGGACGCCTTGTTGACGGACGCGCCGCCGATCAAAATGGCGGACACGGCTGGCAGCGCCATGTAGAAGGGCGCCATGTACAGCTGGATGAAGCCGAAGCCCTGCTCATACACCAGGATGCCGATGGCGGCAAGCCAGGTGGAGATGACCACAGACAACAGCCGCATCCTGTCCACATTGACGCCGGCGGCCCGGGCGAAGGTGGGGTTGGAGCCCACGGCGGTCATGGCCGTGCCGGTCTTGGTGTGCAGGAAGGCCCACATGGCGAAGGCCAGCAGGGCGAAGAACAGCAGCGTTCCCGTGGGGATGGACAGGGAGCCGATGTTGATCTGGAGGAAGTTCGCCAGCACCTTATCGTAGAAGCCCTCCAGGGAGATGGTGGTACGAAGGCCCTTGCCGGCAAAGCCCCATACCATGGTGGGGCTATGATACGGCAGCAGCAGCCACATCATGCACATGAAGGATACGGAGGAGAAGCCCACGTAGGTGGCGATCATCATCTCGCCTCCCTTGATCTTGTTGAGGAGCCAACCGTAGCCCGCGCCCAGGACGATGGCGATGGGCGTGGCGATCAGGATTGCCATGAGGAAGCTCATGGGCCCCGTGAAGCCGAACTCGATGGAGAGGGTGGCACCGAGAAGCCCCGAGATGATGCCCAGAGGCAACCCGAAGTTCAGACCGCAGCCGGAGTGGATCATGGGCACCATGGCGAGGACCATGATGGCATTCCAGCTGAAACGGTTGATGGTGTTGCTGATCTGCATCCAGAAGCCGGCGCCCACGAAGGGGGCCGCGATATACAGCATCAGCAGGAAGGCCGCGATGATCAGCCGCGGCAGGCCAAAGCTGTTGACGAAGCTGCGGAGCCGGTCGCGCAAGGTGAGATCCGTTTTATACAATGGTTCGTTCATGCTGTCCTCCTCACTTTACCATGCTGACCATCAGCATGCCAAAGTCCTCTGACGGGTCGGTGGCGGGCCGGATGCCGGCGATCTTGCCGCCGGAAACGATGGCGATGCGGTCGCAGACCTGCCTGAGCTCTTCGAGCTCCGAGGAGATCATGACCACGGTGACCCCGCTCTCGCGATTGAAACGCCGCAGCGCCTCCAGCACCAGGGCCTTGGCGCCTACGTCGATGCCCCGGGTGGGCTCGGAGACGAAGAGGAACTTGGGCTCCAGGGCGAAAGCCTTGGCCAGGCAGATCTTCTGTTGGTTGCCGCCGGAGAGCTCCTTAGCCTTCTGCTTGGAGCTGGTGCACTTGATGGCGAGCTCGTCGATATACCGCTCGGTGACCTCCCGGATGGCTTTCTCGTCGCGCCACTGGATGAGGCCGCCCAGATACTTCTTGAGGAACTTGTTCTGGACCTGCATGGCCGGGAAGGCCACGTTCCACTCCAGCGTCTCGTCCAGCAGCAGACCTACCCCGCGACGATCCTCCGACACGAAGGCCAGCGACGCGTCCAGACACTTGCGGGGGCTGTTGAGGGGGATGGGCTTGCCGTCCAGCTCCACGGTGCCGCCCGCTTCGTAGAGGCCCATGATCCCGTTGGGGATGCCCAGCTTCCCCTGACCGGCCAGGCCGCCGATACCCAGGATCTCGCCCTCCTTCACGTCCAAACTCACGTCCCGGACGATCTCGCCGGGCATATCGACCCACAGGCGGCGGATGGACATGATGGTCTTTGCATCCTTCTCGGTCCGGACCTCCGCACCGGCAGCCGTGTCCACGTTCCGACCCACCATCCATTTGGAGATCTCGTTGACGTTGGTCTCCTTGGCGGGCACGTCCTTGACCACGAAGCCGTCGCGCATGACGATGACCTTGTCGCAGACCGACAATATCTCCTGGAGCCGGTGGGTGATGAAGATCACGGCGATGCCGTTCTTGGACATGGACCGGATGGAGTCGAGCAGCGCCTCGGCTTCCTTCTCGGTCAGCACGGCGGTGGGCTCGTCCAGGATCAACAGCTTGAGCTGGTCCTTGCTGAGCTCCCGGGCGATCTCCGTAAACTGCTTGTGTCCCACGGGCATCTCGTTGATGACCATGCCCTTGTCCACGTGAAAGCCCATCTTGTCGATGGCTGTTTCCGCCCGTCCGGTCATCTGGTTATAATCCAGCGTATCGAGCCGATCCCCAAAAACTTCAGAGACCACGTTCCGCTTCTTCGGCTCCCGGTTCAGGAGGATGTTCTCCGTGGCGGTGAAGCCTGGGATCAGGGAAAACTCCTGATGCACCATGCCGATGCCCGCCGCCAGGGCGTCGAAGGGCGTTTCGAAATGGACCGGCGTTCCGTTGAGCAGGATGTCGCCCTCGTAGCCGCCGGTCTCCCGGATGACGTCCATACCGAACAGGATCTTCATCAGCGTGCTCTTGCCGGCGCCGTTCTCGCCGCAGAGGCCCAGGACCTCACCCTCCCCCAAGGTCAGGTTGATGTCGGTCAGGACCTGGTTGCCGAAGAAGTCCTTCTTGATGTTGCGCATTTCCAACAGGGGCGTGTTCGTTTTTTCCATATCTTTTACAGGCCCTCTTTCTCTAAAAACAGGGGGAGGATTGGGCCCTCCCCCCATGTTGTTCCGTTGCGGTTAGACTTATTTGATGGTGAAGTACTTCTCAGGCACTTCGATCTCGGTGGCGCCCATGTACTTGCCAGGATTGCCCATGATGTAGGTATCCTGATACACGAGGAAGGTGTTGTCCGCCTTGACGCCGGTCTCCGCATTGGTGTAGTTGGAACCGTTCCAGGCAGCGCCGGGGGAGAAGACCTCGTAGGCCTTGGCGATGTCGTCCATGCTCAGCAGCTTGCTCTCGCCCTTGATGACGTTCACGGCATGCTGGGCAAGGCCGGCGGACACGGTGTAGCCATAGGAGTAGGCCCAGGTGCCGAAGCGGCCAGCGCCACCCTTCTCGCAGACGGCCTGCTCGACCTTGGCCAGGATCTTGGCGTAGTCGCCGGCTTCAGCGGTCAAATCGATGCCCAGGGCGCCGGGGTAACCCATGGTGGGAGAGGGCAGGTCAGCTTCCACGAAGCAGCCGCCGTACTCCAGAAGCTGCTTCAGAAGGGGCTCGGTGTGGGCGTCATTGGTGCAGAAGTAGGCAGCGTTCTTGCCGTACTGCTCCACCCACTGGGGCACGTGCTCCAGAATGTAGGCCTGGGCGCCGGCCACACCGACGTCGGTGGTGGGATCGGGCGCGGTCTCCAGGACGAACTTCATGCCGAACTCTTCGCAGGCGGCCTTCATGATGGCCACGCGGCGGCTCATGGTCTCATAGGACATGTGCCGGGGGAAGGAGATGTGGACGAAGGTGTCGCAGCCCATCTCATGGGCGGTCCGGATCATCAGGTAGCCACGGGCGACGAAGTCGTTGTTGCAGACCAGGTCGGCGGCGCTGCCGATCTCGGGCAGGTCCTCGTGAGACTCACCGGCGATGCAGAGGATGTCGGGGCGGCGGGCCTTGATCTGACGGAAGGCTTCGGTGGTGCCGGGCACGGCCTGGTTCACAATGATGGCCTTCATCAGAGGATCGTCGGACATGTTGACGATGGTCTGGATGGTGGTCTCCAACTCCTCGGTGAAGTTGTCGGGATAGATGGCCAGCTTGACCACGTTCTCGCCGTACATGGCCTGGAATGCCTCGGCGCCGCGACGGTCGTCCTCGCTCTGGGACACGGAACCGGTGATGATGCCGATGTGGAACTCTTCAGCCGGCTTCTCTTCGGTCTTGGGCTCTTCCGTAGCTGTCGTTGTCGTAGGCGCGGTGGTCTCCGTCTTCTTCCCGCTGCAGGCGGCGAAGGACAGGACCATCACGAGTACCAACAGGATGCTGATGGCTTTCTTCATGTTTTTGGATTCCTCCTGAATTGATTTGTTCTAAGGCAGTCCACCGCCTTTTTTGCCATACAAAGAAAGGCGCGGACCGTCCTAAACACAAAAAAGTATAGACCGTTGGATGCGCCTTGTCAACAGATTGTTCACGTTCCTGGGCAAATATACCGGCAAGGCGCATAAAAAGTCATTGCAAAATCTACGGGATGGGCGAGCCCATCCCGCGTACGCTTTTTATAAAACTTTGCTGAGGAAGTCCTGGGTCCTGGGCTGCTGCGGGTGATCAAGAAGGTCGGCGGGGGCGCCCTGCTCCACGATCTGGCCGTCGGAGATGAAGATGATCCGGTCGGAGACCTCCCGGGCGAACCCCATCTCGTGGGTGACGATGACCGTGGTCATGCCGCCCTCCACCAGGGCGCGGATCACGGAGAGCACCTCCCCCACCATCTCCGGGTCCAACGCCGAGGTGGGCTCGTCGAAGAGCATCACGTCCGGCTCCATAGCCAGGGCCCGCACGATGGCCAGCCGCTGCTTCTGCCCGCCGGAGAGCTTGCGGGGGTACTCGTCCTTCTTGTCCAGCAGGCCGATCCGTTCCAAAAGGTACAGGGCCTTCTCGTCGGCTTCCGCCTTGGTCTTCTTCTTCAGCAGCACCGGCGCCAGGGTGATGTTCTGCTGCACGGTCATGTGGGGGAACACGTTGAAGTGCTGGAACACCATGCCCATCTTCTGCCGGTATTTGTCCACGTCCGTGCCCTTCTGGTTGATCTTCTGTCCCTCGAAGATCACGTCGCCTCCGTCCGGCTCCTCCAACAGGTTGAGACACCGCAAAAAGGTGCTCTTGCCGCCGCCGGAGGGGCCGATGACGGCCAGGGCCTCCCCCTGGTGGACCTGGAGGGACACGCCCTTCAATACGTGGACCTGACCGAAGCTTTTGGTAAGGTCCCTGGTCTCGATCAAAACGGTGTCAGTCACTTTGCTTCAGCCTCCTTTCGTAGACCCCCACCAGCTTGCTGAGGGTGAAGGTGAGGACGAAATAGATGACGCCCACGATGATGAGGCTCTCGAAGGCCAGATAGGTGGCGCCCTTGACGATGAGGTACGAGGTCATAAGGTCCCCCACGAAGAAGGTGGAGGCAAGGCTCGTCTCCTTGATGATGGTGACGAACTCGTTGCCGAGAGCCGGCAAGATGTTCTTCACCGCCTGGGGCAGGATCACCTTGCGCATGGTCTGACCCTTCGATAGGCCCAAGCTCCGGGCGGCCTCCCCCTGGCCCACGTCCACGGCCTGGATGCCGGAGCGGATGATCTCGGACACGTAGGCGCCGCTGTTGATGACCAGGGCCACGGAGATACTGGCGAAGGTGCCCAGGCCCAGGGCCGGGAACATCAGCGGCACGATGAAGTAGCCTACGTACAGCTGCAGCAGCATGGGTGTGCCCCGGATGAACTCCACGAAGGCCGTGACCAGGAAGCGGATGACCCCCAGGTGGGACCGGCGCATGAGGGCCAGCAGGGCGCCCAGCACGGCCCCGAAGACCACCGTGATGGCGGACAGGGCCAACGTGACGCTGACGCCCTTGATGAGGAACACGTCCCAGTACTTCGTCAGGAGCTTGATGATGTTTTGGAAGACGGTTGTGAATGTCATGATTATTTACCTTCTATTTTGCCGCTTTTTCTTTTCAGGTGAAAAGAAAAAGCGGCGGAAAAAGAAAAGCCTAAGGGGATAAGGGGAACAGGATCGAAAACCCTATATCCCAATCAAAGTTCTTTGGGCTTGCACCCTTTCTTACAAGAAAGGGTGTGTGCTTTCAATCAATACCTATCAATCGGTAGGCGCGCTGCCGTCGTCGTTGTAGCTCACCTCGGCGGCGGTGGAGATGCCCGCCAGGGCCTTGGCGTCCTCGTACCAGCCGTCGTAGAGATTGGCCGCCAGAGCCTTGGCGAGGGCTGCGTTGACTTTCTTCAAAAGCTCCGTGCTGTTCTTGTTCAGCAGGATCACGTTGTTCTCGTACTTGGGATCCACCTCGAAGTCGTAGCCCGTGAAGGCGATATCCGGGTTGTTGCTGATGATGGCCTCTCCGTTGCCGTGGGCCACGGCCAGGGCGTCGATCTTCCCGGTCTGCAGCGCCAGCACCGCGTCGTCGATGCTCTTATAGGTCACCATCTCCGCGCCGGCGGGGAGCAGGGCCTCCTGCACCAGCTTCTCCTGCAGGGACGCGGCCTGAGCGCCCACCTTCCAGCCCGCAAAGCCCGCGGCCTCGGTGACCGTGCCCTCCTTGGCCTTCACGGTGATGACGGACTGCTGGGTCTCGTTGTCGCCCGCGATGTAGTAGTCGGAGAGCAGGTAGTTCTCCTCCCGCTCCGCCGTCCAGGAGAAGCCAGAGATGGACATGTCCACGGACCCCAGCTGCACCGCCGTCTGGCAGGCGTCGAAGCTCATGGGCTTCAATTCCAGCTCCATGCCCAACTCCTGGGCCAGATAGTTGGCCAGCGTCACGTCGAAGCCCACGTACTGGTCCTGGCCGGTCTTGCTGGTGTCCACGAACTCCATGGGCGCAAAGTCCGGGGAGATGGCGATGGTCAGCTTTTTGTCCTCCGCCTTCTTACAGCCCTCAACGCTCAACAGCAGCACCGCCGCCAACAACAAAATGATCGCTTTTTTCATGATTCGTTCCCTCCGTTTTATGATGTTGCTCCGTAGTATACACGCATGAATATACTTTGTCAATACATATTTATAAATTTATATTCAGTAAATTAGGGCTTTGCTATTTTTATTATACATATATTATACATTTCTGCACTGGCGAACGGAGGGCGGACTGCTCGCGAATCGCCATACGGGGAGGACTAAACTTGCACATCGCCAAAATCGCCGCCCCTCGGTTGACAGGGACGGCCAAAAATGGTATATATAAAATGAATTGGAATGGTCATTTGACCGTTTGCAAGTTGCTCCAGAACTATTATGAAAAGGAAAGAGGTTTGTGAAATGAAGAAGCTGGATTTGACCCG
>JBGVAK010000074.1:0-2884 GCA_045224495.1 Christensenellales bacterium
GAGATGAAGAAGGGCATGTTCTCCATGATGAACTACTACCTGCCGCTCCAGGGCATCGCGTCCATGCACTGCTCTGCCAACACCGACATGAAGGGCGAGAACACCGCCATCTTCTTCGGCCTCTCCGGCACCGGCAAGACCACCCTATCCACCGACCCCAAGCGTCTCCTCATCGGCGACGACGAGCACGGCTGGGACGACAACGGCGTGTTCAACTTCGAGGGCGGCTGCTACGCCAAGGTCATCAACCTCGACAAGGACTCCGAGCCCGACATCTATAACGCCATCCGGAGGAACGCTCTTCTCGAGAACGTGACCCTGGACGAGAAGGGCAAGATCGATTTTGCCGACAAGTCCGTCACCGAGAACACCCGTGTCTCCTACCCCATCGAGCACATCGAGAACATCGTCAAGAAGGTGCGCCCCATCTCCGCCGGTCCCGACGCCAAGAACGTGATCTTCCTGTCTGCCGACGCCTTCGGCGTGCTGCCCCCCGTGTCCGTGCTGACCCCGGACCAGACCAAGTACTACTTCCTCTCCGGCTTCACGGCGAAGCTGGCCGGCACGGAGCGCGGCATCACCGAGCCCACGCCCACCTTCTCCGCCTGTTTCGGCCAGGCCTTCCTGGAGCTCCATCCCACCAAGTACGGTGAGGAGCTGGTGAAGCGCATGGAGAAGTGCGGCGCCAAGGCGTACCTGGTGAACACCGGCTGGAACGGCTCCGGCAAGCGCATCTCCATCAAGGACACCCGCGGCATCATCGACGCTATTTTGAACGGCGACATCCTCTCCGCGCCCACCAAGAAGATCCCCTATTTCAACCTGGAAGTGCCCACAGCCCTGCCCGGTGTGGACCCGAAGATCCTGGATCCCCGCGACACCTACGCCGATCCCGCCATCTGGGAGGAGAAGGCCAAGGACCTCGCAGGCCGGTTCATCAAGAACTTCAAGAAGTACGAGACCAACGCAGCCGGCAAGGCCCTGGTCCCCGCCGGTCCGCAGCTCTGATCCGACCCCAAAACGCACCCAGCGGTCACGAAAGTGGCCGCTGTTCTTTTTGCCGGAAAGCTTGCGCAATAGTTCTTGCCCCCGCGGAGGCTTTTGTGTACAATAGCAGACAGGGGGAACAGCATATGCGGCGTATTTCGACAGAAAAGAGAAAACGGATCTTCGAGATCATCCAGATCGGCAATCAGGAGGACGCACCCAGCCGGATCTTCGATTATTTCATCGTGACGGTGATCCTCTGCAATATCGCCGTCCTGTTCTTGGAAACGTTCGACGGACTGGACGCATACCGGGCCCTCTTCGGCAGGATAGAGGACGTGACCGTCATGATCTTCTTCGCCGAGTACGCGCTCAGGATCTGGACGGCGGATCTCTTATATCCGGACGATACCCGGCCTCGGGCGGTGCTGCGGTTCTTGTTCTCCTTCGACGGGATCGTGGACTTGCTCACCATCCTGCCCTTCTTCTTCCTGTCCGGGTTCGGGGCCTTTCGGATCCTGCGCGCGGCGCGGATCCTGCATCTATTCCGCATCAACACCCAATACGATTCCTTCCAGGTCATCACCTCCGTCGTCAAGGAAAAGAAGAACGCCATCCTCTACTCGGTCTTCATCATCCTGGTGTTGATCCTGGCTGCTTCCCTCAGCATGTACAGCGCGGAGCACGCGGCCCAGCCGGAGGTGTTCAAAAACGCCCTGTCCGGCATCTGGTGGAGCGTTTCCACCGTGTTTACGGTTGGCTACGGGGATATTTACCCGGTGACGCTCCTGGGGCGGATCATGGGGGTGATCATTACCTTCCTGGGCGTGGGCGCCGTGGCGATCCCCACCGGCATCCTCTCCGCCGGCTTTGTGGAGCACTACACCCGCCTGCAGCGCATGCAGGACGCGGAAGCGTACAAAAAGAGCACGGCCGCGATCCTGGTGGAGCCGGAATCGGACTATGCCGGGCGGACCATCAAAGAGGTGGAAACCATGCATCAGGTCTCGGTGACCGCCCTGATCCGCGGCGATCTCGTGGTGGTCCCGGAGGATAACGTTACGGTCCAGGCGGGGGATGTGTTGATCCTTATGAAGCTGTGACCGGCCGGACCCGGCGGGGGTTGTAGTTGATATGAATCATCGCACGAACGGGGCACGGTATTCGGCGTTGATCTCGGCGATCTCCTTCTCCCCGTCGATGTAGCCTTGAGCTGACGGGCAAATCGCAGGAGGAGAAGCTGCAAAACGCTGTAGTTCTGTATGATCGAATTTTAAGGTGGTATAACGATTACCTGACTACTGAGGAGGCCCGAGAAAACATCATGGAATTTGACCGGCTGCTTCCGGAATATGCGTGGGTCAGCGACACAAAGAAAATCGACTGCTTGCTGTGGAGCAAGAGGTAACGGACAGACAAATCGGAATTTGTCTATCCGAATCTCTGAAACCCATTGATTTTCCTGCATTTCCCGCAGGTCTGCTACCATAAAAAGCTCCGTTTTCCCTTGTTTTTGCCCTTGTGGGGCAAAACAAGGGAAACTTTTTTTCAGTCGCCACCTACTACCTTATCCAGCAGGCGGGCCGAGGAGCGTTTCGCTTCCCTTGTCGAGTGAGCGTAGATGTTCATTGTGGTACTGACGTCGGCGTGTCCCAAAAGCTCCTGAACGTCCTTCGGTGCTGCCCCGTTTGAGAGCAGGTTGCTCGTGAACGTATGGCGAAGCTGATGGAAGTGGAAGCCCTCAAGCCCTGGAATCTTCTTTGAGGCCGTCCGGCAGACGATGCTGACCGTACTGGACGATTCAAAGCATCCATCTGGGCGGAGACAAACGAAGTCGATCTCCCGGTAGTCCTCCGGCACTTCCTCCGACCTTTGCAGGTTGTACAGCTCGTAGTAG
>JBGVAK010000075.1:0-8534 GCA_045224495.1 Christensenellales bacterium
TCCCGTCCTTCACTGATCCCCAAAATAGGTCATCCCCAGCATCGTGATGTCGTCCGTCTGCGGGGCGGGGCCGGTGAAGGCGCGCACGCTGTCCAGCACGGAGGCGAGGGTCTCCTTCTGGGGGGCCTGTCGCTGTTCGTTGAGGGCGGACAGCAGGCGGGCCGGGCCGTACTGTTCCTCTGCGCTGTTTTCCGCTTCGTGGACGCCGTCGGTATAGACAAAGAGGCGGTCGCCGGGCTCCAGCCGCCATTCGTGCACGGTGAAGGTGAGGTCGTCCATGAGGCCTAATGGGAGGTCGTGCAGGTTCCGCACCAGTTCATAGCGCCCCTGAGCGCGGCAGAGGGCGGGCTTGGTGTGGCCGGCGTTGATCTCCAGTGCCCTTCCGGTGGAAAGGTCCACGATCATCATCCAGGTGGTGATGAACTGCTGCTGTTCATTGAACGCGCACAGCCCGCGATTGACCCGCTCCGCGATCACGTCTATCGGGACGTCCGGGCGGGCGATCTCCCTGAACAGGGTCTTGGCTTGCATCATGAACAGCGCCGCGGGGATCCCCTTTCCGGACACGTCCGCGATCACGAGGGCGAGCCTGTCTTGATCGATCATAAAGAAGTCGTACAGGTCTCCGCCCACCTCCCGGGCGGGCGCCATGGCGGCGTACAGCTCCAGCCTGCGGTCCTGCGCGCGGTCCGGAAAGCGCTTCGGCAGCATGGCCGCCTGTATCCGGGCGGCGTGCTCCAGCTCGGCCGCCAGCTTCTCCTGCCTGTCCTCCAGCTGCTGCCGGGCCCGCACCTGCGCCTCCATCCGCCGCACCATGTCGCCGATGTCCCCGGCCAGCCGCCCGATCTCATTGCCGGCCTGTATGGAATCCATGGTCTTCACCACTTCGGCGGTATCACCGTTTTCCACGTAGACGTGAAGTCCCTTCTGGATGCTCGTCACGGGGCACAGCATCCGCCGGTACAGTATGTGCATGAGCACAAAGCCGAGCAGCAGCGAGATCAGCGCGTCGATGCCGATCATGCGAAGAGTCGTCCCCATGATCCGCTGTTTAAGGGTGACCTCGTCCACGCCCATCATCACATACGCCGCCAGGTCGCCGTCCCCGGCGTCGAAACTGCATGCGACGACGCTGAGGGGCGCCGTCCTGCCGCCCGTCCCGGGCGCGATCCGGATCGTCGTGAGCGCCTGATCGGGCGCGGCGCCGAGCTGCTTTAGCTGATCCTCCGGGATGTCCAGCGCCGCCCCCGGCCGGAAGTCATAATGCCTTGAGCCGCTGAAACAGACCCTCGGCGCCTCCCCGGCCCTGCCGCAGGCGATGATGGGCCCCTCCAGCACGCCCCGGGATTCCTCCTGGGCGACGTCGGAATACCGCTGGAGGTCGTCGTAGCAGTACTTTGAGAGGGCTTGCTGTTCTTCCGGGCTCCACGTCCCTATGTCGTCCGAGGACAGTGTAAACTCCCATCCCTCGCCGAGCTTCTCATCAAGGCCGTCAAATACGTCCCGATACGCCTCGATGTCGGTCGTGCGCGCAAGTTCCGGCGCTTCGGGATGGGCGTTCCAGTAATCCAGAAGCCATTGGGAGGGCATGAGCTCTTCCATCAGCCTCACAAAATCCGCCGCGCTGTAGGCCGCCGTCTGCCGGTGATACAGTATCTCCTGACGCATGGAAAACCTGTACATCAAGAGGCCGTTGATGCCGAATATCAGTATCAGCACGCACCAATAGAGCCCGACCACCTGAGTGGTAAGGCTCCCTTTGCGGTCGTGTTTTTTAGTTTTTCCCGTTTCTGACATAGCGCTCTTCCCGTAAGTTTTTGTTGATCGGCTATCTGTCCAACGCGACGCGGGCGATCGCGGCCTGCTTCAGCGCCACGGCGTCGATCTTGCCGCTTCCGAGCATGGGAAAGCGGTCAAACAGCATGTAGTGGGACGGCACCTTGTAGCGCGCCAGTCTGGTTGAAAGCGCCGCCTTCACCGCCGGCTCGTCAAAGGCGTGGCCGTCTTTTAGGACGATGCAGGCCCCCACCTCTTCGCCGTAGAAGCTGCTGGGCATGCCGACCACCTTCACCTGATCCACCATGGGCAGTTCGCTGATGGCGGCCTCCACTTCCCCGGGCATGATGTTCTCGCCGCCGCGGATGATCAGATCCTTCAGCCGGCCCGAGATGCACAGGTACCCTTCCCCGTTCATGCTGCCCAGATCGCCGGTGTGCAGCCAGCCCTCCTCATCGATGGCCTGATCCTCCACCGGGACTTTATAATAGCCCGACATCAGGTTAAAGCCCTGCACCAGTATCTCGCCGGTCTGGCCGATCGGCAGGTCCGCCTTCGTCTCCACGTCCTGTATCTTGACGCTGATGTTCCTGACCGGCCTGCCCACCGTGTGCAGCACGTGCTCCCGGGTGTCCTCGTAGAGCGTCATGCTGACCGGGGCCATCTCGGACAGGCCGTAGGCGGCCAGAAAGTGGTCGTTCGGCAGCTTCCGCTGGAACATCTCGATCTGCGCCTGCGTGGCCGCCGCGCCCGATATGATGGTGCAGCGCAGCGTGGCGCACTTCTTAGGGTCAAACTCCCGATGATTCAACAGCGCGATCAGCATCGTGGGCACCGAATGAAAGAACGTGCAGCGCTTCTGGGCGATGAGCTCAAGCAGCGTGGCGATGTGGATGTCCTTAGGAAGGTACAGCGTCGAGCCGGCGATGGCGTTTGCGAACAGCCCCGCCACCAGCCCGAATATGTGGAACAGGGGAAGTATCAGGCAGGACCTGTCCTGCGGGGTCAGCGTCTGATCCTCGCAGCTCACGACCGCCGCGTTCAGGATGTTGTAGGAGGACAGCATCACGCCCTTCGGCCGCCCGGTGGAGCCCGATGTGAAGATCACGGTGCAGATGTCGTCCGGCTCCACGCTCTGCTGGAACTTGTCCTTCACGCCCTCGTAGTCGGGAAAGCGCGAACGCATATCAACATGGCTTCGGATGGAGTAAAAGGCCTTTACGGGCGCGCCCTCGTCCTGAAGCTTTTTAAGGAAGGCCTGCTCGTCCCCCTGCATCTCCGCCATTTCCCCATAGCACAGGTGGGTGATGTCCCCGATGACCGCCGTCCTTGCGATCTCATGGGAAAACTGCTTGGGGTTGATGAGCATGGCGATGGCGCCCAGCTTCTGTATCCCGTAGAAGGCCATGATCCAGTTGGCGGAATTGGCGCCGCAGAGGCCCACGTGGGTCCGCTTCGTCACCCCGAGCGCCGCGAGGTCGTCGGCGATCAGCTGGGCGCCCTTCTCGATGTCGGCCCACGTGTAGTCGCCCCCGCTCTCGCTGACAACCACCCTGCCGCCGTCCTCCGCCGCCTTCCGCTTCAAAAAGTCCTTGAAGGACAGGGAAAGGTAGGTCGACACGTCCGCCTCCATCAGCCGCATGGGTATGGCCGAGGCAAAGCCCACATCTTCAAATATATCGTAGACGTCCTGTGAGACGTTTTCGATCAGCATGGCCTCCGGCCCCGAGAAGCGCTTCCTGCACACGATCAATTCTCTCAGCCCCGCGGAGGTGACGTAGATCACGTCCCTGAAATCCAAGACCAGCCGGGTCACGTCGCCGCCGATGGCGGCGATCTCCCTGCGCAGCAGCGGGGCGTTGTTCACATCGAGCTTGCCCTGTATGTACAATTTGACGGCGCGATCCGCCAGCCTTTCGCAGCGAATGACCATGTCTGTCTCTCCCTTTGTCTGCGGTCGATCTTTCGGTTCAGTCTTCTTCCCTCTTCTTGAGCCGGCTCATCAGCAGGACGTCCCCCTCCACGAGACCCTCATCCCGGACCTCCGCCCGAAGGCCCTCCGCTTCAAGGCACGCGGCCATCGCCTTGGCGATGGCGTCCGAATCGGACTTCTGCACGAACCGGATGGCCATGTGATCCCGCCAGGTGTAGACCACCACGGCCACCGATGTGGAGACGACAAAGCCGTAGTTCACGTCATTCAAAAAGCTGAAATCCTGCATCCTTCTGGGATAGGTCAGCGCGCAGGTGTAGGGCGGGCGTCTCCCTTCGGAGAGCGTGATGAAGGGCCGGGGTTCGACCCGCTCGGCCGGGGTGTCCCCCGCTTCAAAGGCCTTGACCGCCCTGACGGTGCCCATGATCGACGCGTCAAAATAGTCCCTCGTCATACCGGCCTTCAGCCGCTTCATGCACGCTGCCGCCTGCATCGCAAGGGGCTGTCTGCGCAAGTCCCCGTCCAGAAAAAACTTGATGCCGTCGGAAAAATTGACCAATGTCTTCACACCATAGATCTGCCGCAGGTTGACCGGCAGCATGACGCACATCGTCTCCTCCTGTGCCTGACAGCCTTTGGAGATCGCCCGAGCGATCAGCGGGATCAAGAGCGCGGTGAAGGACACCCCCATCGCCTTCGACAGGCCGAGAAACGCGCCCGTCCCAGTGTGGACCGAGTACACGTGGACGCTGTCGGACTGCACCAGTTCCCTTTGCCTCGGGGCAAAGTAGTAGTCGTCCCGCTCCAAAGCCTTCCTGTCCGAGGCCAGAGCGCACGTCTTCACGAGATGCCCGTAGGGATCCAGCGCCTCCTCCGAGAGCTCCATCAGCGACGCGGGGCGCTCCGCCCCGAAGCGCGACTCATAGATCGCCGGAACGGCGTCCTCCGCCTTCAAAAGGCCGGTCTTTTTCGCATAGATATACAGCGCGCAGTCCAGAAAGCACTCCATCCCTATGGCGTCGCATAAGCCGTGGAAGAAGCTGACGCGTATGCGGCAGCCCTCCACGATGTGGCAGAACAGATAGCCGTTCGTGTCATCCGTGCCCAGGGCGCGCACGCGGGCCTCCGTGAACACCGGCGCCGGCGCGTGGTTTTCCTCTGAACAGACCCGGTTGTTCATGATGACCGGCCGGACGGCAAATTCGGGAAAGACCTTCAAGACCTTGTCGACGCACCGGGCCCACAGCGCCGCCTGCACCTCACGCGCAAGCGTGATCTCCATGCGCATGTTGAACGTGGTGTAGGGCCCGGTCAACGTATAGTAAAACACCTTGTTCGAGCTGCCCTGTTCTCTGACTGTCATCGCCACTGCCTCCCATTGTCGTAAGGCGTCCCGTTCACGCGTCTTCCTCCAGCAGGTGGAGCGCACCGCTGGCCAGAGCGTTTTCCCAGTAGTCGGACTGGTTGATCCTGTCCATCACGTCCTCCGTCCTGGGCAGCGTATCGTGATAGTTGTAGAAGAGGTTGGCCGCGCAGCGGGCGTTATACCCGAAGTGGCTTCGGAAGACCTCCCGAACCGTCCCGTCCGCCTCCGCCGCCGCCCGCCCCAGGCCCTGAAGCGCCGGGGTGACGTAGAAATCGTCCAGCACGGACAGGCTGTGGTCGATGATCTTGTCCCGGTACTCCGGGTGTTCGTCGAAGAACGGTATCCCCTCCATGGCCCGCTCCATCGGCCGGGACACGCCGAACAGCGCCCGAAGGGTCTTGGCAAGGAAGGCCGGCGTCTTTGAGCCGCGGGAGAGGGAGTCCATGCAGATGCGGTAGATGTAGTAGCAGCGGTGCAGTATCGCGAAGCGCTTCGCGCGCAGCATGCAGTGGAACACGAAGCAGTAGTCCTCCGAAAGCGGAAGATCCGGGAACGTCACGCCCTGCTCACGTATGAACGCGGTGCGAAACAGCTTCGCGATGGCGTTCCAGTGGTAGTGATGCCGCATCCAGTTGTCCAGCCGCGTCTTCATGTCCGCTTCCATCATGCGCAGGTCGTCGCGGCAGGGCCCGCGATCCCAATAGGACTTGATCAGCTGGGAGCGCTTCAATGTGGACAGGTCGTCCGGCACGGGGGTTTGGTAGGGCACCAGAAAGCCGCCGGTGTGCACCACGTCGGCGTCGGTCGCCGCGGCCACGTCGTACATCTCCTTCAACGCCTCCGGAAGGAGCCCGTCGTCCGCGTCTATGAAGACCATATACTCCCCCCTGGCCGCCTTCATGCCCGCGTTTCTGGCCTGACCGGGGCCCATATTCCGGGGCTGCTGTATGAGCACCACTCTCGGATCGGCCCCGTACCGCCGCTGGCAGAGGGCCATGCTGTCGTCGGTGGAGCAGTCGTTTACGACGATCACTTCCAAGTCGCCGATCGTCTGCCGAAGCAGCGCGTCCACGCACCCGGTGATATATCTCTCGGCGTTGTACATGGGAACAATGACGGATATTTTCACTCTGTTGGCCTCCCTTCTCTTTGCGCGGCAGCCCGACGCCGGGCGTCACTGCGCGGCGGTGTGGGCGACCTCAAACCACACGTCGTCCTTGTCCAGCGCGGTGATGCGGATCACGTCGCCCGTCCTGAAGCGATAGAGCCCCGCCGCGGTCGTGATCACCGGTTCGTAGCATTCGCCCGCCCGGATGTCGTCCTGCGTCAGGACCCGGGGCGATCCAGCCTGCCTGTCCTCTGCGGGGATGAATTCCGCGAACGTCGCCCGCGCAAGCAGCTTAAGCTCCCAGCGCTCGCCCCGCCACGCGCCGATGCCCAATACGGTGCCGCAGGTCTCGTAATACATGCAGCGGCAGGGAATGTCCCCGAGATAGCGCAGCGACAGTTGCGCCATGTCCGCCTCGCTGCCGCCGGCGTTCACATAGACCGCCTTGAGCCCCTTCCAGATCCTTCCGGCCACCGGCCGGTCGAAGCCCTCCCTGAACGCGGCCCGAAGCTCATCGGCTCTGTCCGGATCCGGCGTCAGGCTGTGCTTCACGGTCTCCAGAAGGGCCTCCGGCACGGCGTCCCCCAGCGACACCGCGCCATGCTCGATGTCATCGCAGATCGCCCTCCAGTTTTCCTCGATGAAGGCGAACATCCGCACCATCCACGTAAACCTCGGCTGCACCAGCTGCTGAACCTCCCTGTCCTTCAGGGCGTACAGCAGGTGAAGGTAGCGGCTGTCAAACCCCGCGCCAGAAAAGTACAGCGCCTGGGGCGACGTGGCGTTCGGGCGCCTTATCCCGTACCGGTCGGAATAGAGCATGGCGGTCACGGTCCCCGCCATGGTGTCTGAATAGACCGCGTCGTTGAACCTCCGGGCGCCGCCTTTGAGCGCGTCCGGCATCAGCACGGTCCTTCGCCCCCTCAGGAGGTCGGAAAACGCCCGGGCGTTGCCCCGCGCCTGCCGCTTCGTCATGGGAAAGAGCTGCCGCTCCCCGCGGCCGCCGCCGGAGGCCATTTCCGCAGGCTCCCGCACGATGTAGGCGGCGATCTCCTCGGAAGTGAATATCCCCGATTCGCCGATCCGGGTCGTGAGCTGCACCAGCGGCCCCAGATCCTCATAGGTGCTCACCGGCACGCGCCGGCGGTAATCCTCCACCGTCATGATGTCCCAGAAGGCGTAGTGCCGCCCCATGTCCGTATTCTGGTTCTTGTCCAGTATGTAGGAGAGCGTGCCGGTCATGCTGCCGTCCAGCGCGCCCAGCGCGTCCTGACCCGAGGTCAGCAGCCGCTTCTGCGAGGCCGCCCAGCCCTCCGGATCCAGTATCACCCTTCTGGGCACTTCGTAAAGCTCCTTCACGGCCTTGGCGGAATAGACCTTGGAGGGCTCCATGCGGGTGGTCTGCATTATGTAGGGTGCCAACATATCCCGTATCTTGAGCCTGTCCTCCATCGACATCTGCGGGCACGCCGCCAGAAAGCGCGAAAGGGTGAAGCAGAGCCGCGATATGATCGAATTCATGTAGAAGCCGTTTTCGAGCCCCTTGTCAAACATCTTGATATAGCCCTTCGCGTAGGCCACCAGCGCCTCCGGCGTCTTCCCGCCGGACTGGGCCAGGGAGCCCTCGTGGATGTAGTAGTGATACCCGATGAACTGCGGCAGGTAGACCACCTTGTCCGCGTATCCGAAGGCGGTCAGGTTGTACATGTAGTCCTCGGCAAACAGTATCTCCTCATCGAAGGTGATCCCGTGCTTCTCAAGGAATCGCCGGTCGTAAAATCTCGACGTGACCATGCCGATGGCGCCGGTGAACATCCTGACGTCGTCCCAGTTGTCCCGATCGACGATGATCTCCTTCTCGATCTGATCCCAGAGCACGATCTCGGTAAACGGCACCGCGTCCGGGTTCTCCATCTCGTATTCCCGCCTGAACACGGCGATCTGCGCGCGGTTTCGCTTGATCGACTCCAGCACCACCTCCACGCACCGGGGCGTGAAGCTGTCGTCCGCGTCCAGATAGCCCACGTAGTCGCCGCTGGCGACGGCCGTCCCCGCGTTGCGGGGGCTCGACGGCGAGCGAATGTCGTTTTCCAGCTCCAGTACGACGACGTTGTCAAAGCCGTCCAGCAGCTCGTGAACGTCCTTCTTGTATATTGGCGCGCAGTTGTGGACCACCACGATCAATTCGATGTTCTCAAACCCAAAGGTCTGCGCCCGCATGGACTCAAAGCACGCCTCAAAGAGCTTCCGCTCCACATTGT
This sequence comes from Christensenellales bacterium, assembly GCA_045224495.1. GTDB lineage: Bacteria > Bacillota > Clostridia > Christensenellales > CAG-138 > RUG472. Next base: position 8,445 of record JBGVAK010000075.1, read on the forward strand.
GAAAGGGGATCACCACGGATATCTCATAGTGTCTGCCGTTCATCTGTCTCATCTCCCGCTCGATCATGTCGTTTGCTCATATGGTTACGA
>JBGVAK010000076.1:0-6175 GCA_045224495.1 Christensenellales bacterium
CTCCGTGCCGTGTCCCAGACGGAGAAGATCATCTTCCCCATCGCTGTGACCATTTTCGTGAGCTTCCTGGTGCCCGATGCGGCGCCCCTGGTGGGCTGCCTGATGCTGGGCAACCTCTTCAAGGAGAGCGGCGTCACCGACCGTCTCAACAAGACCGCCCAGAACGAGCTCATCAACATCGTCACCATCTTCCTGGGCATCTCCGTGGGTGCTACCGCTACTGCCGCTAACTTCCTGAAGCTCCAGACGCTGGAGATCATGGCCCTGGGCATCTTCGCCTTCGGCGGCGGCTCCGCGGGCGGCGTACTTCTCGCCAAGTTCATGAACCTGTTCCTGAAGGAGAAGATTAATCCTCTCATCGGCTCCGCCGGCGTGTCCGCGGTGCCCATGGCGGCCCGTGTCTCCCAGGTGGAGGGCCAGAAGGCCAAGCCCGGCAACTTCCTGCTCATGCACGCCATGGGTCCCAACGTGGCCGGCGTCATCGGCTCTGCCATTGCGGCTGGCGTGTTCCTGTCCCTGTTCAAGTGAGGTAGACTATGGCCAATAAACTCTATATCACCGATACCATCCTGCGGGACGGCCACCAGAGCAAAGCGGCCACCCGGATGCCTTTGAGCGACATGCTCCCCGCCTGTGAAGCCCTGGACAACATCGGCTTCTGGTCATTGGAGGTCTGGGGCGGCGCCACCTTCGACGCCTGCCTTCGTTACCTCAACGAGGATCCCTGGGAGCGGCTCCGTCAGCTGCGCAAGGCCCTGCCCAAGACCAAGCTCCAGATGCTTTTCCGGGGCCAGAACATCCTGGGCTACAAGCACTACGCGGACGACGTGGTGGAAGCCTTCTGCCGCAAGGCCATCGAGAACGGTATCGACATCATCCGCATCTTCGATGCCCTGAACGACACCCGCAACCTGGAGGCCGCCATCAAGTACACCAAGAAATACGGCGGCTGGTGCGAGCCGGCGCTGAGCTACACCATCTCCCCGGTCCACAGCGAGGAGTACTTCGTGAAGCTGGCCAAGGAGCTCGTCGAGATGGGCGCTGACTCCATCTGCATCAAGGACATGGCGAACCTGCTCTTGCCCTATGACGCCTACAGCCTCATCAAGAAGATGAAGGCGGAGCTGGGGGACATCCCCATCCACCTGCACACCCACAACACCACCGGCACCGGCGACATGACCAACCTCATGGCCGCCCAGGCCGGCGTGGACATCGTGGACACGTGCCTGAGCCCCTTCGGCAACGGCACCGCCCAGCCTGCCACCGAGTCCCTGGTCGCCACCTTGAAGGGCACCGAGCGGGATACCGGCCTGGACCTCGCAGCCCTGGCCGAGGTGGCCAAGCACTTCCGCAAGGTCCAGGATCGGATGATGCAGGAGGGCATCTACACCACCAAGTCCATGATGGTGGATACCAATACCCTGATCTATCAGGTCCCCGGCGGCATGCTCAGCAACCTGGTGAAGCAGCTTAAGGACGCCGGCGCCGAGGATAAGTACTACGACGTGCTGGCGGAGATCCCCCAGGTCCGCAAGGACTTCGGCTATCCGCCCCTGGTGACCCCGACGAGCCAGATCGTGGGCACCCAAGCCGTGTTCAACGTGCTCATGGGCCGCTACAAGACCTTCCCCAACAACAGCAAGGATCTGCTGCGCGGCGCCTACGGCAAGCTCCCCGGCGAAGTGAACGAGGAGGTCCGCAAGAAGGCCATCGGCGACGAGAAGGTCATCACCTGCCGGCCTGCCGACCTGATCGAGCCGGAGCTGGAGAAATACAAGAAGGAGCTGGGCGAGCAGGCCCATCAGGAGGAGGACGTGCTGAGTTACGCGCTCCTGCCCCAGGTGGCCAAGAAGTTCTTCGACGTTCGCGACGGCATCATCCCGCCGGAGCCCGAAGTCAAGCCCGAGCCCAAGAAGGAAGCCCCCGCCGTACGGGAGCTGTACGTGGAGGATCTCTCCATCTGACCCCTCTCATGCAAGTCAACGGGAGCCGCACGAAAGTGCGGCTCTTTTTCTGCCCGGCGCAGCATTTTCCCTTGCTTTTCCGCCGCCGTTCCCCTATAATGAAATTGTGAAAATATACGAAAAAGGGGCTTGACGGACATGACGGATCGGGCCGCGAACAGACGATCAGACAGCAGCTTCTGTCGCCATCTATTTTCCTGCGGCCTGAAACGCGCGTTTTAGGCCGCTTTTGTTTTGCACAAAACCTAAAGGAGGGCATTCCATGAAAACCAAACGCATCCTTTCCATGTTCCTGCTGTTGCTGCTGGTACTGGTGCCCCTGGTGGTGGCCCACGCCGATCCACCGGACGACCAGTGCCCCAGCCCCTATTCCAGTGACGGCCACCATACATGGAACCTGCGTGGGGGAACCGACCCCACCTGCACGGAGCCCGGCTCCTTAACCTGGGTGTGTGCGGATTGCAGTCAGACCTATACCGAGCCCATCCCGGCCCTGGGCCATACCTGGGACAACGGCGTCGTGACCCAGGCTCCCACCTGTGCTGCCGAGGGCGTCAGGACCTTCACCTGTCTGCGCTGCGGCGCCACCCGCACGGAGGCCATAGCGAAGACGGCGGACCATACCCCCGTTTCCGTCCCCGGCAAGGCCGCCACCTGCACCGAGGCGGGTCTCACGGACGGCTCCAAGTGCTCTGTCTGCGGCGCGGTCCTCACGGCCCAGCAGAGCATCCCGGCTAAAGGCCATTCGCCTGTCGCCGTCCCCGGCAGGGCCGCCACCTGCACGGAGGCGGGCCTCACGGACGGTTCCAAGTGCTCTGTTTGCGGCGCGGTGCTGACGGCCCAGCAGAGCATCCCGGCCCTGGGCCATGCCTGGGACGGGGGCGCAGTGACCGTCGCCCCCACCTGCGTGGACAAGGGCTATCGGACCAACACCTGCACCCGCTGCGGGGCCACGGAGCTCACCGGCATCCCGCCCACGGGCGAGCACGCCTGGGATGAGGGGAAGATCACCGCTGAACCCACCGGCCTCACCCCCGGGGTCAAGACCTTCACCTGCACGGTCTGCGGCGCTACGAAGACGGAGGCCGTAGACGCCACCCTAAGCGTATTCAGCGGCATGAACATTCCGTCCGGCTTCGGGTTTTTGCGGACCGGTGACCCGATTTCGGATATCCTCCGCATCGTCACCCAGCCCCAGGGCAGCTTTGTTCCGCAGGGCGGCTATACGGAGCTGACCGTGGAGGCCGCCGGCGGCGAGGGCGCCTATACCTATGAATGGTGGTATGCGCCGGCCTTGCCCACGGTCGGCACTTCCGCCCTGACGGACTTTTTGACCGGGTTCTACGGCGACAGCGTGGCGACCGTCTCCCAGGCGAAGGAAAAGACTAGCCCCATCGCCGCCGAGTTTCTGGAGGCGTGGAAAAAGCAGAACGGCATTTCGGGCACCGTCGACCATTCCGTGACAGCCACCGAGGGCACAATCGCGTCTGCCGAGACGGAGACCATGACCATGGAGATCTTCAACCCGCTTGCCAAAAAAATAGACGATAAAGAGTTCTGTTGGGCATGGATTGCCGGGACCTATTGGTGCGTGGTCTATGACGAAGCGGGTCACCATGTGACGAGCGACAAGGTGCAGATGAAGGACGGTCTCTATATCGCCGTGCAGCCGGAAAGCAAGAATCTGTACGGTCTGTCGTCGGTTGACCTCACCTGCCGGGCGGGCGGCGGCAGCGGCAACTATGCCTATACCTGGTACGACGGCAACGGCAACGTGGTGGAGGATCAGCAAACCTATGTGGCCGAACAGATGGGCGTGTACTATTGCGAGGTGGCGGACTACGACACCCTGGAGGTGGTCCAGTCCAAGCCGGCCCAGGTCTATTCCGAGGAGCGGGACCTGCGACCCATTATCACCCTGCAGCCGGAAACTGTTACGCTGGATTATCGGGAAGATGGGATATACAGCGTCACCTTCTCCTGCGAAGCAGTATCAGCGGTGACCGGGGACGACAGCACACTGGACTATGAATGGGAGACTTATGATAACACGAAGGGATGGGTCTATGCCGGTATAACCTATCCCAAACTGCCTTACAGCGCTGTTCAACCGGGCACGATCTGTCGATGCAAGGTCATCGACAAAACGAGTGGGCAGTTTACCATCAGCAACGAAGCGAAGGTGCAGGTTAAGTGTAGTTGCAAAATTACAGGAAACAAACTCGTGGATATATATCATCATACGGATTTGTACTGTGAGATCGAGGGGGGAGCTGCACCGTATAACGTTGAGTTGTATCAGGTCAGAATCATCGGAATGAAGCTGAACACGGAGACTAATGCATATGATTATAACAAAGTGCGAATCAAGTATGATTCTCTTACAGTTAACAAAGATGGCTCATTTACCTTTATTGGCGTTCCCTGCCACTATGAGTATGTAGCAATAATGGATACTGATTGGACAAACGGAGAACCTATATTGCAATCTGGATGGATGGAATATGTTCTCGTTGTAACAGACAATAACGGGATAGAAAGCGAATCTGTAATCTATCGGACAAAGTAAGAAATATAGTTGATAGGAGAATCGCTATGAAAAAACTGCTTGCTATCTTGTTGTCCTTTGCCCTGCTGCTGGTCCCCGCCCTGGCCCTGGCTGAGGAGGAGGCCCCCGCCGATATCACCGGCCTCTGGTATACGGAGGTGGAGGGCATGGTGGTGGAGCTCACCTTGAACGCCGACGGCACCTATGCCGTGGCCATCCCCGCCCTGCCCGACGCATCCGTCACCGGCGCCTGGGCGGAAAAGGACGGGTTCCTGTATTTTGACGGAAGCGACCTGCCCCAGATCAACGTGCTGGGGACGGACGTGTTGAAGTGGATCGATTTCGACGCCTTCCTGCGCCGGGAAGCGCCCCTGATCTATGCCCCGGCGGAACCCCTGGCCGATGTGCCCGTGGAGCTGTTCACCGGCTATTGGCAGGCCCAATATGTGGGGGTGAACGGGGCCATGCTCTTTGCGGACACGCTTGGGTCGCCGACGGAGGCGCTGATCGACGGAACGACCGTTGCGCTGATCGGGCCTCTGACCGGGGAGACCGTGCTGGAAGTAGCATATGAAAACGGGGCCCTGTCCTGGGCATCCGGCGATGTGGCCATTACCCTGGCCCTGCAAGCCGACGGCTTCCTGCGCCTGACCCTCATCACCGGCGGCGAGGCCGTGACCCTCTACCTCCTGCCCTACTACGTGAAGGGCCTCTCCCCGGAACCCGCGGGGGAATGAGATCGCGGCCACCTCATCAGTCACCTGCGGTGACAGCTTCCCCTCCAGGGGAAGCCTTCCCCTTGAGGGGAAGGGGGACCGCTTGCGGTGGATGAGGTGTCTCCGCCCGCCGTGGGGACCATGCATGCCCCCTGCGTGTATGGCCCCCATATTGTGGGCAAAATACTACTTGCGCTTTTCAGTAGACTATGGTATACTGCCACCGTTGGAATGAGAAACGAGTGTGGAGAGTGGGGCGACCCACTCTTTCCTTATGAGAGGGGAGGAACGACGTGAAGACCACCGAGCTGTGCGAACAGCTTTGCCGCGAGACGGTAGAAAAGCTGGGCTTCGTCCTCTGGGACGTGGAGTTTCAGAAGGAGTACGGCGACTGGGTGCTGACCTTCTACATCGACAAGGAGGGCGGCGTCACCATCGAGGACTGCGAAAACGTGAGCCGGGCCCTGGAGCCGGTGCTGGACGAGGCGGACCCCATCGAGCAGGCCTACACCCTGTCCGTCAGCAGCCTGGGTCTCGATCGGCCCTTGAAGCTCGAAAAGGACTACGCCCGGAACCTTGATAAGCCCATCGAGGTGAAGCTCTATTCGCCCCTCAAGATGGCCTCGGGCAAGAGCCTGAAGCAGCTGCACGGGACGCTGGTGAGCTACGAGGACGACAGCTTCGTCCTGCGTACCGAGGGCGGCAAGGAGCACACCATACTGAAAAAGGACGCGGCGCTGGTTCGCCCGTATATCGAGTTTTAAGAACAGGAAAGGACACGACAATGAACGCAGATTTTATCGAGGCTCTCAACGCGCTGGAGAAGGAGAAGGGGATCAGCAAGGACGTGCTGCTCGCCGCGGTGGAATCCGCCCTGATCTTCGCCTATAAGCGCAACTACAACTCCCAGGGCAACGTGCGGGCCGAGATCGACGGCACCACCG
>JBGVAK010000077.1:0-11907 GCA_045224495.1 Christensenellales bacterium
AGAAGATGTCGGGCAGATCTTCGGTGTCACCGCCCATCATCGCGGCCTTGATCTTGGTCTTGTAGGACTCGTTCTCAAAGGCTTCCATCTCGATCTTGACGCCGGGATGGGCGGCCTCGTAATCGGCGATGGCCTGCAGGTAGGCAGGACGGTTCGCATCGGACTCGGTTGCGATACACCAGAGTTTCAGGACGGTCTCTTCCTCCGCGGCCGCGGGCTTGACGATAGCGGTCAGGCCGATGACCATGAGGAGTGCGAGGGTCAGAGCAACGATCTTTTTCATTTGATTTTCCTCCTTAGTTTTTTGTGGGTCCCATTGGTTACGTTGTTTTTATAAGATCTGGGCGCGGGCCGGATCGATCTTGAGTCCGAAAGGATCGATCGTGGGTCCCTCCCAAAGTCTTACCGAATGTTGTGGATGGGCACCGCCCAGGCCTTTCGGCCGGTCAGCGCCTCCGTACGTTTATCCGGCCCGCCGAAGCCGGCGTAGAGGGTCCATTTCCCGCTGCCGGGGATGCGGTCTCCCCCATCGGTGACCACGGTAAAGGCCGCTTCGTCCAGGGGCACCGTCAACGTCTTCTCGGTGCCTGCCGCCAGGAAGACCCTTTGGAAGCCGCAGAGGATGGGATTCGGCGGCGCGAAGGGGCTTTCTTCATCGCGCAGATACAGCTGGAGCACCTCCTCGGTATCCCGAGAGCCCCGGTTGACCACGCTGATGGTGGCGCCCGTCCGGTCCGCCGAAAGGGCGGTCACCTCACAATCGCCGTAGCTCAGCCCGTAACCGAAGGGATAGAGAGGCTCGCCGCGATAGTATCGATAGGTCCGTCCGGCCATGGCGTAGTCGGTGAAATCGGGCATCTCCGACAGCGCTTCGTTGCGGTAGAAGGTGACGGGCAGCTTCCCCGAGGGGGATGCCGCGCCGAACAGCAGCTCCGCCACGGCCCTGCCGCCAACCGCACCCGGATACCAGCCGAGGAGTATGGCGTCGGCCTTCTCCTGAGCCGAAGTAAGATCGATGGCGCTTCCGGCCAGCAGGATCACGATCGTGGGCTTTCCGACGGCCAGGACACCGTCCAGCAGGACGCGCTGCATCTTTGGCAGGAACAGGTCCTCCTTGTCGCCGGAGCTGTAGCTGTTGCCGGTGTCGCCCTCCTCCCCTTCCAACGTCTCGTCCAGGCCCAGGACCAGGATCACCGTGTCGCTGGCCTTGGCGACGGCGATGGCCTCCGCCAGGCGGTCGTTGGGCTGGGCCAGCGGCTCCACGCGGTCCGTGCAGAGGGCGCAGCCCTGGGAATAGAGCACGCGGCACCTGCCGTCCACATAGTCCTGGATCCCTTCGAGGACCGTCACATAGCGGGAGGCCGTGCCGTGGTAGTTGCCGATGAGCGCTGTGCGGCTGTTGGCGTTGGGCCCGATCACGCCGATGGTCCCGCACGTATCCGGATCCAGGGGCAGCAGCCCGCTGTTTTTCAACAGCACGCAGCTCTCCCGCGCAGCTTTCTGCGCTACAGCCAGGCTCTCGGGGCATTCGATCAATTCATAGGGCAGGGCATCGTACTCGCTGCCCTCCTCGCCCAGCACGCCCAGCAGGAACCGGGTCGTGAACAGTCGCACGGCGGAGCGGGTGACCTCCTCCTCCGAGATCATGCCCAGCTCCAGGGCGTGCAGGATATGCTGATAGGTGCATCCGCAGTTGAGGTCGCAGCCCATCTTCAGCGCCAGCTGAACGGATTCCGTGGGCACGGCGGTCACCCCATGATGCTCATGGAAGTCCCGGATCGCCCAGCAGTCGGAAACGAAGTGTCCCTGAAAGCCCCATGCCCCGCGAAGCTTCTCCATCAGATATTCGCTGGCACAGCAGGGCTCGCCGTTGAGCCGGTTGTAGGCGCCCATGACGGCCTCCACGCCCTCGTCCACCAAAGCATGAAAGGCCACGAGGTAGGTCTCCTCCAGATCCTTCTCGGAAACACGGGCATCGAAGCCGTGCCGAAGGGCCTCGGGGCCGCTGTGGGCTGCAAAATGCTTGGCGCAGGCGGCCGTCTTCAGGGTCTCGCCCTGGCCCTGCAAACCTCTCACGAAAGCTCGGCCCAGCCGTGCCGTCAGCGTCGGGTCCTCGCCGTAGGTCTCCTGACCCCGGCCCCAGCGGGGGTCGCGGAAGATGTTCACGTTGGGCGACCACAGGGTCAATCCGTGATAGATGTCCCGATCTCCCTCCCGGGAAAGGGCATTGTATTTGGCTCTCGCCTCATCGGAGATGATGGAAGCGATCTTTTCCATAAGCGCTTCGTCGAACATGGCGGCCAGGCCGATGGCCTGGGGGAAGCTGGTGGCGGTGCCGCCGCGGGCCAGGCCGTGCAACCCCTCGTTCCACCAATTGTAAGCGGGGATCCCCAGCCGTTCGATGGCGGGCGCGTCGAAGCGAAGCTGTCCGGCCTTTTCCTCCACGGTCATGCGGCCGACCAGTTCTTCAGCAAGTTGTCTCGCCCGTTCGCGTGTCATGCGCTGTTCTCCCTCCGTCTGTCCTTCAGCCGATCTGCCGGACCGTTTCCCCTTCCAGGAGCCTCCCCTGCACGGTGATGTGCTTGGGCAGCGTCGTGCGGGGATGCTCAATCCGTTCGATGAGCTGTTCGGCGGCTATCCTGCCGAGCTCCACAGTGTTCTGCTGCCATGTGGTCAGCTTGGGACTGACCATCTTGGCCATATGGATACCGTCGTATCCGACGATGGAAATGTCCTCCGGGACCCGAAGCCCTGCCTCGTAGATGGCGTTGATCCCGCCGATGTAGGCGTAATCGTCGGAAAAGAGGATGCAGGTGGGCCTTTCCGGCAGCGCCAGCAGGCGCTTGGTCGCCTCATGGCAGCTGACCGGCTCATGGTACTCGCATTCGACGACGTATTCGTTGGGGATCGCCAATCCCAGCCCTTCGCAGGCGCGGTAGAAACCCGTCAGTCGGTTTTCCGTCACGGCCGTAGGGTTCCCGTGGATGTAGGCGATACGGCGGTGCCCCTTCCCGTACACATATCGGACGAGGGATTCCATCCCCCGCATGTTGTCGGAGAGGATGGCCGCCCGGTTGTTGAAGGCGTGGTCCAAGCTGATGATCGGCAGATTGGAACGGACCAGCTCCTGGATCATGGGATCGAAGAAGTCCGCGCAGATGATGGCGACGCCGTCCAGACCACGGGCCCGCGCGTGCTGCAGATACCCGGTGTTCGTATGCCCCATATTCTCGCTGATAAACGTGATGTCGTATCCGCGGCGCTCCGCCTCCATCCGGAAGTAGTTGAGCATGGAAGCGAAATACTCATGCATGAAACCGCTGTTGGAAAGGTCTGTAAAAACGATCCCGATGCTATAGGTCCGGTTGGTCTTCAGGGCGCGGGCGGCAGAGTTGGCCGTATAGCCCAGCTCCTTCGCCGCTTCGAGGATCTGCTCCTTGGTGGCCTCCCCTACGTCCCCACGCCCGTTGAGGGCTTTGCTCACCGTGCTCACGGAGACGCCGCAGCGAAGCGCGATATCTTTCATGGATACCACAGGAACACCCCCTTCGTGCGAAATCGTTTTCGTACTCTAAGGATATCGTATATCTTTTAAAAAATCAAGAGGGTTATGGAAAAAAACCTAATATTTTTTTGTGCCTGATGATGCGTCTCCCCACAAGCGACTCTGCCGAACCGCTTTTTCGCACAAGATTTGATCAAAAAGGTGGAATTTGCGGCCGGTTCTCACGGAAACGCTTCCTGATTGCACGGTTCGGCCCTCGAAATCCGTTCGATTTGCGAAACCGTTTGCGAAAGCGTCTCTGGCCGGCCAATCTCATGGCTGTATGCGGGGCGGTCGGAAGCAACCCGGTATGCCGCTTATCGATCGTGCTCCGTCTCCGGACCGATCCAGTGGATGCGCGCCGGGTCGAACCGGTCCCGCTGCTGGCGCGTCTGGGCCGGGTACCCGAAGGGGAAGATGGCAAAGGCCCGGAGCGTGTCCGGCATGCCCATGATCTCCTCCACTGCCCGCATCCGGTCCTCCAGGGGCGCGATGCCCAGCCACACGCCGCCCAGGCCCTGGGCGTCCGTCTCCAGCCACAGGTTCTCCATGGCGATGGACAGGTCGATCTGGGCGTATGCCGGCATCCAGCACGCCTTCCGATAGGCGGAAACGATGGCCACGGGGGCATCCTTGACCATACCCGCATACTGGTGCACCTGGGACAGAGCCTCTAACTTCGCCCTGTCCGTGACCACATAGAACTCCCAGGGCTGCTGATCCCCTGCGGAGGGGGCCTGCATGGCGGCGCGAAGCATGGCTTCGATCTTTTCCCTCTCCACGGGCCTGTCCTCGTATTTGCGAACGCTGACGCGATGATAGATGCTGTTCATAAGAAATGCTCCTTGCTGTGGTTTTTGTGGTCCATCGACCCTTTCTGTTCAGCTGTCCTGCCCCCGGCGCAGCGTATCCCTTAGTCGAAGCAAGGGGCGCGCCTTAGGCAAAGATGAAGGCCCTGTTTGTTTTTATAGATTCGAGACCAGCAGCACGATGCCGGAGGCGATCAGGATGATGTAGACCATCTTCAGGAAGGTGTCCTGCTTGATACGGCTCGCGAACACGCCGCCCAGCCAGGTCCCCAGGATCATGGGGATGATGGCGATGGCCCCCATGACGAGCACCTTTTTGTCCGCCTGCCCGCCGGTGAAGTAGATGATGAGCATGGCCGTGTTCAGGATGGCCCAGAGGGCGTTGGTGGTGGCGCGGAACTCCCGCTTGTCCGGCAGCCGGTCCACCGCGTACACCGCCAGGAAGCTGCCGCCGGAGACGAAGAGACCCTGCATGATGCCGGCGATGGCCAGGGCGGTGTTCTGCACCGCCTTGGAGGTGGGCTTCTTGGCCGGGAAGAACAGTTTCTTCACGCCGATGCCGATGACCACCGCCCCGTAAAGGATCAGCAGAAAACTCATCTTCACCGTGCCCGCGATCCACAGAGCCGCCAGGATGCCCAGCAGCATGACGGCGGACATCTTCAAAAGCTCCCGCCAGTTGATGTACCGGTACTCCGTGATGAGCACCGTCAAGCCCGTCAGCAGCGCCACGAAGTTCACCACCGGCTTGGTCACGTCGAGGCCCATGAGGAGGATCCCCAAGGGCATGGTGACCACGGTGCCGAAGCCCACCGACGCCTGCAGAAACACGCCAAACAGGATCACCAGGAAGAATAAAAACTCGATCATGCTCTGTCCTTTCTCCGCTCAAATGGTTCCTTCCACTTCGTTTTCCTTCACAAGCGGTCGGCCGAAATCGTCCCGGCAAGGCCCCGCCTTGTCTGTTCAGTATGATCATACCAGCTTCCGGGGAAAAAGAAAAGCCCCTGCTGCGGCGATTTTGCATATCCCTCCCTACCGGTCCATGCGGGTCCGGAACTCGTTGGGAGTCAGGCCCGCGTACTTTTTGAAGACGCGGATGAAGTGGCCGTGGGAGGAGAAGCCCAGATAGGCGCCGATGGCGGCGGCGGGCTTGTCGGAATAGAGAAGGAGACGCTTGGCTTCCTCGGTCTTTTCGGTGAGGATGTAGTCGGTGAGGGTCTGGCCCGTCTCCCGCTTGAACTGGGCGGAGAGATAGGGACGGCTCAGGAAGAACGATTCCGCCATCCGCTCCGTGCTGATGGGCTCGGACAGATGGTGACGCACGTAGTTGGCTACGTCCCGGGAGAGCTTGGTGGGGTGGCGGCCCAGGTGGAGCTTCTCCACCTGCTCGGTATATTCGAGGATCATGCTGTACTGCAGGTTCATGATCCTGCCCGGGTCGGTGAGGAGCTCCACCCGCTGGATGAAGCCGTCGGAGAGGGAGAAGGCGTCGTCCTCCCGCATGCCGCCCCGGATGGCGGCCCGGGCGACCAACGTGGCGGAGACGATGAAGGTGTTCCGCAGCTGTCGAAGCTGGTCCGGCGCGATGGTGCCGCCTCGGACGGCAGGGGCCATGGCCATCCAACTCTTGAGAGCGGCGGTGTCCCCCCGACGCACCAGGTCCATGAGCATCTCCTCCAGGGCCAGGGTGTTGTGGCCCTCCTGGGGTTTGGGCCCCTCCTCGTAGACCCGGCGGGTCCGGCGCTGCTCCAGAGCCTGCTTGAGCCGGTGCTGTTCGTCGCTGTAGATGGCCACGTCGGAGATGGTCAGCGTTTCGCCCCCGTTCAAAAAGTGGTTCACGGTGCAGAGCATCTGCAGCAGCTGTTCCACCGGCAGGCGCTGGATGCCGTTCATAGCGGAGAGAAAGGCGCCCACCTCCTCCTGAGGCACGTCCAGCCGGAAGGCCAGCTCCCGAAGCTCCTGCTCCCCCGCCGCGATCTGGGAGGTGGGTCCCATGACGATGGTGCCCTCAGGGGCGTTGATCACGCCGTAATACTGGAAGGAGGGCGTAGCGAAGTAGCCCACGTGGCCCCGGATGGCCCGGATCTCCCGGGCATAGGCCGCCATGGGGTCCCGGGGAAGCTTCACGGGGCTTTGAAACAGGATCAGCTCCTCCCCCTGAAAGAGCCGCACCGGGATGCCCGCCAGGGCCGCCATGGACCCCACCACGTACTGCATATCCACCTTGCTCATGCGCTTTCCTCCGATCCATTACAATTATACGAAATACAATACGATAATGCAATACAAGAGGACCGTTTTTCGTGTACAATGTGGATGAAAACAATGGGAACAGGGGGTTTCTTGTGGATATCGGATCGATCTTGCAGCAGATGACGGTGGAGGAGAAGGCGGCCCTGGTATCGGGCACGGACTTCATGTACACCAACCCCATCCCCCGGCTGGGCATAGAGAGCCTTTGCACCTCCGACGGGCCCCACGGGCTCCGCAAGCAGAAGGGCTCCGGGGACAACGGCGTCTCGGAGAGCGAGCCCGCCACGGCCTTCCCCACGGCGGCTGCCGTGGCCTCCGGCTGGAACCCCCAAAATGCCTTCGATCTGGGCGCGGCCATCGCCGACGAGTGCCGCCACTACGGGGTCCACACCCTACTGGGCCCCGGCGTCAATCTCAAGCGAAACCCTCTCTGCGGCCGGAACTTCGAGTATTACTCCGAGGACCCGCTGCTGACCGGCGTCATGGGCGCGGCAGAGGTGAAGGGCGTCCAGAGCCGTGGCGTGGGCGCGTCCGTGAAGCACTTCGCTTTGAACAATTCCGAAAACTACCGGTTCATGGGCAACTCCGTGGCCGGGGAGAACACCATCCGAAATCTCTACCTGAAGCCCTTCGAATACATCGTGAAGCACGCCCGACCCGCCACCATCATGTGCGCCTACAACCGGATCAACGGCGTATTCTGCTCCGAGAATAAATGGCTCCTGACCGATGTTTTGCGGGGCGAATGGGGCTTCGAGGGCGTGGTCATGAGCGACTGGGGCGCGGTGCGGGACCGGGTGGCCGGCCTGAAAGCGGGCCTCGATCTGGAGATGCCCGGGGACACGGCCATCTGCCGCCGCTGGATCCTGGACGCCGTGGCGGACGGCGCCCTGCCCATGGAAGATCTGGACAAGGCCTGCGGCCGCATCCTGCGCTGGGTGGGCCAATACGTCCGGCCCGCCAGCGAAGAGCCCGTGGACTGGGCGGGTCACCACGAGCTGGCAGCCCGCATCGCCGCAGACTCGGCGGTGCTCCTCAAGAACGACGGCACCCTCCCCCTCACCGGTCGGGAGAGGCTGCACATCGCCGGGCCCCTCTTCGAAAACATGCGCTATCAGGGGGCCGGCAGCTCCATGATCCATCCCACGAAGGTCACCACCCCCGCCGACGCGTTCCGGGAGCGGGGCGTCGAGTCGGTACCGCTGGACGAAAGCGACGTGATCCTGGTCTTTGCGGGCCTGACGGACGAGTATGAGTCCGAGGGCGGCGACCGGGCGGACATGCGCCTGCCCCAGGACCAGCTGGATCTGATCGACGAACTATGCGGGACCGGTAAGAGGATCGTGGTGGTCCTCTTCGGCGGCGCCCCCGTGGAGCTGCCCTTCGCGGATCGGGTCAGCGCCATATTAAACATGTACTTGCCCGGCCAGAACGGCGGCACGGCTGCGGCGCGGCTCCTGTACGGCGAGGTGAACCCCTCGGGCCGGCTGGCGGAGACCTGGCCCCTTCGCTACGAGGACGTGCCCGGCCACGAGACCTTCGGCAAAGGGATCGACGAGATCTACGCCGAGGGCATGGAGATAGGCTACCGGTACTACAACGCCCACCACGTCCCCGTCCGCTACCCCTTCGGCCACGGCCTCAGCTATACTACTTTCACGCATAGCGAGTGGGTCCGGGCGGGCCAGACCTACACGCAAACCGTGACCAACACGGGCCACCGGTTCGGCGGGGAGGTGTGCATGCTGTTCCTGGACGGCGAGCTCCGGGGCTTCGAAAAGGTGTACCTGAATCCCGGCGAGACGAGGACCGTCACCGTCACGCCGGAGCCGGTAGACGATCGGGTCTACTCCGACACCTATGTGGTGCCCGCCCCCCGGCCCTCCTTCCCCGTGACGCTGGAGTCCAGGTTCACGGACCTTAGGCAGAGCTTTATGGGCCGCATCCTTTATGGCGCCGTCCTCTCCGTGGCGGACAAGCAGGAGAAGGAAGCCCAAAAGCTCCCCGACGGCCCCGAGAAGGACAACAAGCGCAAGGGAGCCTGTTTCCTGCGGCGGATCCTGGAGAGCAACTCCCCCCGATCCATGTCCATGACCGCCGGGAAGTCCATGCCCTACAATTTCGCCCAGGGCTTTGTGGAACTGACCAACGGACATCTTCTCAAGGGCGCCCGTTGCTTTATGAAAAAGATCGACGTACCTAAGCTGCCGAAGGAGGAAAACTGATATGAAACTTCCCGCAAGTCTGGTCAAGACCCCTGAAGTCAACAAGAAGGAAAAGTGGCTGGGCTACCTGCTGGGCCCCGCCGGCGCCTTGCTCCTCAATGCGGTGCTGGCCACCTACCTCAACGTATACTATACGGACGTGCTGAACCTGACCCCTCTGTGGGGCGGCGTGTTCCTGACGGTGTTCCCCATCGTCTCGAAGATCATCGACGCCATCACCAACATCGTCATGGGCCAGGTCATCGACCGGACCCGGACCCGTGAGGGCAAGGCCCGGCCCTGGCTGTTCCTCTCCGCCTTCCTGGTACCGCTGACGGCAGTGCTCCTGTTCACCGTGCCGGAAAGCAGCGACACCGTGAAGGCCCTGTGGGTCATGATCTCCTATAACCTCTTCTACTCCTTCGCCTACACCATCTTCAACATGTCCCACGGCCTCATGGTGCCCCTCTCCACCCGCAACGGCACCGACCGAGGCGGCCTCTCCGTCTTCAACCAGATCACCACCATCATGATGAGCGGGATCCTGGTGGCCCTGGTGTTCCCCATGGTCATCATGCCCATGATCGGTGTTGATAAATCGAAGTGGATCACCCTCATGTCCATCCTGGCCATCGTGGCGTTGCCGTTGACCCTCCTCGAATATTTCTTCACCAAGGAGCGGGTCACGGAGGAAGCCGCCGAGACGGAGAAGAAGAAAGATATCCCCTTCGGTCAGCAGTTCAAGCTCCTGTTCACGGATCGGTACATGGTCCTCATGTACATCTATTTCTTCGTCTACACCGTGGGCACCACGTTGAAAAACCTGGGCCTGGTGTACTACTGCAACTACGTACTGGGCACCTACAACGACGGCATCACCCAGATGCTGGTGTCCGTCATCGGCGGGCTGCCTATGGGCATCGGCATCTTCGCGGTGTGGCCGCTAGCTAAGCGGTTCGGCAAGCGGAACGTGACCATGGTGGGCTTCGTCCTCTATGCTCTGGGGTCATTGATCTGCTGGATCTTCTCCACCAACCTGGTCATGGTCCTCATCGGCCAGTTCATCAAGAACATCGGCGGCCTGCCCTGCGCCTACGTGTTCATGGCCCTGTTCGCCGACTGTCTCGATCACCTGGAATGGAAATCCGATCTTAGGATCGACGGGGCGGCCATGTCCATCTACAACATCATCGCGGTCGCCATGGTGGGCATCATGACGGGGGTGTTCAACTGGATGTTGGCCAAAGCCGGCTATATCGCCCCCTTCACGGCCAAGAGTGTGGCCGAGGCCGGACAGGTCCTTGCCCAAAACGGCTGGGCGGCCCAGGTGGCCCTGGACACCCTGAAGCCTGCGGCAGACGGGGTTCTGACCGTAGCCCTCGCCCAGCCCCACTCCGTCAGCTGGGTCATCTCCTTCGCCTTCGTGGGTTTGGAGTTCTTCACCGGCATCGCTCTGGTGGTGATCCTGTTCTTCCTGAACGTGGAAAAGGACCTGCCCCAGAAGCAGGCCGAGATCAAGGCCCGGCACGAAAAGCAACAGGAGGCATGACATGAACGCCATCCGTTTGAAAACCGAGCATCTCTTCGATCCCCTGGGCATGGACGTCCAGAAGCCCCGGCTCACGTGGAACGCCGAGGGGGGCGTAAAGCAGCGGGCCTACGAGATCGTCACCGACAAGTGGCAGACCGGGAAGGTGGAGAGCGACGAAATGCACGCCGCCTATCCCCTGCCCCTCACGAGCCGGGAGCGGGTCGTCTGGAAGGTGCGCCTGTGGGACGAGAACGACCAGCCCGGGGAGTGGGCTGAGGCATATTTCGAGATGGGCCTGCTGGACAAGGCCGACTGGAAAGCCAAGTGGATCGCCGGCGACTACACTGTGAACAAGAAGCAGCGGTACCCCGTGGACTGCTTCCGCAAGACCTTCACGGTGGAGAAACCCGTCAAGTCTGCTCGGCTGTACGCCACCGCCTGCGGCCTCTACGAGGCCCGGCTGGGAGGAAAGCGGGTGGGCGCCTTCGTCATGGCCCCCGGGTACACGGATTACCGTAAGCGCATCCAGTACCAGACCTACGACGTGACAAACATGCTCCATGAGGGCGAGAACGAGCTCACGGTCCAACTGGCCGACGGCTGGTACCGGGGCAGCTGCGGGGCCTGGGGATTGAAAAACCAGTACGGCACCGAGACCAAGGTCCTGCTGCAGCTGGAGATCACCTGTACGGACGGCAGCCGCCAGGTCATGGGCACCGATTCCTCCTGGGCCTGGTCCGACGACGGCCCCATCCGCCAGGCCGACAACAAGGACGGAGAGATCGTGGAAGCCTTCCGCACGCCCTCCTACCGGGGCAAGGCCAAGGTCACGAAGCACAGCGTCACACCCACGGCCTCTAATAACGTGCCCGTGACGGAGCATGAGACCTTCCATCCCGTCATCACCACGGCCCCCAATGGCAAAAAGCTGTTGGACTTCGGTCAGAACATAGCGGGCTACGTCCGCTTTTCCCTGAACGCCCGGCTGGGGCAGCGGATGGTCTGGCGCTTCGGCGAGATGCTGGACGAGGAGGGCAACCTGACCCAGCGGAACATCCAGCTTTCCCGCAAGGGCTACACCACCCCACTGCAGCGGATCGAGTACACCGCGGGCGAGGGGCTGAACGAATACAGCACCACCTTCGCCGTCTTCGGCTTCCAGTACGCCGAGGTGGACACGGACGTGGAACTGGACCCGGCGGCCATCGAGGCCGTGGCGGTCTACTCCGATCTCGAGCGCACCGGCGACTTCTCCTGCTCCCACCAGCTCCTGAACCGGCTCTATGAGGCCACCCTCTGGTCCGCCAAGGGGAACCATCTGGACATCCCCACGGACTGCCCCACCCGGGAGCGCCACGGCTGGACTGGCGACGCACAGCTATTCTTCACCACTGCCTCCTATCTCTTCAACTTCGCCCCCTTTGCCCGGAAGTATCTGCGGGACGTCTATGACTGGCAGAAGAGGGATGGTCGGCTCCCGCACATCGCACCGGAGGGCGGCTCGGATTTCTATATGTGGACCATGAACGGCTCGGTGGGCTGGTCGGACGTGGGCGTGCTGAT
>JBGVAK010000078.1:0-9219 GCA_045224495.1 Christensenellales bacterium
CTGCAACGATTGGGAAGCCTGTTTTTTTTCCTTTCGGGAGAGGAAGCTCCTCTCCCTGGCCAAGCGGGCGAAGAAGGCGGGCGCTGAGCTGTTCGTCCTGGACGACGGCTGGTTCACCGGCCGCAACGACGATAAGGGTGGATTGGGGGACTACACCGTGGACAAAAAGAAGCTCCCCCACGGCCTCGACGGCCTGTGCGCCCGGATCAACAGAATGGGCATGTCCTTCGGCCTCTGGATGGAACCCGAGAGCGTCAACGAGAACAGCGACCTCTACCGGGCCCATCCCGACTGGGCGGTGAAGCTGCCGGACCGCAAGCCTTCCTATGGGCGGAACCAGCTTCTCCTGGATCTGGTGAACCCGGCTGTCCGGGACTACATCGTGGACAACGTGACCCGCATTTTGGACAGCTGCCCCATTTCCTATGTGAAGTGGGACATGAACCGGCATATGAGCGACATGTACTCCCCCTTCTGCGAGAACGGGGCCTTCTTCTACGAGTACATCAAGGGCCTCTACGACGTGCTGGGCCGCATCTTCTATCCCCGGCCCCACATCCTCTTTGAAAGCTGCTCCTCCGGCGGCAACCGGTTCGATCTTGGGATGCTCTGCTACTCCCAGCAGATCTGGGCCAGCGACGACACGGACCCCATCGAGCGGGTGAAGATCCAGGGAGGATTGAGCTACCTCTATCCCGTGTCCGCCATGGGGGCCCATATCTCCGAATCGCCCCATCAGCAGACCCTGCGGGAGACGCCGCTGTCCACCCGATTCCACACCTCCGCCTTCGGGGCCCTGGGCTGGGAGATGGACCTCGGCACCCTGACCCATGCCGAGCGGAAGGAAGCGAAGCAGGATATGGACTTCTACAAGGCCCACCGCAAAACCTTCCAGTTCGGCCGTTTCCGGCGCCTGGGCCGCCAGAACGGCATGGAGACCTGGGTGGCCCTGGGGGAGGGGGAGGCTGTGGCCGCCCGGTTCCTCATGGACAACGAGGCCGCTGCGCCCGGGGACGTGCTGCGAGTGCCCGGCCTGGACCCGGAGAAAAGCTATGCCGTGGCGCGGCAAACGAAAGGCGTCCGGGTGGGACCGCTGGCCAGCATGCTCAAGCACGTGGCTCCAGTGAGCCTGAAAAAGGGCGGGTTCATCATCCGCACCATCGACAAGTTCTTCATGCTCCCTGACGGGGAGGAGACCTTCATCGCCACGGGCCGGGCCCTCAGTGAGGGGGTGCCCCTCCATACCCGGTTCATCGGCACGGGCTATAACAAGGACATCCGGATGCTGGGGGACTTCGGCTCCGACCTATACTACATCAAAGGGGTGGAAGCATGACGAAAGCGGAACTGACCAAATCCTTTTACGAAGCCTTCGGCCCCGGGGCCGCGCCTCGCGCTTTCTTCGCCGGAGGCCGGGTGAACCTGATCGGCGAGCACGTGGACTACAACGGCGGCCACGTGCTGCCCTGCGCCCTGACTATGGGCACCTGGGGGCTGCTCCGGCGGCGGCCCGACAACCGGCTCCGATTCTACTCCCTGAACTTCCCTCAGCTGGGGGTGCTGGAGGGGACCCTCTCCAACATCCGCTATCAGGAGCGGAACCAGTGGGCCAACTATGTTTTGGGCATGCTCTTCGCGCTCCGGGAGTGGGACATCGTCCTCTCCTCCGGCTTCGAGCTCCTCATCTACGGCAACATCCCCAACGGCTCCGGTCTATCCTCCTCCGCCTCTTTGGAAGTGGTGACGGGGGCGGCGTTTCGGGCCTGCTACGATCTCGACGTGACCGACGTGGAGCTGGCGCTGCTGGGCCAACGGGCGGAGAACGGATTCATCGGCCTCAACAGCGGTATCATGGATCAGTTCAGCATCGCTTGTGGCAGGGAGGATTCCGCCGTGTTCCTGAACACCGGCACCCTGAGCTACGAGTACGTGCCCGTGGAACTTCAAGACAACGTGATCCTCATCATGAACACCTGCAAGCGTCGCACCCTGGCGGACTCCAAGTACAACGAGCGCCGGGCGGAGTGCGAAAGCGCTCTGAAGGCTCTGCAGAATGTTTTGCCCGTGAAGGACCTGGCATCGGTGGATCTGAGGACCTTCGAGGAAAACAAGCACCTCATCGAGGACGAAACCGAGCGGGACCGGGCGGAGCACGTGGTCTATGAGTGCGCAAGGACCCTGGAGGCCTGCAAAAAGCTGCGGGCGGGGGACCTGGTCTCCTTCGGGCGGCTCATGGACGCCTCCCACGATTCCCTGCGGGACCTGTACGCCGTATCCTGCAAGGAGCTGGACACCCTGGTGAACGAGGCGCGAAAATGCCCCGGGGTCCTGGGGGCCCGCATGACCGGGGCGGGCTTCGGCGGCTGCGCCGTGGCCATCGTGAACAAGGACGCCGTGGACGCGGTCAAAGAAAAGGTGGGCGTGGCCTACGAGCAGGCTATCGGCTACCCCTGCGCTTTCTACGTAGCTTCTATCGGCGGTGGACCAAAGGAACTGTAATTCAGCACGCAGAAAAACTTTGTTTTTCAGCGTGCTGGGCTCCGCTTTCGCTTCGCTCTCACCTCTTGCCTATGGTCCTTTCGGACCACCGGGCGGCAAGAGCTGCAAGTGTGTCGATAAGAACGCATTGCGTTCTTATATCCACACGCACATGTCGCCGGATTTGACATATCGGAAGCCGCCCGTTCTTCCTCTACTGGTTGAGTGCGCGCGTCTACAACGCGCTATGCGATACCCGGCGAGCAGGAATGTCGTTGGCAAAAGGTTTTTGACAAAGGTAAGCAATCAGAATAACAGTTTACGAAAAAAACTATTGGAGGTAATAGAAATGAGCAAACCCATTTTAGTCATCATGGCAGCGGGCATGGGCAGCCGGTACGGCGGCCTCAAGCAGATGGACCCGGTGGACAAGGAGGGCCACGTGATCATGGACTTCTCTCTGTTCGACGCCAAGCGGGCCGGCTTCGAGAAGGCTGTGTGCATCATCAAGCGGGAGATGGCCGAGGACTTCGAGGAGGTCATCGGCAGCCGGGTGCGGCCGTTCCTGGAGCTCGAATACGCCTTCCAGGACATGAACGCCCTGCCGGCCGGCTACAGCGTCCCCGAGGGCCGGGTGAAGCCCTGGGGTACCACCCACGCCGTGCTGGCCGCTAAGGAGCTCATCGGCGACGCTCCCTTCGCCGTCATCAACGCCGACGACTTCTACGGGCGCGAGGCCTACAAGACCATCTTCGACTATCTGAAGGTGCCCCACCAGCGGGGCGAGTACGCTATGGTGGGCTACCTTTTGAAGAACACCGTCACCGACAACGGCCATGTGGCCCGGGGCGTGTGCGTGGTGGACGAACAGGACAATCTGACCTCCATCGCCGAGCGACTCAGGATCGAGAAGCGGGACGGCGGCATCGCCTACACCGAGGACGAGGGCAAGACCTATACGGCTCTCGACCCGGACGACACCGTGTCCATGAACTTCTGGGGCTATATGCCCGACTTCCTGGAGGAGGCCGAGAAGCGCTTTCCCGCGTTCCTGGACGAGAACCTGCCCAAGAACCCCTTGAAGTGCGAATACCTGGTGCCCCGGCTCACCAACGATCTCATAGTGGAGGGCAAGGCCAGCGTCAAGGTGCTCCACTGTGCCGCCAAGTGGCACGGTGTCACCTACAAGCAGGATATGCCCGCCCTGCAGCAGTCCATCCGGGAGATGAAGGCTGCCGGATTATATCCCGATAATTTGTGGAAATAAGCCGTGCTCTTTGACCTCGTCGCGCCCTATAGCACCGTGTGCCTTGCGGGGATGTGCAAGAACGCGGGGAAGACCACCGCTCTCAACGCCCTTATTCGCGGGGCCCGGGAGCGGGGGATCGCCCTTGCCCTCACCTCCATCGGCCGGGACGGGGAGCGGGAGGATCTGGTCACCGGCACCCATAAGCCCCCCATCTACGTGACGGGGGGCACCTTGTTGGCCACGGCCCGGGGGCTGCTGCCAAAATGCGACGTCACGGGGGAGATATTGGCCCTCACCGGCATCCACACGCCCCTCGGCGAGGTGGCGATCCTTCGAGCCTTGTCCGACGGCTTCGTGGAGCTGGCGGGGCCCTCCATGACCGAGCAGATCGTGTCCCTGACCGAGGAGTTGAAGGGCTTCGGGGCCCAAAAGGTGCTCATCGACGGGGCCCTCTTTCGCCGGAGCCTCTGCGCCCCGGAGGCGGCGGAGGCGGTGATCCTCTCTACCGGGGCCAGCTATGGCCAGGACATGGGGAAGACCGCGGCGGACACGGCCTTCGTGGCGGAGCTGTTGAGCCTGCCGGACAGCGGTCCCTGGCCGGAGATGGGGGGCCGCCGCTTTGCCCGGGAGGACCTGTATGACGACTTCGCTGCGGCCCTGGAAGGGCCCGGGGATGCCCTCTTTGCCGCCGGGGCCTTCACCGACGCCATGGCATCCGCTCTGCTGCGGCGCAAAGCCATCCCCCACCAGATCGCCGTGGAGGACGGCACGAGGCTCCTCCTGTCCCGGGAGAACTATGAGAAGCTGCGGGCCCGGGGCGCAGCATTTCGGGTCCGCAACCGGAACACCCTCATCGCCGTGACCGTCAACCCCTTTTCCGCCTACGGCGCGCCCTACGATGCCGCCGCTTTTCAGCGGTTGGTGGCGGAAAAGGTGCGCGTGCCTGTGGTGAACGTATGGGAGAAAACCCAATGGAATTAAATTTACAACAGCAACAGGACATGGGCCTCGATTTCGTGCTGGACCGGCTTTTGCCCCTGAGCCCTCTGGGACGGGAGAAAAAGCGGGCCCTGCATCCCTATGCCCGGGAGGCGCGGGACGACTTGCAAAGGGAGCTCCGTAACCTGGGCAAGGCCGCGGCCCTGGGGGACCATCCGGCTTTGCGTTCTTTCCGCCAGGGGCTCATGCAGCTTCGGGACATCCGCGGCACCGTGGCGCACCTAAAGGAGCGGGATCTGGATCAGGTGGAGCTCTTTGAGCTCAAGCGGTATCTGCTGCTCCTCAGAGGGCTGGCGGCGGACTTCGACAGGCTCCAGGCCGATGCCCGTTGGGAGGGGATCGACCTTACCGACGCCCCGGAGGCCCTGGCCGTCCTGGACCCGGAAAACTCCGGAAACCCCGCTTTCTCCCTGCGGGATGGATGGTCGGACGAGCTGGCCGGCGTCCGAAAGGAGAAAGCGGACATCGAAAGGCAGATCGCCCTTGCCGCCGGCGAGGCGCGGGAGGCTCTGCTCCTCCGGCGAACGGGGATCGTCCTAAGGGAAGCTGAGGCGGAGCAGAAGCTGTGTGCTGCCCTGTCCCAAAAGCTCTCGCCCTATCAACAGGATTTAGCCCGCAGCCTGGACACCCTGGCCCATCTGGACTTGCTCTTTGCCAAGGCCGCTCTGGTCCAGGAGCTGGGGGGCGTGGAGCCCACCCTGACCGAGAAGGAGCTGTCCTTCGTCGACATGATCCATCCCGCCATAGCGGAAAGACTGAAGGGCCAGGGGGCCGCCTTCACGCCCCTGACCCTGTCCCTCCTGCCTGGGGCCGCCGTGCTCACGGGGGCCAACATGGGGGGCAAGAGCGTGTGCCTCAAGACCCTGGCCCTGAACGTGTATATCACCCACTGCGGCCTGTTCCCCTTTGCCGAAAAGGCGGCGGTCCCCTTCTTCGACGGCCTGTGCCTTATCCGGGGGGAGGGGGAGGACGGCCGGGAGGGCCTCTCCTCCTTCGGCGGGGAGCTCATGGCTGCGGACGCGGCCGCCCGGGCCGTGCAGCATGGCTTCTGCCTGGTCCTCTTCGACGAGTTTGCCCGGGGCACCAACCCGGCCGAGGCCGTGAAGCTGCAGCAGGGGGCCCTCAGCTACTTCGGCGCTTCCGGCTCCGTGTGCCTCTTCGTCACCCATTACGACGCCGTGGCCGCTCGGGCGAGCCGCCGGTTCCTGACCCGGGGCATACGGGATCTGGACGTGGCGGAGGGCCGCCGCATGATCGAAGCGGGGACGGACAAGCTCACCGTTCTGCGCCGCTTCATGGACTACGGCGTGGAGGAGATCACCGACGCCGCCGTGCCCCAAAGGGCTCTGTCCGTGGCGGAATTGCTGGGGGTGGAGGAGGGGCTCCTCTCCGCCATCCGGCAGGAATATATCCCTCGCCCCGATTGACAAAACAGCAACCTTTTTGGTACAATAGCTACAACAGAATAGGGAGATAGAGGCGCGGCGCGCAGGGTACCCGGTGGGATACGGGCGAACGACTTACCGGGGAAGGGGCGCAGCCGCCGAAAGAGGGGGGCGGTTCGCCACGGCCAGCTTCTTGGGGGTCGGGCGGACATAGCTCGGCCACTGTCGTCTGATCAGATGATGCGCTATCGATACGGCTTTTGCCGCATCGGTAGCTTTTTTTCTGGGGACGGAGCGCTATGGGAAGACCTTTCTTTCCATGGCGCTTTTCTTTTGGAAGGTCCGGGCGATCCGCGGGTCGTCCCTACGAATATGCAAAAATGTATAAGGAGGCAGGAGTATGCAAGTGACCATTCGGGTGCGCATGAGCGCCCACGACGCCCACTACGGCGGGAACCTGGTGGACGGTGCGAAGATGCTGGAGTTGTTCGGAGACGTGGCTACGGAGCTGCTGATCCGCCGGGATGGGGACGAGGGCCTCTTCTGTGCCTACGACATGGTGGAGTTCAAGGCGCCGGTGTACGCCGGAGACTTCATCGAAGCTACCGGCGAGATCGTCTCTGAGGGCAACACCTCCCGGAAGATGGTCTTCGTGGCCCGTAAGGTCATCACCGCCCGGCCGGACATCAACGATTCCGCGGCGGAGGTGTTGGCGGAGCCCATCCTGGTCTGCCGGGCCAGCGGCACCTGCGTGACGCCGAAAGATAAGCAAAGGAACAACTGACGATGGAGAAACTCATCATCACCGCCGCCATCTGCGGCGCCGAGGTCACCAAGCAACAGAACCCCGCGGTCCCCTACACCGTAGAGGAGATGGTCCGGGAGGCTCGCTCCGCCTACGACGCAGGTGCGGCTATCATCCACGTCCACGTCCGCTGGGACGACGGCACCCCTACCCAGGACCGGGAGCGGTTCCGGGTGGTCATGGACGCCATCCGCAAGGAGCTCCCCGACGTCATTATGATCCCCTCCACCGGCGGCGCCACGGGCATGAAGCCGGAGGAGCGGCTGCAGCCCACGGAGCTGTTCCCGGAGATGGCCACCCTGGATTGCGGCACCTGCAACTTCGGGGACGAGATCTTCGACAACACCATGCCCACCATGCGGGCCTTCGGCAAGCGGATGATCGAGAACCACATCAAGCCCGAGTTCGAGTGCTTCGAGATGGGGCACCTTGATACCATCCTGACCATGGCTCGCAAGGGAGAGGTCCCCGGTCACCCCATGCAGTTCAACTTCGTGTTGGGCGTCCCCGGCTGCGCGCCCGCCACGGTGCAGAACCTGGTCTGGCTTGCTTCCGCTATCCCCGCCGGCTCCACCTGGACTGCCACGGGCGTGGGCCGCAGCGCCTTCACCCTGGCAGCGCCAGCCATCGTCATGGGCGGCAACGTCCGGGTGGGCTTTGAGGACAACCTGTACCTCTCTCGCGGCGTGAAAGCCCGTTCTAACGGCGAGCTGGTGGAGAAGGTGGTCCGCCTCAGTCGGGAGCTGGGAAGGGAGATCGCCTCCCCCGCGGAGGCCCGGGCCATCCTGGGCCTCGTCGGCGGCCCCAACTGCCCCGTCAAGTGAATATATACGGAATAAACTTATAAAAATACATTTATACGGAGGAAAAATTCATGGCACTCAAAGGCAACAAGTACGGCACCCATCGCGTCATGGAGCCCAAGGGCGTGCTCACCCAGGCGGCGTATAAGATCGACAACAACATGGACGTTCTCTACTCCAACGAGATCATCTGCGACGTCCAGTCCCTGAACATCGACTCCGCTTCCTTCACCCAGATCGAGGAGGCCTGCGGCGGCGACGAGCAGAAGATCGGCGAGATGATCATGGGGATCGTGGCGGAGCGCGGCAAGCAGCAGAATCCGGTCACCGGCTCCGGCGGCATGTTCATCGGCACCATGGCCTACATCGGCGAGGACCTGCAGGATCGGGATCTGAAGGTGGGCGACAAGATCGCTTCCCTGGTCTCCCTGTCCCTGACGCCTCTGCGCATCGACAAGATCCTGGCCGTCCACAAGGACATCGACCGGGTGGACATCGTGGGCAAGGCCGTGCTGTTCGAGAGCGGCATCTATGCAAAGCTCCCCTCTGACATGAGCGAAGCCCTGGCCCTGGCGGCTCTCGACGTGGCCGGCGCCCCCGCTCAGGCCCGCAAGCTCCCCAAGGAGGGGGATTCCGTCCTCATCCTGGGCGCCAACGGCAAGAGCGCCGTTCTCTGCGGCTACGAGGCCATGAAGAAGGTGGGTCCCAAGGGCAACGTGGTGGGCCTGGTCAGGAACCCCAAGCAGGTCCCCGCCCTCATGGAGCTGGGCGTCTATCATAAGGTCATCGTGGCCTCCGCTACGGAGCCCGTGGCGGTGATGGAGGCGGCTCTCGCGGCCAACGGCGGCAAGGAGTACGACATCTCCATCTGCTGCGTGAACCAGCCCAACTGCGAGATGAGCGCCATCCTGCCTGTGCGGGACGACGGCCTCGTCTACTTCTTCTCCATGGCCACCAGCTTCACCAAGGCGGCCCTGGGCGCTGAGGGTATCGGCAAGGACGTGAACATGATCATCGGCAACGGCTACACCAAGGATCACGCTGAGATCACCTTGAATGTGCTCCGCGAGAATCCGAAACTGCGCGCCCTCTTCGACGAGAAATACGTATAATCAGCGCGCAGAAAAACTGCGTTTTTCTACGCACTGGGCTCCGCATTCGCTTCGCTTCCAGGTCTTGCCTGTACGCCTGCGGTGTACCGGGCGGCCAGACCTGCAAGGTGTCAAAAACACCGCGCATGTCACTGCGTTTGACATAGTAGAAGCCTTGCGTTCTTCCTTCCGAACAACGTGCGCGCGGCTACACCGCGCTTTGCGATGCCCCCTGCGTGTTAGGATCTGTGAACAACAGAGCTTTCCTGGATAAGCTGAGAATAATTTGTAAAGGAGTCTGGATATGCATTTTGAGAATTACGCCCGGAAGAACGGGCTGTTCCGGGATGTGCCGGATGAGCTGTGGAACGACTGGCACTGGCAGGTCAAGAACCGGGTGGAGACCCTG
>JBGVAK010000079.1:0-16565 GCA_045224495.1 Christensenellales bacterium
CAACGAGTTCGTGGTGGGCCAGGGGAAGGTGGACCAGCTCGTCGAGGACGGGGGCTGGGTCAAGGAGGCGGCCTCTCCGGGAGCGGGGCCCGAGGCGCTGCCCGTCAGCGGGTTTGCGCCCATGTGGCCCGTGGAGGGGACCATCAGCACCTCCTTCGGCATGACGGACCGGGGCATGTGCTACGGCACCGAGATCAGCACTGAGAGCGTGACCCGGGTCATGGCGCCTGAAGGGGGCGTGGTGGTCTACTGCGGGGACCGGGGGGAACTGGGTTTGGTCATCGACATCCTCCACGACGAGACCGGGTGCCTGTCCCGGATCATCGGCTGCCAGCGGCCGCTGGTGGAGCTGTATCAGCGGGTGAAGAAGGGGGAGCAGGTGGCGGTGCTGCCGGAGCCTAAGGGCGACACCCGGCTGGTGGTCCTCCGCTACGAGCTTTTGATCAACGGCCTCCCCGAGAACCCGGAGAAATATCTGCCGAAGATGTGAACACAACCCAAAAGGAAGTACAGCGCCAGCCATACTTCCCATTTGCGTTTCTTTTGGGCACCTTTTCTTTACAAAGAAAAGGTGCCTTGCTTTCAATTGTTCCTTTACTCTAAAATCGAATGCAAGATCGCCAGGTATCCGTCCACGGCATCGTAGAGGTCCGTGAGGGCGATGTGCTCGTCCACCGTGTGGGCCAGGTTCTCCCGGGAGGGGCCGAAGCCGAAGGTGGGGATGCCCGCCTCGCCCGCGTAGTAGCTGCCGTTGGTGCAGAAGCTGTAGCCGGTGATCTCGGGCGTCAGGCCCCGCGCCTCCATGGCCGCCTTCACCCGCAGCGTCCGCTCGTCGGGGGCGAACCACCAGGGGGCGAAGAACCGCTCCGCTTCCACCGTCTCACCGGTGGCGCAGACGGCGCTGCCCATGGGGTAGGACACCCGGGCGTTCAGGGTGGGGTCCAGCTTCTTCTGCCGGTCGATGATGGCCTGGATGGGCGCAAGCACGCTCTCCCTGGTCTCCCCCACCAGCAGCCGCCGGTCGAAGGTGGCCCGGCAGTAGTGGGGCACCACGGACGCGCCGGGGTAGGGGGCGGATTGGATGTCCGTCAGCACCAGGATGCCGTCCCCCACCATGCGGGGGTCACGGGTGGGCGGCAACTTCAAAATCGCCTCGATGAGCCCGCACATGGCCGCGGCGGCGTTGACGCCCTTCTCCGGGTTGGCGCTGTGGCAGGGCACGCCGAAGGTCTCCAAAACGATCTCCGCCCGGCCCCGCTGGGAGAGCTTCAGGTTCCCCTCGGAGGCCTCGCCGATGATGACCAGATCGGGCTGAACCCGCCGAGCCACCTCCTTGGCGCAGACGCCCTCGAAGCACTCCTCCTGGACCACTCCGGCGAACCAGAGCTCACCGGCGAAGTCCTGGCCCTTCTCCCGCAGATACTGGGCGGTGGCCACGGCGAAGGCGGCGTCGGCCCCCTTCATGTCGCTGGTGCCCCGGCCAAAGAGCTTCCCCTCCCGCACCACGGGCTCGAAGGGAGGCGTGGTCCAGTCCGCAGCGTTCTTGGCGGGAACGGTATCGATATGCCCGTCGAACAAAAGCCGGATGCCGGGCCGCGCACCGGCGACCCCGGCCACCAGATCCCCGTACCGATCCGTTTCCAGGGTGGTGAACCCGTTCTCCTTCAGATACCCCTTCAGGATGTCCGCCACTCCCTGCTCCTCGCCGGACAGGCTGGGGCAGGCGACAAGTTTCTTCAACAGAGACAGGGTCTCCTGCTGCAACGCTTCGCTGATCATTTGTTTCCCTCCAAAACAGTTCCTGCTTGTATGCCGGTCAGCTGGCCCTTTTCCAGGGCCGCCCGGCCGTTGACGATCACATAATCCATGCCCTCAGCCCGCTGCGCCGGCCGGTCGTAGGTGGCGGTCACGTGGATGCGCTTCGGGTCGAACACCAGGATATCCGCGTCCGCACCCAGGGCGATGCGCCCCTTGTTTTTGAGATGATACCGCTCCGCCGGGCGCAGGGTCATGCGGTTCACGGCCTCACTGAGGGTCAGATCGTGCCGCCCGTTCACATAGGTCTCGATGACCTGGCTGAAGGCCCCGTAGACCCGGGGGTGGAGCTTCCCGCCTGTGGGGAAGGTGGCGTCCGAGATGGCGTAGGCAAAGGGGCTCTGCAGAATGCGGGCGATGTCCTCCTCCGCGGTGATGAAGTCGATCATGGTGACCTCGCAGTCGTTGTCCCTGAGGAGGTCCATGGCGAAGACAGCCGGGTCCCTGTCCCCCGCGGCCTGGTCGATGCTCTGGCCCACATACCGGCCGTCCTCCGCCCGCTTCACGGCGGAGACGAAGATGTTCTCCCAGCCCACCAGATACACGTAGTTGTCGAAATCCCGGCCCTTCTCCAAGCGCTCCAAAAGCTGCTTTCGGGCGGCGCCGTCCTTAAGCCGCGCCGTGATGACGGCGGGCCCGCCCTGCAAAAACTCCGGCGGCAGGATGTGGATGAGCTGGGTGCTGCCCGCGGTGTAGGCGTACACGTCGCAGCACACGTCGATCCCCTCCTCCCGGGCCCGGGCGATCCTATCCAAGGCTTGAGGCGCCAGCTTTCCCCAGTTCTCCCGGCCGCTGGCCTTCAGGTGGCTGATCTGCAGCGGCACGCGAAGTTCCTTTGCCACATGGATCATCTCGTCGATGGAGGGCAGCAGCTTCATGGCCTCCTCCCGCATGTGGACGGAAAGGACCGTGTCCGTGTTGCGGATGGGCTCCAGGGCGCGGATGAGCTCGTCCGTGGTATAGTAGCACTCCGGCGCGTACCCAAGGCCCAAGGATACGCCCCCCGCGCCGTCCGAAAGGGACCGCTCCAGCCGGGCGTGGATCGCATCATAGTCCCGATCCTCCAGTCGGAGCTTTTGGAACCCGGCCACGCTCGAGCGGATGGTGCCGCCGCCCGCCAGCATGAGGGCGTTCACCGGCAGGGGCCGGGCCTTCAAAGCCCTCAGATAGTCGGCCATGGTGTCCACGGGGACGCCGGAAAAATCGCCGGTCACCGGTCTGAGATAGGAGGCGATGGCCGCCTCATAGGGCCCTGCCTGGGGGGCCAGGGACAATCCGCAGTTGCCGTTGCCGATGGTGGTGATGCCCTGGAAGAGGTCGCAGTCCCCATAGCCGGGGCGGAACAGGGCCGCGTCCGCATGGCGATGCAGGTCCAAAAAGCCCGGGCAGACCGTCTTCCCGCCGGCGTCCAGGGCCTCTATAGCCTCGGCCTCCGACAGGTCTCCCAGGGCTTCGATCTTCCCGCCCCGGACGCCCACGTCCAGCCGCCGAGCCTCGGCTCCGCTGCCGTCCAACACGTTTCCGTTTCGAATGACGATGTCAAACATACTTGCCTCTTTCTTTGGATGATATCCGCAGTATACCGCGCCTGATCCGGTTTTTCAATCAAAAAGGAGAGCCGAAGCCCTCCTTTTGCTGGGGTCGATGGGATGATTACATGCCCTTGGCTTCCTTGGCCAGGACGGCAGCCTCTTCCTCGGCGGTCAGGTAGGCGGAGGGGGCGGGCTTAACGCCGCGGGCCCACTCGATCCAGTTGACCACGAAGAAGGTGATGACGGACACCAGGCAGCCGAAGACCACGGGCATCATGAACCAGAGGGTGCCGCCGTTGGACAGGATCTGCCAGAGGATGAAGCCGGCGGTACCGGTCAGGATGGAGATCAGGCCGGAGTTCTTGGTGGCCTTGGGCACCACCAGGCCGAGACCGTAGGCCGCGAAGGGACCTGCGCAGCGGATGCCGAAAGCGAAGGTGTTCATGGTCACGATGGACACGCCCAGCAGGGAGATGCACATGGCGACCAGAGCGGCGATCACGTTGCTGCACCGGGTCCAGAAGATGATCTGCTTCTCGCTGAGGTCCTTCTTGCCGCCCAGACCCTTGTACAGGTCGTTGATGATCATGGTGGACATGCACAGCAGGTTGGAGTCGGCGGAGGACATAGTGGCGCAGATGA
Source organism: Christensenellales bacterium (assembly GCA_045224495.1). GTDB lineage: Bacteria > Bacillota > Clostridia > Christensenellales > CAG-138 > RUG472. Next base: position 3,990 of record JBGVAK010000079.1, read on the forward strand.
TGGCCGCGGAGATGATGCCGGTGATGATGCCGGGGGCATAGGCGCCGGTGACGGCGACCATGGCGTTGGAGCCGTTGGCGGCCAGGTTGGGCAGCTCATCCTTCAGCGCGAAGGCAGCCAGGCCCAGCAGCGTGGGGAACACGGCCATGGCGGCCATGAGCACGGCGGACAGGAAGGAGGCGTTGCGGGCCGTCTTCTCGTCCTTGGCGGTCTCGAACCGGGAAACCATCTCGGGGCCGGCCAGGAAAGTGCAGAAGTAGTTGAAGATGTAGCCGATGATGGAGGCCCAGCCGATCTGAGTGAAGTTCAGCTTCTCACCGGGGAGCTTGGCGGAGATGGCCGCCCAGCCGCCGGCGCTCTTGAGCACGATGGGGGTGGCGATGGCCAGGCCCACCAGGATGATGATGAACTGGACCAGGTCGGAGATCTGGTCAGCGATCATGCCGCCCAGGGTGGTGTACAGGATGATGACGATGCCGGCGAACACCAGGCACACGTTCAGGGGGATGGAGGGGATCAGGGCGTTGATGACGCCGCCGGAAGCCGCGATCTGGGAGGAGGTCAGGCAGAACAGGCTCAGCACGGACAGGATGGCTGTGAAGTTGCTGGAGAGCTTGCCGAACCGACGGCCCACGACCTCAGGGATGGTGACGGCCAGGGTCTTGCGGATCTTGGGCGCGAAGTAGGCCAGGGGAATCATGGCGATGGAAGCGGTGAGCACGTACCAGATGGCGCTCATGCCCCAGTTGCCAAAGGCTTTCTGAGCGAGGCCGGTGGTGCAGCCGCCACCGATGTTGTTGGCGGACAGGGAGAAGGCCACCATGAACAGGCCCATGCGCCGACCGGCGACCATGTAGTCCTTGGAGTTCTTGATCTTCAGCTTGCCGACGACAAAGCCGACGATCAGCATGCCGACGAGGTATGCCACCACGATAATGAGCGGCAGGACTTGGATTTCCATACTTTCCTCCTAATATAATGAATTCGGTTTCCCGCAAGCATAATATATCATAGGTTTTTCCAAATTTCCACAATTTTTTCACAATTTACTAAATTTTCATAAACATATCTAAAAAAAAGATAGGGAGCCTCCACTAAAACCAAAAGCCGAGATCGATCCGTCTCGGCTTTAGTTTTTTACAATTGTCCTTGCTTGCTAAATTATGCGACAAAGCAGCAGGGATGCGGTATCTGTTTGATAACCTGGGATCCGTCTCTTTGCTGTTACAACATTTTTCGCATGACAGCTTGCCCTTTTTCCCTGGCAACTTCCGCAAATCCCGCTTTTTGATAAAGGTGCAAAGGGCCCTGATAATCAAAATCATCTCGTTGATCAGAGAGTTTTGCGTACCCTTCCACAGCGACGTATCCCTTAGATTTGGCGTCTGAACATACTCTGTCAATGAATGCGGATGCTATTCCCATTCCCCGGTATTCAGGAGCGATTTCAAAACAAACGATCGATATCGTTTTTCCGCAAGTGATATCCCTCGCAAATGCAGGGACAAACCCGGCATAACTCTCTATATCTGCCGCATTGCACCATCCGACAGCTCGATCTCCGTCATACGCCAGATATCCGTGAATCTGATTCCTGTCAAGCATTTCTGCCGCATACTTGCGCAACGTCTCTTTCACGCCGAATGATTTGAACTCGCTGACCATCTTTTCGATCTGTTCTTCTTCCTGATTAGGGGAAGTGCAATAGCACGGACCGTTTGGATTGTCGTCTGTAAACGCCCTGTTATCGAAAAAGTCAAGATAATCAGCGTTCAATTCAGAGGTCAATCGCCGAATAACGATCGTTTTCATCAGGCATCCTCTCCATACGATACATTCCGATCTATATCATCGGCAGTCTGTTCGCTCATTACGCTTCTTTCAGCCGCTCCTTCTCGAACTGCAGGGTATAGAGCTGGTAATACTTGCCCCGCTTCTCCAGCAGCTCGTGATGGTTGCCCTGCTCCACGATCTCGCCCTTGCTGAGCACCAGGATGTTGTCCGCGTGCTGGATGGTGGAGAGCCGGTGGGCCACGATCAGCATGGTGCCGATGTTCATCATCTTCTCCAGGGAGTCCTGGATGAGGACCTCCGTCTCCGTGTCGATGTTGGCCGTAGCCTCATCGAGGATCATGACCTCGGGCTTGTGGAGGATGGTCCGGGCGAAGCTCAAGAGCTGCCGCTGACCCGCGGAGAAGTTGTTGCCCCGCTCTCGCACCGGCTCGTCGAGGCCCTTCTCCAGCCGATCGATGAAGTGGTCCGCATTCACATACCGGCAGGCGGCCATGATCTCCTCGTCGTCCACCCCCTCCATGCCCAGGAGGATGTTGGAGCGGATGGTGCCGGAGAAGAGGAACACGTCCTGCAGCATCTGGCCGAAGTGCTTCCTGAGCGACGCGGTCTTGATCTTGCGGATGTCCATGCCGTCGATCAGGATCTCACCCTTCTGGAACTCGTAGTTCCGACAGATGAGAGACAATATGGTGGTCTTGCCGGAGCCCGTGGCGCCCACGAAGGCCACGGTGTCCTGGGGATTCACGTGGAAGGAGACGCCCTTTAGGACCCACTCCCCGGGGATATAGCTGAACCACACGTCCCGAAACTCGATCTCGCCCCGCACGTGCTCGAGCTCCACGGCGTCCGGCGCGTCCACCAGCTTGGGCTCGATGTCCATGATGGTGAACACCTTCTCCGCCGAGGCGAAGGCGGACTGGAGCCAGTTGAACTGCTCCGCCAGGTTCTGGATGGGGGTGAAGAACTTGTTGATGTACATGTAGAAGCTGACGATGATGCCGGCGTTCAACGTCTGGCCCAGGAAGGACGCGCCGTCCAGATACCCCTTGCCGCCCAGGTAGAAGAGGCACAGGACCGAGCTGATATAGAGCACGTACACGAGGGGCCGGAAGATGCCGAAGACCAGGATCTGGTCCCGCTTGGCCTTGCCCAGATCCAGGCTCTTTTGGGTGAAGTCCCTGAGCTTCGCCTCCTCCCGGTTGAAGATCTGGGTGATCTTGATGCCGGACAGGTTCTCCGATAGGTAGGTGTTGATGTCCGTGGTCCGATCCTTCACCCGGCGGTAGGCCCGGCGGGCGAACTTGCGGAAGATCATGGTGAACAGGACGATGAAGGGCACGAAGCACAGGACCATGAGGGTCAGCTCATAGTTCAGCGCGATCATGGCCGCCAGCACGCCCACGATGACGAACAGGTTCTTGATGAGGTTCACCAGGAGCGAGGTGAACATGAGGGAGATGGCGTTGGTGTCGTTGGTGACCCGGGTCACCAGCTTGCCCACGGGCGTGGCGTTCATCTGCTCGTGGGACAGGCTCTCGATGTGGGTGAACAGATCCTCCCGCATGCCGGAGATGATCTTCTGCCCCACCTTCTGCAGCACGATGGCCTGGACGTAGACGCAGACCATGGACACGATCAGAATGCCCGCATAGATGGCCACCAGGCGGAAGAGCTCGGGAAGCTCAAACTCATCCTTGATGAGGTCCGTCACCTTGCCGATGATGGTGGGAGAGAGGATGTCGTAGGCGATGCCCACCAGCATGATGCAGCCCACGAAGAGGAACTGGCCCCGGTAGGGCTTGGCGTAGGCGAGGAGCCGGCGGATGATCTCGCCGTCCTTCATGTGCCTATCGAAGCCCATACTTTGCTTCTTGTCCTTGATGGAGGCGTAGGCCACGATCAGCACGAGGGAGAAGAAGCCGATGATGCCGCCCGTCAGCAGCAGGGGATAGTATGCATGCATGGTCTTCACCTCCTCATTCCCTGGATTCGTCTTCGAGCCGCTGAAGCTCCACCATCCGCGCGTAGGCCGGGCAGCTGGTCAAAAGCTCGGCATGGCTGCCCACGGCGATGACCCGGCCGTCCTCCACGAAGACGATCTTGTCGAGGCCCTCGATGGTGCTGATGCGGTGGGCGATCAGGATGGTGGTCTTGCCCCGCCGGGTCTCCCTGAGGTTCTCTAATATGACCTTCTCCGTATCCGTGTCTACGGCGGAGACGGAGTCGTCCAGGATGAGGATGGGCGCGTTCTTCATGAGGGCCCGGGCGATGCTGATCCTTTGCTTCTGGCCGCCCGAGACCGTGACGCCCCGCTCACCCAGGATGGTCTCGTACCGGTCCTTGAACTCCACGATGTTCCCGTGGACGTCGGAGAGGCGGGCGGCCTCCTTCACGGCGGCCTCGTCCAGCTCGTCGTAGGCGAAGTTGATGTTGTTGGCGATGGTGTCGGAGAACAGGAAGTTGTCCTGGGGCACGTAGGCGCAGCCCGCCCGCAGGGAACGGATCGTGATGCCGTTCACGTCCCGATCGTCCACGAACAGGCTCCCGTCGGGCACGTTGTAGGTCCGAAGGATCAGATCCACGATGGTGGTCTTGCCGGAGCCGGTCTTGCCTACGATGCCCACGCTCTCCCCCGCCTCGATGGTGAAGGATACGTGCTCCAACGCGTCGAACTCCCCGTCGGGATAGCGGAAGGTCAGATCGCGGAACTCGATCTTGCCCTGGATGGCCTCCACGTCCTTGGCGCCGGGCTTATCCTGCACGTCGATCTTCGCCTCCAAGAGCTCCGACACCCGGTTCATGGACGCCTTGCCGCGGGCGGACTTCTCGATCAGCATGGCCACGGCCATGACCGGCCAGACCACGGAGGAGAAGTAGGCGATGTACTCCACCAGCATGCCGGCGTCGAACCGGTGCCGGTAGACGAGATAGCCGCCGTAGCCCAAGATGACGCAGATGACCGTCTCCACCAGGAGGGTAATGAACACATGGAGCATGGTGGAGGTCTTCACGTAGCTCACGTTGGTGTCCTCGTTCTCGATGTTCAGCTTCTGGAAGTCCTTGAGCTGAATGAGCTCCTTCACGAAGGCTTTCACCACGGCGTAGCCCGAGAAGCTCTCCTGGGCAAAGTCGCTGAGGTTCGAGAAGGCCTGCTGCCGTACCTCCCACTTCTTCATCATGGTCTTGCCCATGAACACGCCCACCAGGAGCAGCATGGTCAGGGGCACCAGGGTGAGGAGCGTCAGCGTCAGGTCCATTTTCAGCATCTTCGAGAAGGCCAGGCTCCCCAAAAACAGGGCGTCGCAGAACATCAGCAGGCCGTCCCCGAAGCACTCCTGGATGGTGTCCAGGTCGTTGGTGAACAGGCTCATGAGGTTGCCCACCTTGTTCACCTGGTAGTACTCCCGGGAGAGGTCCTTGCAGTGGTCGAACATGTGGATGCGGATGTCCGTCTCCACCTTGATGGCCGCGCCGAAGAAGCAGATGCGCCACAGGAATCGGCCGATGACCATGACCACGATGATGTACACGATGGGCAGGCACAGATGGTCCAGCAGGAAGTCCATGGTGAAGGGCACCTGGACCCCGTTATAGAGCACGGACCCGGTGTTGAGACCGTTGACCAGCATCCGGTAGAGCTCCGGCAGGATCAGCTGCACGTAGTCCACCAGGATGAGGGCTACCGCCCCCAGCAGCAGCCGGGGCGCGTATTTGAGGTAATACCTGTTGATGTGCTTGCCGAATATCAAGACGTGTCTCTTTCTGCCGGGCCCGCCCGGACTATGGGGTATGTATCTCTATTATACGGGAACGCCGATAAAAAGCAAGTATGATTTGACGCGGCGCGTCATTAGTACCCCGCGTACGGGTCGATGATGGTGCCGTCGACGGCGTTGATCATAGCAGGTAGAAAGGGCTCAACGCCCTTTCTTATGAACAAATCGCTGCAAATGGTCTGGCACCTTTATTGAAAGACTGAAGCGGGCGCCGGTGGGCGCCCGCTTTGTGGGTCGAAGGGGTGAAAAAGGAGGCATTTTCATGTTTTGCATATTCATTCCGCCCTCTAAAAGGTGAATACTCGCCTATCTATCCACACCGTCCACCAAGTTATCCACAGTCGGAGGGCTGGAATTGTTGCGATTTTGTGACTTATCCACCGTATGAAGGCCATGCATACCCACGAACGGCTCCCTGTATACCCAGCTGAGCGGCCTGAATATGCCTGTGTTTTTCCGCAGCGTTCATGCATCGTTCCAAAAATTTATGCTTATCTGCCGAAAAAACCGCACTGCATACCTTATTTTGCGTACATGTTTCGGATCTTGTTGAGCTCTCGAGCGGTATAGCCTCCGTTGAGCTCTCCGCGCATCTTCACGTACTTGGGCAGGTCACTGTTCACCACCCGTTTCACGGTCCCCCGATTCCCGTTGGCGTAGAAGGTGGGGCCGTTGAGGTCGGCCTGGAGCTGCCCCCGGGCCGCGGCTACCGCCTGTGCCAGGGAGGTCTTGGTCTGGGCCTCCGTAGGCGCTTCCTTTTCCTTTTTAACGGCGCCTCCGCCGCCACCGCCGCCGCGGATCGCCTGCTCCTGCGCGGCCTTGGCTTCCAGATACGCCGTATAGAGGGTCTTGGCCGCCGAGAATGCCTGCTCCATAGCCGCGTTCTGCTGCTGGGCGTTGAACTTCTCCACCTCGAACTGCCTGTCCCGCTCTCCCTCCATGGCCCTGTGGAGCTGATCGGCCATCTCGGCGCCGTATTCGCTCTCCAGCTCCCGCACGTCATCCATGGCGGCATTGTCCTGCCGCCGCTTCATGTCGGTGACGAAGGTGCTGCTGCCCATGCCCCGGGAGATGGCGTCCGCGTCCAGCTCCGCATCCGTGCGCCGATTCTCTCGGAAGACGGCGGCGATAGCCTTCTCGTACACGGGCCTAAGCACCGCGCCGATCCGCTCCGCCAGGGTCTTCTCGTTGAGGGGCGTGTAGTTGATGAGCTGGGGCGCATAGTCCTTCTTCGCCTTCTCGTAGATGGTCTCAAAGGCCTCGTTGCCGTAGTATTTCTGCTTTTCCTGCTCGGTCATATTCCTACTCCTATTCTCTTGTTGCCAGAGCCGCTTCCAGCTCCAACAGCTTGTTGTACAGGATCGACAGATCCTGATTCAGGTTGTTCTCGTTCTGGGCGATGCGGCTGTTGACGGCCTCCACGTCCTCCTCAAGGCCCGCTCGCTCCAGGTACACCGGGAACAGGGCCATGAGCCCCGTCGCTTCGTATGACATATCCTTCTCCTTTCTGGGGGGGATGGTGATAAAGGCAGCAGGACATATGCGGCAAATGATATTTGGGATACTGCCGGTAGGTTGAAATGGCGCAAACGCCATTTCTTTTTATCAGTGCCGCATATTAGCCGCGTTTTCGCCCTCTCGCGGTACTTAGTACAGCTTCGGGGCGAAGAACGCGACTCCTGCTGCGCTTTCTGACCATCCCCTCGTTCCTTCAAGTTACAGCACCCGTCGCTGCTCGTCGAACAGCAGCTCCGCGCCGCCGCGGATATCGAAATCGCTGCCGTTGACGTTCTCGATCCGAAGCTTCAGCCGTCGGCCCACGCTCCGGAGCAGGAACTCCGTGGGCAGGTTTTCCCCCGTGAGCTCGCTGACGCTCTCCCCCTCCCGGGCTTCGCCCAGGACGTAGACCCGCACCGGTCCGCCGGTGCCGGTGAGCACCGCCTCCACGGTCTGTTTCACGGTCAGGGTGGAGGCTCCGTCCAGCCAGGGTGTCTCCCAGAAAGCCTCGATGGGATCGCCGCCGTAGGTGGCGCCGTCGTTGAGGACGGCCACCTCCCCCTTGCCCGTGAGGACGTACAGGGTGCCGTAGCAGCTCATAAGGTCCACGGTCTCGAACCCCCGCCGGAGCAGGAAGCAGTCCCGCAGCACGTCGTACTCAATGAGCAGATCGTTGTGGACGCTGCTCGTATGCTCCTTCACGGCAAAGTACAGGGTGTCGCCGCAGGCGGCGGAGGCCGCGGCGGAGAAATCCACCGCCTGCAGGAGGGGCAGCAGGTCCGCCCCGTGAGCCGTCCGCCGCACGGTCTGGCCGTCGTAGAAATAGAGGCCCCGGTCCGTCAGGAAGAAAAGCCGGTCCCCATAGAGGACGCAGGCCGTGTGGATGGGCTGGGTCAGGGCCGCCTCCACGGGCACGATGCGGTAGTTCCCGGGCCGATCGCCCAACAGCCGATACAGCTTGTCCTTCTTGAAGATCAAGAGCTGGTTCGACAGGGCGAAGAGGCCCGTGATGGGGTCCGAATCGGTCCCCACCTCCACATGGCCGCCGGACACGTTCTCGCTGTTCTCGTCCGCGGACCAGTCCTCGATGGTCCGTCCGTCGCCCGGGGCCTGGCTCCAGTAGAGCCGGGCGGGATGCTCCCGATCCCCGGCGGCGAAGAGGCGGCCGAAGTACAGCTCCAGGAAGTTCACCGATTTGTCGGACAGGCCCTGGGCGGAGCCAAAGGGGGCGATGGACGAAGCCGCTCCTTCCCACTTCAAAATGGGCTCCAGGCCGTTGCCGATGAGCAGCGTCTCCGTGCTGCCGATCTTCGTTTTAAGGAAGTCGAAGATGTCCGCGTCCATGTCGTCGGTGTAGTGGTACAGGTCCACCCAGGCGCCCCGGGTGGTATCGTAGCGAAAGAGGGAGTCCTCCCGGGCCACCAGGCAGTCGATAGCCCCCGATTCCCGGGGCCAGATGAACAGCCGGCGGAGCTTGCGGGACAATCCCGTCACTGCGGGATAGATGGCCCGATACCCCTTGGCCCGGCCCAGTTTCCCCCCGGCAGTGCTCACGTTTTGGGCGTTCTCCGCCCAGTTCAGGGGGATACCGCCGGCGCAGGCCCCCTGCTTCACCCCGGCGAAGCTGCCGAGGCGGATCGTCTGCAATGCCATAGGCGCCTCCTCAGTAGATGTGGTAGATCTTGGAAAGTTCCGGCTCCGCGTAGGTCCGCTTGAGCTTCCCCTTCATCTCCCGGTACAGCGTCAGATCCAGCTTGGCCGCGTTTTGGGAGGCAGCGTCGAACCGGCTCCGTTCCCGGGCAGCGGCGTACTCCACCAACAGCCCCTGCAGCCCCGAGGGGAGCTGGGGCTCGTCCGTCAGCTCCGTGAGCCGGGCGGGCTGGTACCGATAGGTGATCTCCGCCGTCCCGCTCTGCACGCCGGGAAATACCAGGAGACTGCGGGTGGAGCCGTAGTAGAACAGCCGCCGCTGCTCGTCGATCCGGGCGGCCAGGACCTTGAGGCAGTCGCGGGGAAGGGCGGAAAGATCCGCCTGCCCGTCTGTCACGGTCAGGCTGTCCCGCCGCCAGGGCCGAAACTCCGTCGTGAGGTCCAGCAAAGCCTCGTTGAGATACCCCATCAGCCGGTCCTTATACAGGGCAACGGTGCTGTTGTCCGTGGGCCTGTCCAGCTTCCGGAGGACCATTTGCATCAGTGTCAACGTGGTCATAGGCCCCTCACCCCAGCTTCTGCCCGCCGGTGGCGGTGAAGCCGTTCATCCATTGCTCAAAGCCAGGATCCCCCCGGCGGCTCTCCTCCAGCACCGAATAGATGCGCAGCGGCACCTCCACGGGCACCCCGGTGGGGATGCGGAAGTTCACCCCGTTCAGGGCGCCCTCCACGTAGGGGCCGTTGCCTGCTTCCGGCAGGATCAGTCGAATGGTCTCTTCCCCGTGTTTCATAGGTCCTTCCTTTCCGTCCTTACGCAGACACGCAGTGCTCGATCTTCACGAGCCACAGAGGATTCAGGACCTTGGCGGCATAGGCGGCCACCTTGGCGCCTACGGTGGAGCGCTGGTCCAAAGGATCGGTGGTGCCGGCGGAGCCGCGGGGCTTGATGATGGTCTCCATGGCGCCGGAACCGGCCACGTCCACCACGCCGTAGGCATCCGCGCCGAAGATCAGCGTGGCGTGGACGTCGGGGGCCGCATGGGTGGAGGCGTCGGGCGCGCCGGCGTCCAGGGAGTACACCGGAGCATTGGCAGACAGGGACGCCGCAGCGGTCAGCTTCACGGTCCGGGTGGAGGCCGTGTAGGAGCCGCTGGCCGCCAGGGTGTACTCGTTGGAACCGATCATGATCTTGTTCCCGCCTGTGGACAGATACGCTGCCTCCTTGGCGGTGGGGGCGTTCTTCAGCACGAAACTGGTGGAGGAAGAGGTGTTGGCATTGACGGCGTTCAGGACGCTCTGGCTGTAGATCTTGGCCTCCGTGGCCTCCACGAACACCACCCCGAACAGGCGTCCGATCTCGCCGGAATAGATCTGCTCGGCGTTGCTGTACTTCGACACGTCCTGCCACAGGCTGTCGTTCTGCAGATCGTAGGTGGAATCGGGGGAACAGATGCAGATAAAGTGGGGCTTGCGGCCGGAGCCGTTCATGCCGGTGACGAAGGGGCGTGCCTTGTTCTTCTTCAGGGTCCGAACGGCCTTGCGCACCTCCGCTACGGTGAGCTTGTTGCTGGCGGTGAGGGACGTACGGCCCGCAGCGTCGCCCGCATACTGAACGTTGGTGGTCTGACACATGGCGTCCCGGGTGACCCACTCGATGACGGTGCCCAGCTGCTCGCCCAGAAGCTCTGCGGAGTCGGCGATGACGGGGTCGTAGCTGGTCATCTCCAGCAGGTCGGAGATCTCCACATAGGCGCCGTACTGCTTCACCTCGGCCTCCACCTTGGACTGGCTCAGGTTCTGGCCCGTGGGGGTCACGCCCTCCACCAGCGTCAGCGCGTCGGCGTCGGGGGTGAACAGGTCGTACTTGCGGAACTCCACCCGCTTGCCGTTGTTGCGGGGGATGGAGCGCTTCTGACCGAAGTTGGCGTGGACGAAGCGGGTCTTGGCGGTATCCAGGAGCTTGCGGTCGTAGAAGGTCTTGTTGAAATAGGTGTTGCTGCTGGTAGAAACGGTGGTATTCATCTCAAATCCTCCTTACTTGTTCATGTGGTTCCTCAGGCGGTTCTCCAGGGCCCGGAAAGCTTCCGGGCTCATGCTGGCATAATCCTCCTCGGCGCTGAGCATCCGGTTGCTGCGGGTGGGCTGGGGAAGCTTCCTCCGGTCCATGGCCTCCCGCCTCAACTCCTCCCGGGCCGTTTCCCGGGCGGTCTCGGCCGCCTTCTCGGCGGCGTATACCCGGACGGCTCCGTAGGGCTCCAGCTCGTGCAGGAGCTCGAGGAAGGCCTCGTCGCTGCAGGCCGCCTCCAGGTCGAAACCCTGGGGCAGCTTCCCCGCCGCCTCCAGATAGGCGAGCTCCTCGCCCATGGCGCGGTAGGGATTCTCTTCCATCATGGTCTCTTTCATGGTTTCCTCCATATCATTGATTGTCGTCTTGCATGCTTTTGAGCAGCTGGTCCCGGCCCTCGAAGTTCATGAGAGTGACGGCCCGTTTCGCATCGATGGCCCCCGATTGCAGCAGCTGTAAGATCAGCTCATTTTGGGCGGATGCCGAAAACGGGTCCCGCTTGGCGGCCTTCACCGAGATCAGGAACTCCACGGGCAGCCCCTCGTACCCCTGGTCCCGGCGGGTGAAGAAGGAGCTGTCGAACCACTCCGTCCGCTCCTCCCCGGCCACCAGGATGGTGACGGGCCGCGGATAGAAGTTGAACTCCCGCTCCACCTCGATCTCCAGGCGCACCGCCTGACGGAAGGCCTCATAGAGTTGGGCGGTGGCCATGCGCGCCCGCTTGGTGCTGGCGATCTGCAGAGCCTGGATGGCGCTCGCTGCCGTGACGCCCTGGCGGAAGTTCCCGCGGGAGGAGTCGTTGGCCCCGCTCTCCTCCTTGATGTCCTCCCGGATGCGCTGGATGTAGGTCATGAGATACGCGGGTAGCGGGGGCGTCGAAAACCAGGTGACGCCGTTCAGGCTCTCGCCCCGATGGACCTCCTTGGACCAGTCCTTGAGATCCTCCTCGTCGAAGCCGGAGGCCTCCGTGACGAGAAGCTTGTTGTGGCTGGCCATGAAGGCGTTCTTCAGCACGATCTGGTCCAGCTTGTCCGCATACCGCTGCTGCTTCTCAAACAGGTCCACGATGCCGAAGCCCAGGGCGCTGCCCTTGCGCATGTACAGTGGGGTCAGGATAAAGGGGTACATGCCGTGGGCGAAGTAGCCCTGAGGCTTGGTTTCGCGGCTGTCCGCCAGCACCACGCCCCCGGCGATGAGGGCCATGTGGACCGCGAACACGCCCTCCCGCTCCGTGGGCGTCTTCCACCAGTATTCGAGGAGCAGGACGCTGTCGCGCCGATCGCCTCGAAGGATGTCGTCCGCCGGGGCGTCGTTGGCGGCGTAGGGATCCTCCCCCATCTGCTGATACTTCTCCGGGAACCGGTCCTTGAACCACGCCCGGGTCCGAAGGGAGATCTTGAACACCGCCCGGCCCTCCTGCATATCGTCGCACAGGGGATCGAAGAGGATGCTCCGATCGTCCACGTGCCGGATGAAGGCGCCGCCCAGACCGTCGTTCAGCCCGGGATCGTAGCCCACCTCCTGGACGCAGTAGCCGCCCACCAGTAGATCGTGGACCAGCTTCTGGTACTCCACCGTATACCCGGACACGTCGTGGTTCCGGCGGATCAGCGCCTCCACCACCCGGGCCACGTAGTCGTTGGCGCCGCCCTCGGGCTTGATGTAGACCTCCGGGGCCTGATCCATGAGGTCCGCGCTCACGTTCTCCACGGTGGACTGGATGATGGGGGTCACGGGCCTGGGCTCGTTCTCGTCCGTCACCGGCACGTCGTACCAGTGGTCCCCCCGGTAGAT
>JBGVAK010000080.1:0-10388 GCA_045224495.1 Christensenellales bacterium
ATTTCCGAAAAAGTCGCCTATCTGGACGGCCTCATGGAGGGGCTGGAGATCGAGGACGCCAAGCAGAAGAAGCTGTTCAACGCCATCGTCGACGCCCTGGACACCATTGCCGAGGAGCTGAGCGATCATGACGACGCCATCGAAGAGCTGAACGATTCCATCGACGAGATCTACGACGATATGGACGACTACGATGAGATCCTCTACGGCGAGGACGATGAGGACGACGAGGACGAGGAGGACGACGATTTCTTCGAGGTCGTCTGCCCCAGCTGCGGCGAAACCATCTACTTCGACGAGGACATGCTGGACAATCCGGACGGGCTCATCTGCCCCAACTGCAACGAGCCCATCGAGATCAACATCGCCGATAAGAAGGACGAGGAATAATCGAAAGGAAGCAAAGCACGCCCCTTTCTTGAAAGAAAGGGGCAGCCAGAGAACTTTCAAAACATGGGAGATGCTTTCCTGCATCTCCCATTTTATGTCGTTTTGCTTTTCTTTTTGCGCCGCTTTCTCTTTTCTCATGAAAAGAAAAAGCAGCATAGAAAGAGTTCAAACGATACCCTTCTCCACGAGCCAACCGGCAAAGCCCTCCATGCCGCCCCGATCCGTGGGGGTCAGGGCCTTGATGTGCAGGGCCTCCATGAACCAGCTGAGGATGAGGCCGCCCTGGAGGATCACATCGTGGCGGCGGACGAGGAGCGGCATCTGGGCCCGCCTCTCGTCGCCCAGGGCCGAGAGCCGAACGAGGAGGGCCGTGAGGAGCTCCGGGGTAAGGCGCAATGTGGAGAGCTGGCTGCCGTCGTAGCGGCTTTGCTGCAGCAGCAGGGCGCCCAAGGTGGTTATAGTACCCCCCACGCCGAAGAAGGGCGCCGACGCTGGGCCGGGCAGCCTGACGCGGTCGTTGAGCCAGGTATAGATGGTATCCCGCATGCGGAGCAGGGCGTCCTCCGGGCAAAGGTCCTGGGCCCGGACGCAGCCCGTGGGGAAGCTGACGGACCAGAAGGGCGTCACCACCTGGGCGCTGCCGCCGCCGATGTCCAAAAGCGTTCCCTGCTGGCCGCCCAGGGCCCCCGCATAGGCCAGCCGTCCCTCCTCCTCGCCGGAGAGCAGGTAGATGCCCAGGTCGGGGCAGGCGGCTTTGAGCGCGTCCAGCAGCTCCTGTCGGTTTTGAGCGTCCCGAACGGCGCTGGTGGCATAGGCGTAGGCTCGCACCCCGGCGACTTCAGCTTTGTCGCAGAACTGTCGGCAGGCCGTGATCGTGGCCTCCATGGCCGCAGCGGACAGACGGCCGGTCTGATCGAGGCCCTTGCCCAGCCGCGTGGTGCAGATCTCCTTGCGTCCGCCGGGCACAAAAAAAGCGCCGTCGTCATTTCTATCCAGAATGGCGAAGCGGACGGAGTTGCTGCCGACATCCAATATGGCGAGCGGCGCCCTCATTGGCCGCCTCCCGCCAGGGAATCGTTGTCGTCGTCCAATATGATGGTGTCGTCGGTGTAGTGCCAACCGTAGCGGACGGAACCCTGCTGAAGCTTGTATTCGTCGGTCTGCATGTATTCCAGGTTGGCCTGCTCCCGTTCGTATTCGATCTTGATGGCGTTGAGTTCGTTCCGCTTCTGTTCCAAAAGCAGCTGGGCATTCTCCCTGTTGGTGCGCTGGGGAATGATGACGCCGGCCAGAACGACCGCGTCCACCGCCAGGAGCAGAAGGAAGTGTATGGGCTTGAAGTAAACCGTTTTTTTACGCGCACGTTTTTTCACGTAAAGCAGTATATCAGATTTTCAGCGGGAGGGGAACTCTTTTTTGCGTATCTGTTGAAGTATTTCTGTGAACAGTGGCCGAAAAGCCCAGCGGACGAGCAACATCCCCCCAAAAAACAGCACGACGCCGTAGAGCCGCACCTCGCCGCGGGTGGAGAGGAACAGACCGGCGATCAGGCAGATCTGCAGCAGCAGCAGGGCCAGCACATCATAGATCACCGTTCCTACCCGTCCGGCGTGCAGGCGGGGGAGCCGCACAAACTCATACCCAAGACCGCCCAGAAGGCCGAAGAACAGCATGACCATGGCCTGGTGGGGCTGGTCGAACACGTCCCGGATCATCCCCGCAGGCGGCCGAACAGGCTCCGTTTCAGCGTAGGCTGTTCGTATTCCAGCGAAAGGATGCGGCCGTCCACGATCACCTGCCCGCTGTCCGGGTCCAGCCGGGTCAGCTTCAGCTCCTCCCCGGAGAGGAGCAGCATGCCCGCTTCCGTCAATATGGCGGCCTCCTGCTCGTGGAAGCTTTCCACGTCCACCACTCCCGTGATGCGGGCATGGTGCTGGCCTTCGATGCATATCTGGTGGGCGTCCGGCGTATACTCCGCCAGCGTTCCGGTCTTATCCATAGATGTCCACCTCCTGTCAACAGCCTATGCCCCCGGGGCGGGGCCTATGCCGCAAGGGAGGGCGAAGGGGGAGTGATTTGCACTGATTTTGCAAAACACCTTGACAAAGACCGGCCCAAGGCAATACAATACACCCATACGAGATCGATCCAATCCCTTCAGCAACAATCCCATCTTTTTTACAATACAACATTTTGGAGGAAGCGAATGGTTCCTGAAAACCTGCTGGAAAAGAACCTGGCAGAGCTGCGCGCGATGGCGCAGGCTTTGGGCGTGAAAAACATAGGCAAATACCGGAAAAGCGAGCTGGTGGAGATGCTGACCAAGAGCGAAGCCCCCGCGCCCAAGAAGCGGGGCCGCCCCACTAAGGCCACGGCGGCTCAGGCGGCGGAAGCCCCCGCCGAAGCGCGGGAAGCCGCACCGGCGGAGGACGCAGCGGAGAAGCCCAAGGCGAAGGCCTCAGCTAAGGGGAAGAACGACCGTCAGAAGAAGCGGTCCGGGAAAGCCCAGGAGGCGGCAAAGGCCCCTGCTGAGGCGGAGAAGCCATCCGCTCCCGAGGGGGAGAAGCCGACCGCGCCCGTCCAGGATCCCCCCAAGGCGGAGCCTAGGGAGGAAGGCGGGGAGAAGCCGGAGCAGCGCCGCCGGATCGACCGGTCCCAGAACAGCCGCTATCAGAAGGGCTATACCCGTCATTTCGGGAACTATACCAACGGCGAGCGCCGCCATGCGAGTCAGAACAACCAGGAGCAGCGGCCCAACCGGCCTGCCCCCGCGGAGCCTGCTGCGGTCGCGACCGGGGAGGAGGAGAAGCCTTACTACAACCAGGAGTACGGCACCGCCAACCCCGCCGTGCCCAAGATGCTGGAGACGGAGAACTGCCCCCCCACGGAGGGCGTGCTGGAGGTGCTGCCCGACGGGTACGGGTTCCTGCGCATGGACAACTACTACTCCGGCCCCAAGGACATCTACCTCTCCATCACCCAAATCCGCCGCTTCAGTTTAAAGACCGGCGACTACGTGGAGGGCCGGGCTCGGCCCCACCGGGAGGGGGATAAATTCGACGCCCTCATGTATATCGACCGGGTCAACGGCCTTCTGCCTGACGAGAACGCCCGGCGCAAGACCTTCGAGGAGCTGGTGCCCATCTTCCCCAACGAGCGGTACACTCTGGAGACGCCGGGGGAGAACAACAACCTGTCCGTCCGGCTCATCGACCTTATCGCCCCCATCGGCAAGGGCCAGCGGGCCATGATCGTATCCCAGCCCAAGGCGGGCAAGACCACGCTGTTGAAGCAGATCGCCGCCGGCATCAGCGCCAATTACCCGGACAGTCACCTCATGGTCCTCTTGATCGACGAGCGGCCTGAGGAGGTCACGGAGATGAAGCGGTGCATCAAGGGCGAGGTGGTCTATTCCACCTTCGACGAGCTGCCGGAGCACCACACCCGCATCGCCGAGATGGTCCAGGAGCGGGCCATGCGCCTGGTGGAGCAGGGGAAGGACGTGGTGATCCTCCTGGACAGCCTGACCCGCCTCACCCGGGCTTACAATCTGGTGATCCCGCCCACGGGCCGGACCCTCTCCGGCGGCATGGATCCGGGTGCCCTCCATAAGCCCAAGCGGTTCTTCGGCGCGGCCCGGAACATCGAGGGCGGCGGGAGTTTGACCGTCATCGCCACGGCCCTGGTGGAGACCGGCAGCCGCATGGACGACATCGTTTACGAGGAGTTCAAGGGCACGGGCAACATGGAGATCCATCTCGATCGGAAGCTTGCCGAGAAGCGGGTCTTCCCGGCCATCGACATCTACAAGTCCGGCACCCGGCGGGAGGAGCTGCTGCTCAGCAAGGAGGAACTGGAGGGCGTCTACATGCTCCGCAAGTTCCTGGCCGGCGGCGGCACCACGGAGGTCACGGAGCAGGTGGTGCCCATGATGGCCAAGACCGCCACCAACGAGGACTTCCTCTCCAAGCTCAAGGACTGGATCAAGATCTACGAGCGTCAGGGCTACACCCTCTCCAGCCGCTGACCCGGGGAAAAAGAGTCGAAAATTTCCTGAAAAAAGTGCTTGCATTTTCGGTTCGCCATGGTATAATGGCAAACGGTAATGCATTACACGACAAAGGAGTGATAATACATGAAGAAAGATATCCAACCGTCTTACGGCGAGGCCGTCGTGCGCTGCGCCTGCGGTGAGACCTTCGTTACCGGCTCCACCAAGGGTGAGCTCAAGGTCGAAATCTGCAGCAAGTGCCATCCGTTCTTCACGGGCCGGCAGAAGCTGGTGGACAGCGGCGGACGGGTCGATCGCTTCAAGAAGCGGTACGGCATGTAAGTTCCCCTCTGAACCACTCCACAACCCACAACCAAAAGAATCGATCTCCCGCTCGCGGGAGATTTTCTTTTTGCGGGTATTCCTTGCAAAAGGGCGTCGTGTCCGCTATACTACAGCTATGAAGAAGATATTGTTGATCGCCACCGGGGGCACCATCGCCTCCGGGAATACGGATTCCGGCCTCACGCCCACCATCAGCGGAGACGAGCTCCTGCGGGCCGTGCCGGGCCTCAGGAACATCTGCGAGCCCCATGCCGTCCAGGTGTTGAACATCGACAGCACGGACATGACGCCGGCCGACTGGCTGGTGATCTCCGGGGCCATCGAGCGGTATTACGACGAGTACGACGGCTTCGTGGTGGCCCACGGCACGGACACCATGGCCTATACAGCGGCGGCCTTGAGCTATCTCGTGCGTCGCTCCCCCAAGCCCATCGTGCTCACCGGGGCGCAGAAGCCCATCCATTCCGAGAACACGGACTCCCAGGTGAACCTGCTGGACGCCTTCGCCTACGCCTGCTCGCCCGGGAGCTGCGGGGTGGTCATCGTGTTCAACGGGTCCGTCATTTTGGGCACCCGGGCCAGGAAGGTCCGTTCCAAGAGCTTTTCCGCCTTCTCTAGCATCAACTACCCGGAACTGGCCTCCGTGCGGGAGGGGCGGGTGCTCCGGTATATCTATTTGAACTACCAGAAGCCCCCCGTGTTCAGCCACAAGCTCAACGACAGCGTGGGCCTGGTGAAGCTGATCCCCGGCATGGGCCCCGAGGTCCTCTCCTACATGCTCCGCCGCAAGGACGCCCTGGTGGTGGAGAGCTTCGGCGTGGGCGGCGTGCCCAGCGAGGGGTCAAGGTTCTACGACGCCATCAAGCGGGGCGTGAAGGCGGGGAAGACCGTGGTCATGACCACCCAGGTCCCCAACGAGGGGAGCGACCTCACGGTCTACCGTGTGGGCCATAAGCTAAAGACGGATCTGCCGGTGCTGGAGGCTTACGACATGACGACCGAAGCTGTGGTGGCCAAGCTCATGTGGATCTTAGGTCAGACGAAGGACCACGCCGAGGTCAGCCGCCTCTTCTACGGCAGCATCTCCCACGACATGCTCTACACCGAGGAGCTGCCCCATGAAGGGTAGAGTCCTTTTCATTCTGCTGGCCATATTCCTGTTGACGGGCTGCGTGCGGCGGCCCGTATCCTTTACCGTGGACGGGGACGGGAACTATACCGGCTTTGCCCGGGTGGAGGAGGGATACACCCGTCGGGCCGCCAAGCTCTACGGCTGGGTGGTGTTGGAGGACCTGACGATCACAGAGAACGCGGAGGTATGGCGGCGGTTCCTGGAGCAGGCCGCGGCGGGGAAGGATGCAGGCGTCCGCATCGCCGAGTTCTTCGGGGAGGAGATGTACCTCATAGACGTCTTCCAACGGGACGGGCAGTATAGGGCGTTCTTCTCCGATGGGTTCGACCAGAATGACGAGCCGTTCCCCATGCTGCTGACGCTCACCGGCGAGACCAACGGCCAGCAGGCCTATGTCGTGGCGCTCACCGGAGACGACAGCCTGACCTATGAGATGGTCATGCGCACCTTCTATTCCTCTCAATACCCCGTGCCGGACATCCCCGCCCACCGGGTGCTGTTCCTGGGCGTGGGAGAGCCGAATTGGTGAAGCATATTTTATTTTGCCGCTTTTCTTTTCGGTGAAAAGAAAAGCGGCGGAAAAGAAAAGCTTAAGAAGGTAATGGGTATTACCGCTTAAGCTTTTTTCTTCTTAAAGTTCTTTGGTTGCACCTTTCTTGCAAGAAAGGTAAACACCTATCGAAAACTCAACACGTTCAGTCCCGTCTCCTCGTCCAGCCGGCGGCCCACCTGGCCCGGCAAGGCGCGCAGGAAGATCTCCCCCCGTGCCGCCGATGACCAGGGCGTTCACGTGGCCCCCATGGGCCTGCATATTGGCGTCGGACAATGTGGCGTGCAGATGCAGGTGGGTCTTCCCCTGCTTGCAGGAAACGGTGCCCATGAGGGAGGTGATCTCCATGGGCTCGTTGAACACCTGCTTGGAGTAGGCCTTCTCCACCACGTCGTAGAGGCAGAGGATGGCCCGATCCGCAGCGCCGATGCCGGCTACGGACCCCAGTTGGATCCCCTCCCGCTGGCACAGGTCCGTCAGGACGGTCATGACTTCCTCGCCCCGATCGAGGCGGATCACATAGGTGTCGTTGAACAAACGGTATTCCATACTATTTTACCTCCGGAATGATGGTGAATGTCAGTTGGCAGCTGCCCAGGGTGGGGGAGGATAGGGTGAGAACGCCCTCGCCCGTCTCGCCCGTAGTCCGCACATAGGTGCCGAAAGCGCCGCCCTCCAAGGAGACGGCCCGGGGCCCCACCACCTGGATGGGTCCCTCGGTGGTCAGCAAAATGGGGTCGAAGGCCGTGGGGATCCGGTTCCCCCGCTCGTCCCGGCATTCGAGATGGACCAGGGTCATGTCGTAGGCGCTGCCCTCGGTCAGCAGCACCCGCTCCGCCCAGGCGACCAGGCGAGGCTTGGTGTAAGCGCCTTTCTCCACATACTCGGCGGCCTCGCCGCTGCGGATGGCAGTGAACCGCCACAGGCCCGATTCCTGACCCCAGCCGCCCATGTACCGATTGAACAGGTCGATGCCCTGCTCCAGGGTGAACCCGTGCCGGACCTTCAGATCGACCAGCGTTCCCTTCACGCCCAGAGGGAGCTTGTCCATGCCATACTTCTGGGCGGCGAACAGGCACTTTTTCACCTTGGCCGCCACCTCGTCGGAGAAGTGCTCCTCGGTTTTCAGCAGCTCGCCCACGAAGTCGTCGATATGTACCGGCGGATGGGGGAGGCCCGGAAAATGCTCCCGGTCCGGCTGAAAGTCCGCGATGAACTTGCCGCCCTTAGAAAGCCGCACCTTCTCCGCGTTGGTGAACACGTAGGCGTCGTCCAGCAGGCTCCCGGCACGCTCGCCCTTGTTCATGTCCGTGGCCACCATGAGCACCGGGTCCTGTTCCTGCTGGCTGGCGTACACCCAGGCCGCCAGCTTATTGTTGCGGAAGCCGTCGGCCACGCCGTGGTAGCAGATGGCGTCGCCGGTACCGAAGTCCGGGTGGGTATTGTAGTCCGCCATACACCAGGCGATGCAGCCCGATACGCCCTCCCGGACGGCCCCGTCGCTCTGGACCTGGGCGTGGCGCAGGGCGTGGGTCAGCCGGTGCTGCTCGTCGTCCTGATTCTTGGTGGGGTACATGTGGCCGTTGCACTCGGTCACCAGGTAGCCTTTATCCAGCTCCTTAGTCACGTTCCCCTTCTCCAACAGCCCATAGCCCGTGCCGTCCTTGGTGAAGTCGTTGTAGGTATACACGTCCTCCAGCAGGTGGCTCTGCTGCAGGTACCGGACGCCGCCGGTCTGCCGGGAAGGGTCCAGGCTCCGGCACAGGGCGTTGGTCTTCGTGTACAGCTCATCGTTGTCCTGGCTTTCGTTGATCCGCACGCCCCACAGGACGATGCTGGGGTGGTGCCGGTACTGGAGGACCATCTGCCGCACGTCCTCCAGGGCGATCCGCTGCCAGTCCTCGTCGCCGATGTGCTGCCAGCCAGGGATCTCCGTGAACACCAGCAAGCCGATCTCGTCGCAGCGGTCGATGAACTGCTGGCTCTGGGGGTAGTGACTGGTGCGGACCATGTTGAGGCCCAGGCCGAACTTCAGGTAGTTGGCCTCGTCCCGCTGCATGCCCCCCGGGGCGGCGTAACCGATGTAGGGCCAGCTCTGGTGCCGGTTCAGACCCCTGAGATGGACCCGCTGCCCGTTGAGGTAGAAGCCGTCCGCCCGGAATTCCGCGTCCCGGAAGCCCGCCTGCAAGGTTCGAGCGTCCGTCTCCTGCCCTTCATGGAGCAGGGACACGGCAAGTTCATACAGCCGGGGCTCTTCCAGAGCCCAGGGGACCGCGCTCTCGGCCCGGAAGGAGAACTGGCTCTCCTGCTGCGCGTCCAGAGCAAGGTCGATGCCCAGCTCCGGCAACGTGAGCCGGAGCTTGTCACCCGCCGCCGGGGCCTGGGAGAGCTGCACCTGTACCGTGGCGGACCCATCGGCATGGGCTATGGGGAACACGCTCACGATATGGCAGGGCTCCGCGATCTCCAGCCGCGCTTCCCGGTAGAGACCGCCGTAGCACAGATAGTCGATGAGGAACCCGAAGGGAGGCTGGTTCAGCTGTTCCCGGGTATCCAGCCGCACGGAGAGCCGGTTCTCCGCCCCGTATTTGAGGTTCGTCAGCAGGAAGCTCTGCGCCACGTACCCGCAGTGGGCGTCCCACTCGGGGACCATAGCTTCGCCGTTCAGGAACACCTCGGCATAGTGGGCCGCACCGTCCAGGATGAGGCGCGCCTCTTTGCCCGCCCAGGCGGGGTCGGCGAAGATCGTCCGCGTGTAGCCGCAGACGGTCTCGTACATCTCCTTTTGAGCGCACTTCCAGGGCAGGAGCTTCACGGTATGGGGCAGCCGCACGGCTTCCCCGGGGACCTCTCCCCGAAGGAATTCGTCGGTGCAGGTGAAGGCGAACTGCCAGTCGTTGTTCAGGGGGACGTTAACGCGCATCGATGGTGACCTCCTCCACGGGGCGATCCTCCCGGGACGCCTTTTTCAGCTGCTTCAGGGTGATGATGAACACGATGATGACGAACACGATGAAGATGATGGTGAACAGCTCCGTCTGCATGAAGGCGCAGAAGTCGTAGAAGCCGTGGATCAGGATGGGCGTGATGAGGCAGGCGCGGGCTACGGACAGGCCGGAGGCGGGCTTATAGAGGCTCCGCACCTTCTGCTCCCCGTAGGCGATGCCCATGTACACCCCGCAGGCGGCGTGCAAGGGCAAAGCGAGGAGCGCCCGGGTGACGGCCACGCTGATGCCGCCCTGGAATACGTACAGAATGTTCTCCAAAATGGCGAAGCCCATGGACACGAACACGGCGTAGACCACCCCGTCGAACCGATAGTTGAAGGCGGGGCTTTTGAAGGTGAATTTATATAGGAAGAAGAACTTGAAGCACTCCTCCACCAGGGCCGCCACCACGAAACCGAAGACCAGGTTGTAGGCCACGGTCCCCTCGGTGAACACGTTCTGCACCACGCCGGTGAGCAGGCTCTCCACCAGAGCGGCGGGGATGCCGCTCAAGGCGCCGAACAGCAGGAGCTTTCGAAGCAGCGCCCAGGGTTCCTTCTCGATGGCGTCCATGGCGTAGACCCGGTAAAGCAAATACGCAGCCGGCAGCACGGCGGCGGCAAGCAGGATGATCATGGAAAGGACCTCCGAAACGTCATATTTTAAATATCATATCACATCCCGCTCCTTTTTCCTATATAAATTTAAAAAAAAGCGAAGGGCAGAGGGAAAAGAAAGGTGGACTTTTGCCCGTCCGTCTGGTATACTGCATCCCGTCGGAGCGTCCGTTCGGAGCCTCAAAAAAATCCAGAAAACCGAAAGATTTTCATTGACAAACGCCCCTCCCTGTGGTAGCATATGCAAGGTGCCCCCAAAGGGGGCTTGTTTTTGATGGAATACCACGATAAGGAGAAATACCATGCGCGTTAAGATCACGTTGGCCTGCACCGAGTGCAAGCAGAGGAATTACAATACCTTTAAGAACAAGAAGAA
>JBGVAK010000081.1:0-2815 GCA_045224495.1 Christensenellales bacterium
TCCTTATGGGTATAGATGGAATGGATCATCATGTCCAGCAGCCGCTTGGACTCCGCCTTGAACTGTCTCTTTGCCATATCGTTTCACCTCATATTTTCTCGATTTAGCACTCAACCGCATAGAGTGCTAACCACTGTCCCTACTATACCCCCGCCCTCTCCTAAAATCAACCGCCTGGCCGGGGTTTTTGCAATAGTGTCACAATTACGTTGGAATCTCACGCGAGAAGACGTTCAACACTCCCACAGCGGCACATTGTGCCAGGCGCGGGCGGGGATAAGGACCGGCTGGCAGGCTTTCTGCTGCCGCAGGTGGGCAGAAGCGGCGTCCCGGGTGGGATAGAGCCGGTCCGCCCTAAGGCGGATGCCGCCGCCCGAATCGGTGAAGCGAAGGGTGTACAGGCCCCCGCTGCGCGCGTGCACCACGGCCTCCCGCACGGTGCGGCAGGATTCCACCAGATAGACGGTCTGACCCACCCGCGGGGTGGTTTTCGGCGCGGTCTCCTCCATACTCTCACTGTACCCGCCGCCGCCCCGGGCCGCAAATGAACGAACTGTGATTCGGACCCGTCTATGGGACTGTCCGCGCCGCCCCAGGTTTTTTGCCAAAACCTCTTGACAGCCGCACCCCCGCTGGATATAATAACTTCACTATGGCGGTGTAACTCAGTTGGCCAGAGTAGTCGGTTCATACCCGACCTGTCATTGGTTCGAATCCAATCGCCGCTACCAGTTTCTCGGAAACAGACTCCAATGTAGAAACCACATTGAAGTCTGTTTTTTCGTTGTCCGAGGTCACTTCGATACGCTGGACCAGCAGATGGACCGCTCGGCTGTCCGGCGCGGTGCGGATGGACTTGAGCCAGTCCAGTATCACATCCGTGGAGTATTCCTCCGGCGGCGTGGTGTTTTCCAGGACCTTGATCTCCTCCTTGATGGTCTTCATCTTCTCATGGATGTCGGAAAGGATGTCCGGGGCCAGGACCATGACGGACATGTTCCGCATGAGGGTGTCGTACTCCTGCTCCTTGGCGGCGATCTGCTTTTGCAGCGCCGCGTCGAAGGAGTCGCGGCAATCCCGCCGGTGGTCCTTGTAGCTGCGCAGGAACTGGGCGATCTTCATCTGCATGGGCTCCGAAAGGAGCTGCGCGAGATAATCCTTTACGGCCTTGTCCACCTGGCTTACCCGGACCACCGGGGCCCCGCAATGCTTCTTGCAGTAATAGTAGTAATACTTTCCGCCTTTGCGATCCGGGGCGCCGCAAACGTGCATCTTTTCCCCGCACTGACAATAGACCAGCCCGCTGCACAGATACGTTCCCGGGTTCTTCCCGGTCTGCTTTCGATCATCCATGATTTTTTGCACCTCGAAAAATGTATTTTTGTCCACGATCGCCGGGATCGCCCCATCCAGCCGGATGGCGTCCTGTGTCTCCAACCGCGTTTTGCGGTGGCGGCACCCTTCCACCGAGTACACATAGATACCCGCATACTTCTCGTTGCGCAGGATCTCATAGATCTGCGTATACTTGATGGGGCTGCCGTTGCGGCCCCGGATGCCCGCCTCTCGCATCTCCCGAATCAGGTCCGTAAACCCACGGCGATTCAGGGCGGCGTCGAACATCTTCCGCACATAGAATGCTTCCAGTTCGTTGATGATCAGCTTCTGGTCCACCACGCGAAACCCGAAGGGGGCGGGGCCGCCGTTGTGCAGCCCCTTCAAAGCGATCTCCCTATGCCCCTTTCGGACCTCCTTGGATAGGTTCTTGCTGTAATACTCCGACAGGACCCACATCATCTGTTTGGCAAAGTCGCCTTCGATGCTGGTGCCGAAGTTCTGCGCTACGGCGATGATGGGGATCTTCTCCCGCTCCATCATCTTGGACAACCGTACATGTTCCTCCAGCGACCGGGCCACCCGATCATACTTGTGGATCAGCAGCACGTCGAAGCGCTTTTGCTTCGCATCCTGCAGCATCAGCTGATACTGCAACCGGTGGTCGGTCTTTTCCTCCGTGCCGGAAATGGCCTCGTCGGAAAAGATCTTGTAGATGTCCAGCCCGTTCGCCTTGGCATATTCGGTGCAGGCGCGCACCTGAGCCTGGGTGCTCAGCTCCGTTTGGTTGTCGGAACTGAATCGGGTGTAGATCGCCGCTTTCAAAACACATCACTCTCCTTTCATTTTTCCTCTATATCGATCAGCAGGTCCGATCCCAGCTTTTCCACCAGGAACTTCGCCAGCGTCCTGATCGTCATCTCGTTGTATGTAAAGGCGGCGTCCATGTGATCGTCCTTCTTGTAGATCACGTACTGTGCCCGGACCGGCACACGGACCCGCTCATTGCCCAATGCTTCCGCTCGGTTCATCGTGTTTCTCCCTTCTAACGTGCTCACCGTTCATAGTTCATGTATTCCTGTTTCAGCTCCCTGTCCTCCGTCAGGAAAGGCTGGAGATTTTCGTGGATGTGGGTGCTGTCCGCCTCTATCTGCTCACAAAGGTGACGTTCGTTTTTCAGGTCGCGGAGCGCCCGATTTACCTCCACGAGATCAGCATACAGCCTTTCCCGCTCAAGTTTGAGGATGTCGATGGGGTTTTTTGAAAGAATTTGCTGCGCTTTTTGCAGTTTATTTTGCTCATCCGGAGTGAGAGGGAAAGCGGCCTCGTCCCGGCCCTCGTACATGGCCGCGATCTGCAGGGCGTCGTAGAGGGGATGCTGCCGCTTTTTCTTCCCGTTCAGGATGATCCTGTGTTTGGTCTGCCAATCGACCTGCCGGTTGAGGTCCGCCATCCGATCCCGCAGCTGTTCCAGGGTGTC